>JAWOHE010000034.1:0-24790 GCA_046485285.1 bacterium
TTACTCCCCCAGTAACCCCGGGAGTAACCCCCGGAGTAACTACCCCAGTAACCCCCGGAGTAACCCCCGGAGTAACACCGGGAGTAACCCCGGGAGTTACTCCCGGAGTAACCCCCGGAGTTACTGGGGGAGTAATACCGGGTATGGGGGAGGGGGTAAATTCAGAGGTGAATGAAGTGCTGATTTTTCAACCGATTGTGACGATTTCGCGATTGACCGGGTCGTTAGTTCCTACTAACATAGGCTATGGATGGTAATGTGAGGGTGGCTGGCTTCAGACCGGGAGCGACGGTTGCGCCGGGTGCGGCGTTACGCGGGTTGCGGCGGCGGGCCGGGCTGAGCCTGGTCGAACTGGCGCACCTGATGGGCCGGAAGCCTGGCTTCTACTCGCATCTCAGCCGGCTTGAGCACGGCCGGGTGGGGCGCCCGACGCTGGGGCTGGTTGCCCATTGCCTGCGGGCCTGCCCGCGCGTTGCGCGCAGGCGGGCCTGCGGCGCGTCGTTCGGGGAGCTTGCGCCGGTGCTGGACCGGCACGCCGGCGGTCGGTGCGGGAGAACCGGGTCCTCGTGACTGCGAGAGCCGGGCGCGGTGAACGGGGTAATCGGTTGAGTTGGAGAGGCGCGGGCGGGTTTCACGCCCGGCCGCGTGACGATTCGGCTTCAGGTTCCTCGGCCCGGCGGCAGCTAACAGGTGGGAGCGGTGTGCCGGCTGCGAGCAGCGAGGGGTGCGAGGGCTGAGGCGATTGCCCGGCGCGGGGAGGCGGAGGGGCGCAGCGGCTAGAAGGTGCGGCCGATCTGGAAGTGAGGTTCCCAGCGGCCGCCGCCCTCGCGGTCAAAGCCGTAGCCGAAGTCGAAGCCGAGGAGGCCGAGCATCGGGATTTCGATGCGGACGCCAAGGCCGGCGCCGCGCTTGAGGTCGGAGAGGTTGATCTGTTCGAGCGTGTTCCAGGCGTTGCCGGCATCGGCGAAGGCGATGAAGGAGAGCTCGCGGCTGAGCCGGAGCTTGAGCTCGGTGGAGAAGAGCGCGAGCGCCTTGCCGCCGATGGCATAGCCGGCCTTGTACGGGCCGATGCTGCGGTCGCCGTAGCCGCGGACACCGTCGACGCCGGTGCCGCCGGCGTAGAAGCGCTCCGAGAGCGGGACCGCATCGGCGGAGGAGAAGCCATCGATGTAGCCGAGCCGGGTGCGGCCCATCAGCCCGAACTTCCAGAACAGCGGGAAGTACTGGGCGACGTCGAGAGTGTGGCGGTGGAAGCGGATGTCACCGAAGGAGGTGGCGACGGAGTAGGTGACGGCCGAGCCGGAGAGGGCGTTGAAAACGTAGTCGCGCGAGTCGCGGGTGAAGGTGATACTGGGAACGAAGGCGACCTTGTGGACGGTATCGCCGCGGACGTCGTAGGGGTTGTCTTCGCCCGGGTCGTAGCCGGAGCTGATCGAGGCGGGCGGGACAAAGGCGTCGGTGAGCCGGAGGCCGAGGTAAGCGCGGGTGTAGTCGAGGGGAAGGGGCCGGGAGAATGAGAGGCCGCCGCCGATCTCCTGGCGGTCGTAGTAGTCGTACTTGCGGGTGAGGTAGGCGATGTCCGCGCCGGCCGAGGTCGGCGTGTCGAAGAGCCAGGGTTCGGTGAAGCCGAGCGCGATGTTGGTGAGCTTGCCGCCCTTTTCGAGCTTGACGTTGGCGCGCTGGCCCCGACCGAAGAGGTTGGGTTGCTGGAGTTCGACGTAGCCGGTGAAGCCGTCCGGGCCGGAGTAGGTGACCCCGGCGCCGATGGTGCCGAAGAAGCTCTTTTCCTTGACCCGGTAGACGAGGTCAATCGCGCCCGCGGTGTCGGCCCGGCGGTAGTCGAGCTTGACGTCCTCGAAGAAGCCGAGGTTGAAGATGTCGCGTTGACTGCGGATGACTTCGCTCCGGCGGAAGCGGTAGCCGGGCAGCGAGCTGATTTCGCGGCGGACGACCTTGTCCTGGGTCTGTTCGTTGCCTTCGACGGTGACGAGCCGGACGAGCGCGGGCTGGTTCTCGACGATCGCGTAGCTCAGGTCGACCGAGTCGCCCCGGACCTCCTCGGTCGGGATGACCGAGGCGTAGATGTAGCCTTCCTCGGAGTAGAGGCCGTAGATGCCGGCGAGGACGGCCTGGGTGTGGTCGGAGTTGTAGACCCTGCCTTCCTTGAGCCGGGCGGTGACCGCCTCGATGTCGGCGCGCGGGATGACCGAGTCGCCCGCGAAGGTGACCCGGCCGTAGCGGTACTGGCGGCCTTCCTCGACCTCGATGAAGATCGAGACCCAGCCCTTGTCAAAGCCCATCCGGTAGTCGATGACCCGGGCGTCGAGGTGGCCGTTGCGCTTGTAGAAGTCGACGATGCGGTCGAGGTCCTTGATGAACTCGTCCTCGACGAGGCTGGCCTTGCGGTACCAGCGCTTCTCGCGGTTGGTGAGGTTGATTTCGATCTTCGGGTCCGGGAAGGCCTCGTTGCCGACGATTTCGATGCTTCGGATGCGGACCTGGTCGCCTTCCTCGATGTTGAAGGTGAGTTCGATGCGGCCGGCGGTGTCGGGCTGGCTATAGCCCGGCTCGATCTTGACGAGGAGGAAGCCCTTTTCCTTGTAAAGCTTGAGGACTTCCTGCCGCCAGTCGAAGACCTTGCGGTCGGTGAGAACCTCGCCGGGCTTGGCCTTGGCCCGGGACTCGAGGTCCTTGAGCTTGACCCGGCGGAAGCCGGTGAAGAGGAGCCGGGCGATGCGCGGGTACTCGGCGACGCGGAAGGTGATGGTGACGCCGTCGGCGAGCATCGCGGTGTCGGCCGCGACCTGGCGGAACAGGCCGAGGCCGTGGATGCGGCGGATGGCGCCGGCAAGTTCGACCGAGAAGCCGGACGGGGTGAAGACCGCGCCGGTGGCGATGCCGGCGGTACGGACGACGAGCAGTGAGTCGGCGGTTTCGGTGCGGGCCTGGACCGCGAGAACAACCAGCTGGCCCGGCGGGGCAGGGGTTGTCGCGAGCAGGACGAGGAGAAGGGCCGTCACTCGCTGGCCGGGGCTTCAGCCTCGGACGGGGCGGGCGTCTCTTCGGCCGATTCGAAGACGAGGCGGTCGCCGGTGCGGTCCACCTGGACCGTCGAGCCCTCCGGGAACCTGCCCTTGAGAAGCTCCTCGGCCAGCGGGTCCTCGACCAGCCGGCGCAGGGCGCGCTTGATCGGCCGGGCGCCGAACTGCGGATCGAATCCTTCCTCGACGAGCAGGTCGCGGGCGGGCTGGGTGAGCCGGATCGCGATGCGGCGGCGGCTCAGCCGGCTCGTGAGGTCCTCGAGCTGGATGACGACGATGGCCTCCATCTGGAGCCGGTCGAGTGGGTGGAAGACGATGACCTCGTCGACCCGGTTCAGGAACTCGGGCCGGAAGAAGCGCTTGACCTCGGTCATCACCTTGTCCTTCATCGCGTCGTAGCCGGCCATCACGCCGTCGGCCTTGAAGCCGAAGCCGGCGACGCCGCGGATCTCGGTCGAGGCGATGTTCGAGGTCATGATGATGACGGTGTTCTTGAAACTGACCCGGCGGCCGAGCGAGTCGGTGACCTGGCCGTCCTCGAGCATCTGGAGCAGGATGTTGAAGACGTCGGGATGGGCTTTCTCGATTTCGTCGAAGAGGACGACCGAGTACTGCTTGCGCCGGACCTTCTCGGTGAGCTGGCCGCCTTCCTCGTAACCGACGTAGCCGGGCGGCGCGCCGACGAGCCGCGAGACGTTGAATTTCTCCATGTACTCGGACATGTCGAAGCGGATGAGCGCGTCTTCGTCGCCGAACATGAAGCGGGCGAGGACGCGGGCGAGCTCGGTCTTGCCGACGCCGGTCGGGCCGAGGAAGATGAACGAGCCGATCGGCCGGCGCGGGTCCTTGACCCCGGCGCGCGAGCGGCGAATCGCCTTGGCGATCGCGGTGATGGCGTGGTCCTGGCCGACGATGCGGAGCCGGATCTCCTCTTCCATCCGGAGCAGGCGGGTGGACTCCTTCTCCTCGAGCTTGGCGAGCGGCACCGAGGTCCAGGCGCTGACGACGTAGGCGATGTCTTCCTCGGTGACGACCGGGAAGCTGCCCTTCTTCTCCCACTCGCGGCGCTTGCGGAGCAGGTACTCGGTGAGCTTGCGCTGCTCGTCGCGGGCCTCGGCCGCCTTCTCGAATTCCTGCCTGCGTACCGCCTCTTCCTTGGCCGCGGCGAACTTCTCGATACGGCGCTCAAGGTCGTCGAGCTCCGGGTTGATGACCGGGCGCATCAGCTTAACCCGCGAGCCGGCTTCGTCGATGACGTCGATTGCCTTGTCGGGCAGGAAGCGGTCGGCAATGTAGCGATCGGCGAGGTGGGCGGCCGCGTCGATCGCGGCGTCGGTGTAGGCGACGTTGTGGTGGAGTTCGTAGCGTTCCTTGAGGCCCTTGAGGATGTCGACGGTCTGCTCGACGGTCGGCGGCTCGACGAGGATCTTCTGGAACCGGCGCTCGAGCGCGGAGTGCTTCTCGATGTGGCGGCGGTATTCTTCGAGGGTGGTCGCGCCGATGGCCTGGACCTCGCCCCGGGCCAGCGCGGGCTTGAGGATGTTCGACGCGTCGATGGCGCCCTCGGCGGCTCCCGCGCCGATGATGGTGTGAAGCTCGTCGATGAAGATGACGCAGTCGGAGCGCTGCTGGATCTCGTTGAGGATGCTCTTGAGCCGCTCCTCGAACTGGCCGCGGTACTTGGTGCCGGCGACGATGGCGGCCATGTCGAGTGCGAGGACGCGCCGGTCACGGAGGACGCTGGGCACCCGGCCAGCGACGATGCGCTGGGCCAGTCCCTCAACAATGGCGGTCTTGCCGACTCCGGCCTCGCCGATGAGGACCGGGTTGTTCTTCTTGCGCCGGGCAAGGATCTGGATGACCCGTTCGATCTCGCGGTCCCGGCCGATGATCGGGTCGAGCTTTTCCTCGCGGGCGAGCTGGGTCAGGTCGCGGGAGAAGAAGTCGAGCGCCGGGGTCTTCGAGCGTGACTTGGCGGGCTGGCCGCCCTTGCCGCCGAGGAGCTTGACGGTTTCGTTGCGGACGAGGTCGATGTCGACGCCGAGCGTCTGGAGCACCTGGCAGCCGACGCCGCGTTCCTCACGCAGGATGCCGAGGAGCAGGTGCTCGGTGCCGATGTAGGTATGGCTGAGCTTGCGGGCTTCGTCAACCGCGTAATTGAGCGCAGAGCGGGCTTCCTGGTTGAGCGGCACCTCGCCGAGGACGAGGGTCTCGGTGCCGGTCTCGACCGCGTCCTCGACCGCCCGGCGGAGGTCGTCGAGGTTCATCCCGAGGTTGGTCAGGACGACGGCGGCGACGCCCTCGCCTTCCTTGACGAGGCCGAGGAGGAGATGTTCAGTGCCGATATGGTCGTGGTGGAGGCGGATTGCCTCCTGGCGCGCGAGGTTGATGACCTTGCGGACGCGTTCGGTAAATCTTTCCTGCATAGTCCTTTAGAGTCTAGGCGGGCCGTCGGTTGAGTCAAGCGACGCACCCGCGGCGAGCACCGCGGCCAGTTCGTCGGGGTCGTGGACGGGCGGGCGGCACGTGCCGCCCGCGCAGGTCCAGGCCGTCGGCCGGCCGCCCAAGGCACCCCGGCCTCGGACGAGCGGGACGAGCTCTGCGAGTTCGGCCGGCGCCTCGGCAGACCGGACGAGAACCACGAGCCGGTCCGGGTCCGGCTGCCGGCGCAGGGCGGCGAGGAAGGCCGTCTCGTCGGCAGCGTCGGGAATGAAGAGCGCGACATCGAGCCCGGGGCGGAGATGCCGGTCGAGAGCGGCGAGCATCGTCGCGAAGGCTGTCGGCCAGCGCCGCATCACCGGGTTAAACCGGCGCAGGATGCCGAGCGCGGTCTCGCGCAGGTCGTCCCGGCCGGTGAGCCGGGCGAGGTCGAGGAGGTTACCGGCGATGACCGCGGTGCCGGCCGGGACCGGCGAGTCGACGCCGGAGACGGTCGCCGAGATGAGGCCCGGGGTGGCCGGATCCTGTGAGTAGAGGCCGCCGGCCGGGGCACGAAACCGCTTGACCGCCCGGTCGGTGAGGGCGCCGGCGAGGCGGAGGCAGGCCGGGTCGAAGTCGGATTGGAACAGGTCGAGCAGGCCGCGACCGACAAGCGCGTAGTCGGCAAGCTGGCCCGGCACCGGCTCGAACCCAGCCCGCTCCCGGTGGATGACATCCGCGCCACGCAGGAGACGCTCCCGGATGAAGCCGGCCAGCGCCTGTGCGCGGTCGAGGAAGCGCACCGTGCCGGTCGCCTGGTGAGCGCGGGCAAGAGCGGACAGGACGAGCCCGTTCCAGTCGGCGAGGACCTTGTTGTCGCGGCGCGGGGCCGGGCGGCGGCCCCGGGCGGCAAGCAGCCGGGCCTTGACCTGTTCAAGTCTCGGCCAGAGTTCGTCCGGGCCGAGCCCGTGCGTGCGAAGCAGCGTATCGACCGGCTGCGCGACGTGGAGCACGTTCCGCCCGGCGAAATTGCCCTCTTCGGTGACGCCATAGAGGTCGGCGGCGAGCGGCGCGAGTCCCGGCCCGAGCGCGTCTTCGAATTCGTCCTTTGACCAGACGTAGTAGGCGCCCTCTGCGCCGGCGGCATCGGCGTCAAGCGCCGAGCAGTACGCGCCGCCGTCCGCCCGCAGTTCCCGTTCGAGCCAGTCGAGAGCCTCTTCGCCGATCGCGCGCCAAGACTCGTTCCCGGTGGCGGAGAAGGCCGCGTAGTACGCCCGGGCAAGCAGGGCCTGGTCGTAGAGCATCTTCTCGAAGTGGGGTACGAGCCAGAGCGTGTCGGTTGAGTAGCGGTGGAAGCCGCCGCCGAGCTGGTCCCAGATACCGCCTTCGGCCATCTTCCCCAGCGTCAGTTCGGCCATCGATGCGGCGTCTTCGAACCCGGGCCGGCTCGCGAGGCGTAGCAGCAACTCCAGGTCGGTCGGGCTCGGGAACCGGGGTGCGACCCCGAAGCCGCCGTGCTCGGAGTCGAAGGCTTCGCGCCTTTGGCGGTAGTAACGCTCGAGCAGGTCGGCTGAGGGGTCATTTGCATTCGGTTCCGGCCGGGAGAGTTCGTCCAGCTTCGCAACAACGGCCCCGGCGGCGCGGTCGATAGCCGCGCGTTCGGCCCGGTAGTAGTGGCTCACCGAAAGCAGGACCCGCTTGAACCCGGGCAGGCCGTGGCGAGGCTCGGGCGGGAAGTAGGTGCCGCCATAGAACGGCTTTAGGTCCGCTGTCAGGAAGACCGACAGCGGCCAGCCCGCCGAGCCGGTCAGCACGCGCACCGCCTCGACGTAGACATCGTCGATGTCGGGGCGTTCCTCACGGTCGACCTTGATACAGACGAAGTGCTCGTTCAGGATGGCGGCGGTTTCCGGGTCGGAGAAGCTCTCGCGGGCCATCACGTGGCACCAGTGGCAGGCGGAGTAGCCGATCGAGAGGAAGATAGGCTTATCCTCGGCACGCGCCCGGGACCAGGCTTCCGGTCCCCACGGGTGCCAATCGACGGGGTTCCGGGCGTGATCGAGCAGATAGGGCGAGGTCTCCGCCGACAGGCGGTTACCAGTCGTCGGGCTTACGGGCGAGTCAGGGGCTTGAGCATCCGGTGAGCGCACAGTCTATTGGACGGCAGCCGGCGCCCTACCGGTGCTTGCCTTCCCGCCGCGGCACGCTCAGTAGCCGCAGACCGGGCAGTGCCAGCGGGTCTGTCCGGGCGGGAGCGGGTGCTCTTCGTTCTCCAGCCCGGCGCTCTCGCCGAAGTCGTGGTAGTTCCGGCACTCCTTGTCGAAGGCGGCCTTCTCGGACGGCGCATAGCTCCAGGCGAACCAGGTCGAGCCGTCCGTCTCCTGTTCCCGGAGCGTTCGGTTGAGGTCGGAATCGGACCGACCGACGTAGCGGACGACGAACCTGCCGTCGTCGCGGCGGTAGCCGATTGCGAAGTTGCCCGGATGGGGCCGGGGCAGGACGCGATTGAGCTCCTCGGGGGAGAGCCGATATGGGCCTTTCATGCCCAGCGATGGCATGGGTCACCTCCTTCAAGACGTGGCGCCCGCGAAGCGGGCGTCGGTGAGTCTGACTCTGATGGGGATGCCCGGCCGGGGGGACGCCGGCCGAGTGCTGGCGGCTGTAACCCGAAACAGCACCAGTAATGGTAGCCGTTCAGGAACCGGGCGTCAACCGGCTGTGGAGGCGGGCCGGTCAGGACGGGCGGCGGAGCGACGCGAGCAAGGTGTAGAGGAAGAGCCGGCGATTGGTGTTGAACCGGGTCTCGTCGAGGCGTTCGGTCAGGTAGCGGATGGCGCGGCGGAGGTAGTCGTCCGGAAAAGCCCGGGCGAGCCCGGCGAGCCCGGGGCTGGCGGCCGCGAATGAGGTGGAGATACCGTGGCGGGCGCGGAGCAACTGGCTCAGAACGAAGAGGAACGAGCAGGTGACGGTCGCGAGCGGCACGTCGCCGAGCCGGGACATCGTCTCGAAGACGAGCTTGTCGTCCGGCCGCGGGTGGGTCAGGAACTCGACTGCGGCCGGGGCGAGGTAGTCTTCCGGGTTGTCGAGGAAGCGAAGCGCCCGGCCTGGTGAACCGTCCGAGAGCTCGGCGGCAAGCGCTGCCTGGTCTGGCGGCACCCGGTTGCCGAGCCATTCCCTGACCTGCGTTACCGGAACCGCCGGGAAGCGGATGATCCGGCAACGAGAGCGAATCGTGTCCAGGAGCATCCCCGGGTTGCTGGTCGTCAGGATGAAGGCCGTCGCGCGCTGGGGTTCCTCGAGCATCTTGAGGAAGGCGTTGGCGGCTTCAGTGGTCATCCGTTCTGCGTGCAGGATGATGAAGCAGCGACAAGGGGCCGAGAATGGTGGTCGCGAAGTCTCGCCGCGCAGCCAGCGGATGAGCGCGATCGGGATGACCTGGCCGGCCTCGACCAGGGGCGCGGGACGGCCGGGCAGGTAGTCGGGCGTGTCCTCAGCGATTGCCGCGAGGGTGCCATCGGCCGTGTCGGATTCGGCGCCGCCTGCTCTCGAGCCGCGCCGGGCCGGGAACAGCAGTCGGGCGTCCGGATGCTTGAGCGCCGCGATCGAGCGGCAGGAGGCACACTGGCCGCAGGGCCGAAAACTCGAGGCCCGGCAGTTCGCGGCCTGGGCCAGCCGAATGGCCACCGTTCGCTTGCCGACGCCCTGGGGACCGGCCAGCAGGAGCGAGGGAATCGGCCCGGCGGCCAGGAAGGCGTGGATTGCCCCGCAGGCGCGGTCGACCCCGACGAGGCCAGGGGTGAGGTCAAAGACGGGAGGTCCGGGTCGGCTCACCGCTCGAGCCATTGGAGCGGGTCGACCGGTTCGCCGGCGCGACGGATTTCGAAGTGAAGGTAGTCGCGGGTCTTGCCGACCGTCAAGCCGCCGGTCAGCTGTTCGCCGACCGTCACAGCGATTTCCTCGAGGTTCCCGTAGAGGGTGTAGAAGCCGCCCTCGTGGTCGAGTATGACCAGGCGACCGTAGCCGAGGAACTGATCAGCGTAGGCAACCTTGCCAGCGTGAACCGCGGCGGCCGGAGTGCCGGCTCGCGCCGCGATGTCGATGCCGTTGTTGGCGGTGGTCGTCTTGTACCGAGGGTGGACCTTGGCGCCAAATCTGGCGATGACTTCGCCGCGGAGCGGCCAAGGCAGGCGGCCCTTGTTGACCGTGAAGTAGTGGTCATCGCTGGCGCTCTTCAGGGTGCCGCGCTGTTGTTCGAGCGACTGGATGACTTGCTCGAGCCGGCTGACCGACGAGGCCAATTCCTCGGAGATGCGACGCTGGGCGGTCTGTTCGGACCTGAGTCGGTTCAGGAGTCCGGTCTCGGTTTCGCGTGCGACGAGCAGGCGGCGTTCCTCGCCGAGTTGTTCCTCCCGCAGGCGCTCGAGGTCGGTCCGGGCCTCCACGAGCCGGGCGCGGCGGCCGGCCAGCTCGGCCCTCTGGGCGGCGAGATCGAGCGCCAGCCGCCGGTCGGCGCGGGCGAGCCAGCGCAGGTAGAACAGCCGGCGGTGGAGCCGGGCCGGTGAGCCCGCATCGAGTAAGAGTTGGAGCGGTAGCAGGCGCCCGTGCTTGTAGATGCTGGTCAGGCGCAGTGCGAGCTCGGCCTTGCGGAGTTCCAGCCGGGTCGCGGCGATTTCGACTTCGCGCGAGAGCGCGGCGACCTCGGTCGTGCGGGCGCCGATGAGGTTAGAAAGCTGCGTGATGTAGCGACGCGTCGCCGCCATCTGCTCGCGCAGGTCCTCGATGCGGCCGAGGCTTGTTGACTCCGCCCGGGACAGGCCGGTGAGGCGCTGGCGAAGGTCTTCGAGGTCGCGGCGGGTGCGTGCGAGCTCGGCCTGGTGCTCGGCAATCCGGGCGTCAATCTGCCTGAGCGTGAGCGTGTTGCAGGTCAGCGCGAGGCAGATGAGCAGGTTCACCGCGAAAGACGGCCGAGGGCAAATAGAGATCCGGCGAGGCCGAGCGCCAGGCCGAGGCCGGCAGCGCCCGCCGCAAGCGGGCCGAGCGGAATCGGGAAGGGAACGATGAAGGCCCGGGCGAGCGCGAGGAGCGTGAGCAGGATCAGGCCCGCGGCAGCGCCGCCAAGCAGACCCTGGATGCAGCCCTCGATTACGAATGGGAGTCGGACCGAAGCCGGCGTCGCGCCGACCAGCTCCATTATCTCGATCTCCCGCGCGCGCGCGACGAGTGAGGCCTCGACCGTGCTGAAGGCGATGAAGACGACCGCAAGCGAGGCTACGACAATCACGACCGCGGTCACCGCAACGAGCACCCGCAGGATGCGGCCGAGGCGGGCGATGGTTTCGCTGCCTGACCAGATCTCAGAGACGCCGGGGAGCAGCGCGAGCTTGTGTTCGATGCCGGCCAGCTCCTCGGGGTCCGCGCCGGCCGCCAGAGTGACGCGATAGGAGGCCGGGAGCGGGTTGGTCTCGAGGACGGCGAGGAGGGCCGAGTCGGCGTCCAGCTCGGACTGCAGTTCGGCGAGCGCCTCCTCGCGCGAGACGAAGCGCGTTGCTGATACCCCGGAGAGGCAGGCAATCCTGCCCCCGGTTGCCGCGGCGTCGGCGTCGGGTTCGAGGAAGACCTGGATTTCGATTTGACGTCGGGCGGCGGTGGTGAACTGCGCGAGGCCGACCGCTGCGAGCACGAACATACCCAGTAGGACGAGGCAGACAGCCTGCACCGACGTCGCCATCGCGAAGCCGGCGCGGTTACGGGCGATCGAGCGCCAGGCGTCCTGGAGGAGCCAGCTAGCCCTCATCGCGCACCACCCTTCCCGCGTCGAGGGTTACGCAGCGCCGGCGCGTCCCCAGCGCCAGATCCGAGTTGTGGGTCGCCATCACCACGGTCGTTCCCCGGTAGTTGAAGTCCTTGAGTATGTTGATGATGTCCGCCGACCCACGCGGGTCGATGTTGCCGGTGGGTTCGTCGGCGAGGATCAGTTCCGGGTCTTTGACGAAGGCGCGGGCGATCGAGACTTTTTGCTGCTCGCCACCCGAAAGCTCGTGCGGACGGGCGTCGCGCCGGTGGATTATGCCGAGCCGGGTCAGGGTCTCGTTGATGCGGCCGGGGATGGTATCCGGTCGGGCGCCGATCGAGCGCAAGACGAACTCCAGATTCTCCGCCGCGGTTCGGTCCGCGAGAAGTTTGAAGTCCTGGAAGATGATGCCTATGCGTTTCCTGAGTTCCGGGAGCTGGCTCGGCGGGAGCTCGGGGACTTCGCGGCCGAGCACCCGGACCTTGCCCGAGTCGGGCCGCTGGGCTCCGTAGAGGAGCCTGAGCAGGGTGGTCTTTCCGGCCCCGGTCGCGCCGAGGATGAAGACGAAGTCGCCGCGCTCAACTCGGAAGCCAATGTCGGTGAGGGCTGGCCAGGTGCCGCCGTAGAGGAGCGATACACCCTCGACCTCAACCGCGGCCTCGGTTGCCGGCGAGGGTAGGTTTCCCTGTGCTATCTCGCGTACCATTTCAGCAGGTAGTAGCAGGCCATTATGCCGTCCTTTGGTCCGATCTTCTTGCCTTCCGTACGCGCCCGGTAGCGGATCGGAACCTCGGCGATGCGCACACCAAGGCGCAGGAGCTTGGCGGTGATCTCGGGTTCGATCTCAAAACGGCTCGCAGTGAGCCTGAGCGACTGGAAGAGCGGGCGGCGAATCGCCTTGTAGCAGGTTTCCATGTCGGTGACCCGCCCGCCAAAGAGCGCGTTGGTGAGGATGGTCAGGAAGCGGTTGGCAAGCCGGCTGAGCAGGAGGAACCTGCTGTCGCCACGGAAGCGGGAGCCGTAGACTGCACCGACGCCCGGGGAAGAGAATGGAGCAAGTAGTGTCGGGTAGTCGGCCGGGTCGTACTCGAGATCGGCGTCCTGGATTACCACGATGTCCCCGGCGGCATGACGGAGGCCGGTGCGGATGCCCGCTCCCTTGCCGCGGTTGACATCGTGGGTGAGCACGCGCACACCGGGCAGGCTGTGGAGTACCGCGAGGGTGTTGTCCGAGGAGTGATCGTCGACCGCGATGATCTCCTTCTCGACCGGGACCGCCTGAACCCGACTGATCAGTTCAGCAACCGACCGCTCTTCATTGTAGACCGGGACAATCACCGACAGGATCATGAGCTGACGAGCTGCGTTACCGTGCTTCTCACCGGTACCTCGTCGCCGGTGGACACTGCGGTGGTCATTGCCTCAAGACAACGGACTACCTCGAGGCCCAGGAAGGCGCCGGCGACGGGTTGCTGGCGCGAGCGGCAGGCAGTGACAAAGGCCCGGCAGAGGCGCGCGAGAGGTTGGTCGAGGGGTTGTGTCGTCCCGGCAGTCTCGTCGCAGACGAGCCTGAAGGTCGAGCCGGTGACCGTCAGTCTACGGAGAGCCGGAGCGGTCGTCCACCGAGCAGTCCCGGTGAAGACTGTGCCAGTGGCGTGATTGAGTTCGTACTCGACGCAGCTTGACTCGCCCGATGCCCGTATCGAGGCGACAGGTCCGAACAGGGTCAGGGCGGCCGCGACGTCGTGGGCGGCAAGGTCCCAGACCGGGGTCGTTCCGCGCGTCCCGACCGACGAGCGTTCCGCATGGGCGAAGCGCACCGGCCCGGCGCTCGGGAGAGCATCACGCAGCTGTGCGAAGGCGGGGTGGTACAGCGTCGTGTGGCCGACCATCAGGATTGAGCGGTTCTGCCGGGCCGCGGCAGCACAACTCCCGGCGTCGGAGGAACAGCGCGCCATCGGCTTCTCGACAAGGACGTCACATCCGGCGGCGATGCCGGTGAGCGCGAGCTTGGCATGGGCCGAGTCAGGGGTTGCGATGATGACGGCGGCGGGACGGATGTCGTTCAGCAGTTCATCAAGTCCGGTAAACACGGGTAGTGCCTTATCCACCAGGACGGCCCGGGCCCGGGCGGACTCGGGTTCGGCGACAGCGACGAGTTGCAGGTCGGGCATTCCGGCCAGTGTGCGCAGGTAGTTGGTGCCCCAGCGGCCGGTCCCGGCGAGCGCAACCGTGACCGGGCCGTCGGTACTCATCGGGTCAGACCGGGTCGCCGACGAAACCAGTCTATGGTCAGCCTCAGCCCTTCCTCGAGCGAGACCCGGGGCTGCCACTTGAGAAGCCTTCGGGCCCTGGATATGTCCGGTCGGCGTCGCTTGGGATCGTCCTCGGGAAGGGGCTGGTGGGCGATCCGGCTGACTGAACCGGTGTGGCTGAGGACAATCCGGGCGAACTTCAGGATGCTGAACTCGCGGGGGTTCCCGAGGTTGACCGGGTCGGGTGAGGAACAGCCCGCGAGACGGCAAAGACCGTCCACCATGTCAGAGACGTAGCAGAAGCTTCGCGTCTGCCGACCGGTGCCGTAGATAGTCAGCGGCTGGTCGGTGAGGGCTTGGGCTATCAGATTCGGGACAACCCGGCCGTCGTCAAGCTTCATGCGCGGACCGTAGGTATTGAAGATCCGAGCGATGCGCGTGGGGAGACCATAGCGGCGATGGCAGCCCATCACGAGCGCTTCGGAGAAGCGCTTGGCTTCGTCATAGACTGAGCGGATGCCGACCGGATTGCAGTTGCCCCAGTAGTCTTCGCGTTGCGGGTGGACTTCCGGGTCGCCGTAGACTTCTGAGGTCGATGCCTGGACGAAGACCGCCCGGGCGCGGCGCGCGAAGTCGAGCAGTTGCCACGTCCCGCGCGAGCCGGCCTTCAGTGTCTCGAGCGGGTGTGCGAGGTAGTCTCGGGGTGAAGCGGGCGAAGCGAGATTGTAGACCACGTCGAACCGTCCCCTGAGTGGCAGTTCGCGGGAGATGTCGGCACGGAGGAACCGAAATCGGGAGTCGGTCAGCAGTCGCCTGATGTTCGAGCGCCGCCCGGTGATAAGGCTGTCAATGCACACGACCCGGGAGCCCTCGCCGAGCAGGCGTTCGCAGAGGTGCGAGCCGATGAAGCCCGCGCCCCCGGCGACGAGCGCTTTCAACGTCCGACCCCGATGTAGGTGAAGCCAAGGCGCTCGACCGCCGGTCGTTCGAATAGGTTGCGTCCGTCGCAGATTATCGGTACCCGCATCCGGGTCTTGAGTGTCGCAAGGTCCAATTCCCGGAACTGCGGCCATTCGGTCAGCACCGCAAGCAGGTCGGCGTCTTCGGCGACGTCCTCGGCCCGGGCGCAGAACTCGATGTCGGGAATGATCTTGCGGGCGCGATCCATCGCTTGCGGGTCGTACGCGCGCACTCTGGCGCCGCGCCCGGTCAGCTCCTTGATGATGTCGATCGAGGGCGCGAAGCGCATGTCGTCGGTCTCAGGTTTGAAGGCAAGGCCCAGTACGCCGATGTTCTTGTCGCGCAGGTTCCAGAGCACTCCCCGGATCTTCTGGACGAAGCGACGCTTCATATCGGCGTTGACGTTCTCGACCTCGCGAAGAAGCCGAAAGTCGTAGCCCAACTCCTCGGCGATGCGGATGAAGGCCCGCAGGTCCTTCGGGAAGCAGAACCCGCCGTAGCCGATGCCCGAGTTCAGGAAGGCCGGGCCGATTCTCTTGTCCATACCCATTCCCCCGGTGACCTGCCGTACGTCCGCCCCGGACTCCTCGCAGACGACCGATAGCGCGTTGGCGAACGAGATCTTCATGGCGAGGAAGGCATTCGAGGCGTGTTTGATCAGCTCGGCGCTGGCGATGTCCGTGACGACGATCGGCGCTTCGAAGGGACGGTAGGCCTCGACCAACAGGTCACGGGCCCGGTCGGACTCGACCCCGATGACGATCCGATCCGGTTTGAGGAAGTCGCTGACTGCCGAGCCCTCGCGCAGGAACTCAGGATTCGACGCGACGTCGAACGGAGTGCCGGCCCGGTTGTAGCGTTCAATCGTCGTCCGGATCCACTTGTGCGTCTGTACCGGAACAGTGGATTTCTCGACGATGAGCTGGTACTCGTTCATGTTCGCGGCGATGTCGCGGGCAACATCCTCGACGCAAGTCAGGTCCGGCTCGCCGGACTCGCGGGTCGGCGTGCCGACGGCGATGAACGCGACTACCGAGTTTCGGACTGCGTCGCCGATGTCGGTCGTGAAGCGCAGTCGGCCTGCCTGCACCGTCTCGCGGACGATCTCCTCAAGGCCGGGTTCATAGATCGGGATACCGCCCCGGTTTAGTGTCTCGATCTTGGCGACATCGCTGTCGACGCAGATAACGTCGTGACCGAGTTTCGCGAAGCAGGCGCCGGTCGTGAGTCCGACATAGCCGGTGCCGACCATTGTTATCTTCATCCTGTGAATATATTGACCGCCTCCCGTGAGTCAAGGAACTGCGGTTCGAGAAACGATCAGTCACCGGCGGCGAGCCGGCGCAACTCCACGAGGAGGGAGAGTGCTTCAAGCGGCGACATACGGTCGGGGTCGGCTGCCAGCAGGCGCTCGAGCGCCGGGTGTCGGGGCGGGCTTTCGGCGGCGTGCGCGGGGGCGTCGTCCCGGTCGCCGTTTTGGACGGCAGGCACGTCTCCGGCGTCGAACCGAGCCTGGAGTTCACGCGCTCGGGCGATGACGGCGTCGGGCAGGCCGGCGAGGCGAGCAACCGCGATGCCATAGCTCCTGTTTCCGCTCCCGGGCTCCAAGCGGCGGAGGAAGGTCACGCCGTCAGCTCGCTCGCGGACCGCGAAGTTGTAGTTCCGGACCCGGGGTAGCTCCTCGGTAATCCCGGCGAGCTCGTGGTAGTGCGTGGCGAAGAGACAGCGCGGGCGTCGGTCGTGCGGACCGTGAAGGTGCTCGACCGCTGCCCAGGCGATGGCAAGCCCGTCGCTGGTGGCCGTGCCCCTGCCGACCTCATCGAGAATCACGAGGCTCCGTGAGGTAGCATTGTGCAGGATGTTGGCGGTCTCGGTCATCTCGGCGAGAAAGGTGGAGACACCCCGGGCGAGGTCATCGGATGCGCCGATACGAGTGAAGACCTTGTCGACAACGCCGATGCGGGCCCGGTCGGCTGGCACGAACGACCCGGCCTGAGCCATTATGGCAATGAGTGCGACCTGGCGCAGGTAAGTGGACTTGCCGGCCATGTTGGGGCCAGTGATGATGGCGACTTGCTCGGCATCGGTGTCGAGCCGTGTGTCGTTCGGCATGAACGGCTGGTCCAGCAGGACCTCGACGACCGGGTGGCGTCCTCGAGCGATGTCGATCGAGCCCGAGTCGTCGACGATCGGACGGACGTAACGTCGCTCGCGTGCGACCTGGGCAAAGCCGGCAAGGACGTCGAGTTCAGCGAGGAGCAGCGAGAGGCGGGCGAGGCGTTCTGCTTCGCGGCCCACCCGCCGGCGGAGTTCCCGGAACAATTCGAACTCAAGAGACTTGAGGCGTTCTTCGGCGTAAACGATCTTGGCCTCGTACTCCTTCAACTCAGGGGTGATGTAGCGCTCGCCGGTACTGAGCGTCTGTTTGCGTATCCAGCTTGCGGGTACCTGGGCGATGCCGGACTTGGTAACTTCGAGGTAGTAGCCGAAGACTGAGTTGTAGCCGACCCGGAGATTGGCTATCCCGGTCCGTTCGCGTTCCCGCTTCTGCAGGTCCGCCACGAATCTCTTGGCATTGCTGGACAGGTCGCGCAGTTCATCCAGCTCTGTGCTGACGCCGCGAGCGATTATCCCACCGTCAGAAAGCGCCAGCGGCGGCGACTCGACCAGGGTGCCTTTAATCGCGTCGGCGACCGCCGAAAAGTCCTCGATGCCCTCATGGATCGATGCCAGCCGGGTGGAACGGAGGCCGCTGAGTGCGGCGCGGATGGGCGGGACCTTGCGCAGCCAGTTCTTCAGGCCGACTACGTCGCGCGCGTTCGCCCGCTCGAGTGCGATCCGCGCGGCCACGCGCTCGATATCGCCAATCGAGGAGAGGAGGTCCTGGAGCGGGGCGAGCGGTGCGTCGGCGCCAACAAGCTCTTCGACCGCGTCAAGTCTCAGGTTCACGGCGTCGGGGGAAACCAGCGGTGCGGTCAGCCAGCGCCGGATCAGCCTGCTGCCAGACGGCGTGCGGGTACGGTCAAGCACGGCAAGCAAGGTGCCCTCTCCCGGGGTTGCCTCGGGGTGGATGCGCTCGACCAGTTCGAGATTGCGGCGTGAAATCCTGTCGATGAGAAGGTGTTCGTCGGTGCGATAGGGTGTCAGCCGGGAGAGATGCGGAAGCGCGCTTCTCTGAGTCTGCTCGAGGTAGTTCAGACAGGCGCCGGCCGCACAGATCGCTTCGGTGAGCTCACCAACGCCGAATCCGTCCAATCCGGCCACGCCGAAGTGGGAAGTCAGGCGGTCGAATGCGAAGTCAGAGGTGAAGTAGTAGTCCTCGAGCCTGGTAACATCGATTCCTCCCGGCAGGTCACGGTCCTGGGGCCAGGACTCGGGTATCAGCAGTTCGCGAGGTTCGATCTTCTGGATTTCCTCGGCCAGGGCCGACATCCGGACTTCAGCGAGCAGGAACTCTCCAGTCGAGACGTCTGCGAAGGCGATGCCGCAGTCGTCGCCGGCCGGGGACAGCGCCATGAGGTAGTTGCTGCGCTTCTCGTCAAGCAGTCCCGGACGGACCAGAGTGCCGGGCGTGATGACCTCGACGACCTCGCGGCGGACGACCGGTTTGCGCGACGACGGCAGTTCGAGCTGATCGCAGATCGCGACTCGGAACCCCCTGGCAACGAGCCGGGCGACATAGGTGTCGAGCGATTTCGCCGGCACGCCGGCGAGCGGGACGCGGTTGTGCGGACCGTGGGGGCGCGAAGTCAGAGTCAGGCCGAGTGCCTTCGCGCCGACCTCCGCGTCCTCATAGAACATCTCGTAGAAGTCACCGACCCGGAACAGGAGCAGGGCGCCCCGGTGCCGGTCCTTGATGCGCCGGTACTGCTCGAGAAGCGGGGTCGCGGGAGGCAAGGTCGGCTCAGGCGTTCCCTGCCGGCTGCGAGTCGCCGCAAGCGGGGCAGGTGCGCTCGCCGCAGCTGAGTTCGCCGCCGCAACTGGGGCAGGAAGACGGCTGGTTCAACTCCTCGACCAGCCTGTCGACAAGGCGGGCGGCCTCGCCAGCCCGGCCGCGGTCGAGCTCGAGTGCGACCAGGGTCGCGGTGCAGAGCGGGTCAGTCCGGCCGGCGCAGGTTCGCATCAGCAGCCCCACCGCCTCGTCGTAGTTCTCTTTTTTCCGATAGATCAGCGCCAGCGCGACCGCGAGTGCCGTGTCGCCGGGCACGCGGCGGAGCAGTTTCTCATAGGAGCTCGTGATGTCCTCATAGCGCCCGAGTTCGTAGTACGCGCGCTCAAGACGGCCGCGGACGACGGCGTTGCGGTCGGGGGCGATCTCGATGATTTCCTGCCAGCGGGCGAGCGCGGCTTTAGTTTCGCCTCGCTGGAGCAGGAAGTCGCCGAGGTAGAGCCGGCCAGTTACGGACTGCGGGTCCAGTCGCAGGCTGTCTTCGAACGCCGCGCGCGCCCCCTCCGGGTCGCGCGCAATGGTCTCGCGGGCATACTCTGCGACCAGGCGGGACAGCCAGCGGCGGTCAGTCACTCCGTGCCTGAGTCCCTGTATCAGTGACTGGGACTTCTCGAAGGCGCCGGTGGCCTGATACAGCCTGAGCAGCCGCTCGACCGCGTCGTGGTCGTGGTTGCGGGCCAGCTCTTCGAGCACGGTGATCGCCTTGAGCTTGCGGTCGGTTCCTTCATAGTCGCGGGCGAGTGCGGACAGGACGCGGCGTTCGTCCTCGGGGCGGAGATTCCGCCGCAGGCCGAGATTCTCGTGGATCTTGATTCCCCGTTCGAGCTCGCCGGCCCGAATGTAAGCGTCACCGAGCCGAACCCACGCATCGATGTTGGCGGGTTCAGCATTGACCGCCTCCTTGAGCAGGGGGATTGCGTCGGAATCGCGTCCATCGAGGATCAGCCGCAGGGCCCCGACGTAGGCGGGCACGGTTGAGCGACGGCGCTGGATGAACTCCCGCACGAGAGGATAGAGCGCCACGACCGCGAGGGCGAGGATGATGATGATCAGCAGCGTCATGGCTCGTACCTCGAGGTGGAACCGGCTGTCAGATCGTCATCGAGCGGGGCGTTCCGAAAGGCCCTCAGTTCCTCGGTGAGGGCCTCGATCTCACGGCGGAGGCGACGAATGCGCGCTCGGAGCTGGAACTCGGAGACGAGGGAGAACACGCCGACGCAGGCGGCGCCGAAGGCAAACGAGTAGAGCATTGTGTAGACGACTGGTACGTCCGGGAAGACGGCGCCGAAGAGGTTCACGTCGGCGAGCTCGCGGGCATTTGTCAGACCCAGCACGAGCAGCAGGGTGAAGACAACCAGCACCAGGACGATCCTCAGGACAACCATCAGCACCTCCTATGGTTGGGAAGGGGATAAGCCGTCTCGTGGACGCGGCCGACCGGGGTCCAGCCAACGACCCCGGTGACGGCGGCAGTGACCAGTTCACCGAGCGCCGGTGTCCCTTCGACGATCACGGTTCGATTGTTGCGGGCCCGGCCGAGCATACCCTCGCCGCGCGGGGCCGGAGCTTCTATCAGCACCTCGATCTCGCGACCGATGAGCTCACGGTTCTTCTCACGGGTGATGCGGTTCTGTAGTTCGATCAGCCGGGCCAGCCGGGAGCCGGCTTCAGCCTCGGCGACCTTCGGCCCCATCTTCGCGGCCTCGGTTCCCGGGCGGGCCGAGTAGCGGAACATATAGGCAGACTCGAACCGGACCTGGCGGACGAGGTCGAGCGTCGCGAGGTAATCCTCGTCGCTCTCGCCCGGGAAGCCGACGAGGATGTCGGTTGTCAGGCCGAGCTCGGGGACGAGCGAACGAGCTGTCTCGACCCGCGATAGGTACTCCGCGCGCGTGTAGCCGCGCTTCATCAGTTTCAAGATTCGGTCCGAGCCGGACTGCACCGGCAGGTGCAGATCCGGGCAGACCGCCGGCATGACGGCCATCAGGCGGGCAATCGCCGGGGAGAGGTCCCTGGGGTGCGACGTCAGGAAACGCAGGCGCAGGAGCCCCGGCACGCCGGCAACCGTCTCGACGAGCTCCGGGAACCCGGTTGCCCCGTCGCGGTAGGCAAGCACATTCTGTCCCAGCAGGGTCACGTCGAGGACGCCATTACCCACCAACGAACGGACTTCATCAAGGATGCGGCCCTTCGGGCGGGAGCGTTCCCGTCCTCTTGTCAGCGGGACGATGCAGTAGCTGCACCAGTTGTCGCAGCCGCGCATCACCGTCACCGAGCCGCGAATCTGGCGGGCGGGGGCTCCGCCGCGGCACGACCTCGCTACGGCAGGAACCGCGCGCGGGACAATGCCGTCATAGCATTCCCCGTTGGTGCCAGTCGCGACGACCGTGCGCCCGGTCGCGGCGGCCTCGGCAATCGCCGCGGGCAGGAGGCGGTACTGGTCGGGCCCGAGGACAACGTCGGCGCCGTGGTCCTCGACGATGCTGTCTCTTGCGTGCTCGGAGACGCAGCCGAGCACGGCAATCACCCGGCCCGCGCGCTCCCGGCGCAGTGCCCGGAATGACGACAGGCGGCCCAGGGCCCGCGCCTCGGCGTGGCTTCGGACCGCACAGGTCAGCATCGCGTAGGCGTCCGCGTCGGTCTCGTCCGTGGTCTCCTCGAAGCCAGCGTCATCGAGGATCGCGCGCACCAGCCCGGCCTCGTACTGGTTCATCTGGCAGCCGTAGACCTGCAGGTAGTACTTCCCGGCGCGGAGCTGAGTCGCTCCCGGGGTCGGGGCGTCCACGTGCGGGTCGGTCAGGCCGTGTGTCACCAACCTGATTCTACCCGACCGGGCGTGAAGTCAAGGAGGTCTCGCGGGTCGCTTTGCCCGGGCGCGGCGTTGCGCCCCGGCCCCCGCACGCGCGCCCGGGGCTACAGCGGCGACCGTGGCGGGCAGCCGGGCCAGAGTTCGTCGGACGCGGCGAGTCGGAGGCATTGACAGGGGCGAGAGGGGCGCTATTCTGTTTACCAAGGCTGGCGCTGCTGAGCCAATGCCCAGTTGGCGCCGGCCAAGAGAGGCATCGACCGGGCGGAACCCGGGAGAGCCACAACGAAAGGAGTCCTAGATGAAAGGCAAGCTCGTGCTGGTGTTCGGCCTCGTCTTCGCCATCGCGGCGCAGGCCGGCGTCTCCGACGCAGTCCCGTCTTCCGGGGGTGAGGTCGACTCGCCGTTCAGTATCGTCGTCGGCGGTACCGAAGACATCACCTGGGAGGCCAGGACAGCAGCGCCGGCCCCGGCCCGCTACTGGAGCCCGGGTACCGGTGTCGTCCGCGACACCATCTACTTCCTCGGCGGCAGGCAGTCAAACGCCGCCTCGGTCCGGACGATATTCGCCTATGACATTGCAAATGACGTCTGGATTACCAGCGGTCTTCCCAACCTGCTGACGACCCGTCGGGCCGGTGCGGGGGGCCGGATCGGCAACAAGATCTATGTCGCCGGTGGGCGGGACTCGTCGAGCGTGACGCTCAACACCTGCCAGGAGTTCGACGTCGATACCAAAACCGTGACTGCCAAGGCGAATATGCCCCTAGGGTCCTGGGCTAACTGCGGCGCAGTCGCCGGCGGCAAGCTCTACGTCATCGGCAGTGAGAACTCGGTCGGCAATACCTACGAGTACGACCCGGCGGCCAACACCTGGGCGACCAAGGCCACGCTGGCGCCCGGCCGCGGCTGGGCCGCGGCGGCCGGCGCCGACGGCAAGGTCTATGTCACGGGCGGCTCAAGCACCGGTTCCACCCTCAGCGACTGTTGGATGTACGACCCGGCGGCCAACACCTGGACCCAGAAGGCAAACATGCCCGGCCCGCGCATCTACCACAACATGGTCTCCTACAACGACGAGACCATCTACGTCCTCGGCGGCTCGGCCGACGGCGCGGTTGCCGCGGACCGGCTCGTCTACAAGTATGACATCGCGTCCAACACTTGGTCGACCGAGACACAGATGATAACCGCGCGCGGGTGGAGCATGCCGAATGTGGTCGGCAACTCGATCTGGATCGCCTACGGCTCGAACTGCACGACGCCGACCTATCTCCTCAACAACGAGGAAGGCATCCTTGCGGTGCCTTACGCCACCGATGTCGGCGTGCAGACGATAGTTGCCCCGCCGCCGTCGATGTTCCAGGGAACGGTTGCCCCGCGGGCCGAGATCAAGAACTTCGGGACCGACCCGCAGAGCGACATCCCGGTCTACTGCCGGATCGACTCGGCCGGGAGCAACGTCTACTCCGAGGACGTGACCCATGCCGGCCCGCTCGACCCGGGCGCGACCGCCGAGGTCGTCTTCCCGAACTGGAGCTCGGGCCCGGAGGGCAATGTCTACCAGGTGACGTTCTTCACCGACCTGAGCGGCGACGAAAATCCCAACAACGACACGCTGAGCCGGACGACGACGATCAGCGGCGCTCCGCCAGAAGACACGATCCATGTTGACGGACCGTACAGCAACAACGCGGTCGGGCTGACCGCAGGCGGTACGTTCTACACCGCGGCGCGGCTGACCCCGACGGTCGGCTGCAACGTCATCGCCCTGATCTTCTACCACCACGACCCGTCCCAGGACCAGTATGCCTTCGTCTGGGGGCAGAACACCTCGAGCAATCCGGGCCCAGTCGTCGAGTCGATACCGTACACCGGTGCCGACACGATGTGGATCCGCTGCAACCTGGCGGCTCCGTACCACATCAACGCGAACGAGGACGTCTGGGTCGGTCCGCGCTACACCCACGCCGCCGGTCAGTACCCGGGTGGCGTTGATGCCGGTCCGGCGGCTCCGCAGCGCGGCGGCTTCATCAACTACGATGGCTCCTGGACCGAACTGCGGCTGGTCGGTTTGAACTTCAACTGGAACATCCGCGCGATCGTCTGGTACGACGGCGGCGTCGAGGAGCAGGTCCTCGAGCCGGCACGGTTCGAGTTCCTTGGTGCCGCGCCGATGCCGGTCCGCGACTTCGCCAACATCCGCTACTCGCTGAGCAAGGATGCCCCAGTTAACCTGAGCATCTACAACGCGAGCGGCAGCCGCGTCCGGACGCTGGTGGACGGGGTTGTCGAGCGCGGCGAGCGGACCGTGTCCTGGGACCGCCAGGACGACGGTGGCCGCCTCGTTGCGAACGGCACCTACTTCTACCGTCTGACCGTTGATGGCCGGACCGTTTCGGCTAAGTCGGTGGTGCTGAACTAGCGCCTTCGACTTTCGATTTCCTGCGGGCCGCCCGGAAGGGCGGCCCGCCTGTCTTGAGGGCAGCCCCGCACGGCCGAGCGCCCTCCCGAGCCGGCTACGGACTGCCCGCCGAAGGCGGCCAGGGCGGCGGCCGCCGGGGGGGGGCGCGACGAAACCCGGAAGGGCGGGACGGGCGAGTTCCACGTGGACAGCCGGCGTCGCGGTCGACAAAGCGGACGGGTTCGGTGATGTCCGGCAAACTGGCAACTGTGGGCGTCCGGGCCGGCCCGGCAAAGCATTTCGGGAGCCGCTACCGGGATGTGCCCCGGGTAACGCCCTCTGGTCGGTTCGGGTCCGGAGATGAGCATTCGGCTGGTTGTGGCAAGTGCCGGCAATCCGTGCAGTTGGGGCGACCGGACCGGTTCTGCCCCGATGAAGCTGCGGATCCGATGTTAGCCTTCTTCCACTGCGGCATCCGACAATGGGGGACCCGACGACAGGCGGGTGAGGGCGGGGGTGGGCTGTTGAGAAACCCAACTTTGCGCGTCATCGGGCGGACAGAATGCAGGCTGTGGACGAGGTCGAGGCCGAGTAGTCGGCGGTAACCGTCCATCAGGCGGTACAGCGCAGCAACAACCGGCCCCAACCGGGGATTTCCGGCCAGCGCCGCAGCCAGGCGCTTGAGATTGATCACGGCTGCCGTCAGATACGCCTGAATCGCCACGTTCCAGCGCCCGCGCCGCACCGCCCGGGCCAGTCCATGTTGTACCTTTGCTCCGCCGTGCCGCCTCTCAACCCACCACCGGTGCCGCCGGTACAGTTCCTTCCGGGCTTCGTCCCAACCCCGGCTTCTCGCGCGCCGCGGCCGGGAGAATCCACCCCCACCCGCACTCCCGGTGTCACTCCCCCAGTAACTCCCGGAGTAACCTCTGGAGTGTCCCCGGTCTGATGGACAGACGGATTGGTGTCTGTAAGGTCAGATTGGAGGTAACACGTGAGTACGGAGAAACAGCAGCGCAAGGTCTACACGCGTGAGTTCAAGATCGAAGCGGTCCGACTGACGACCGAGGGCGGCCTGTCGGTCGCCCAGGCAGCGCGGGATCTGGGTCTCAATGAGAACACGCTGCACAACTGGCGGCGGCAGTTCCGGCAGTGGGGCGCGCCGC
>JAWOHE010000078.1:0-8458 GCA_046485285.1 bacterium
CCTTTCTGGCGCTTCTGTTTGGCCACACAAGCATAACCAGAATGGCCGTGAACTCGATGCCTCATCTCGTCTCCACCCGGAGCCGTATCGCTCGCACCTCTCCTCTCAGCATTGCCCAGTCCTTCGGCGGAATGCCCGCCGACCTCGCGGCCGTCCGCAGGGGGTCACCATGTGCCCGGGCTAGAACTAAAAGCGGCTCGGTTTGACAGCCGGCCGGGCCGGGCTTAGCATCCGCAGTTGAACAATCAGCAAAGGAGGCAGTCGTGAGAAGTCCGGCGCTGGCGCTTGTCGCGCTCGTGTTCGCTATCCCGACCGGGGCCGAGGCGAAGTTCACGCTCGGCGGGCCGGAGCCGCCGGTTCTCGATATCGCCGGTCAGGTGAAGTTCGGGCCGGAGTTCATGCTCGATGCCGCAGAGGACGAGCCGTTCGTCAGCTTCAACAACACCGCCGCGAGCCTGCTCCTCACCGGCAGCCTGACCCGCCGGCTCGACTGGATGATCCATGCGTCGATGGCGGGAGGGGTATTCACGCTCTACGAGTGCTTCGCGAACTGGAAGCCGCTGGACGCGCTGGCGCTCGTTGCCGGCCAGCAGAAGGCGCCGTTCGGCCGGGTGTACAACTCGGCGGCCACGAAGCTCTTGTTCATGACCCGGAACCCGCTGGCGGCGGATTTCGCGCCGAAGTACCAGCTCGGCGTGACGCCGGTCGTCAGCCTGCCCGGCGGCTGGGGCGCGGTGAAGGCCGGTGTCTTCAACGGCGAAGGGCCCAACCGCGCGAATCCGGACCCGGGCCTCCTGTACTCGGCGTGCGTCGAGGTGACCCCGCTGGGCGCGGTGCCGAACGAGGAATCGGCGAACAGGGGCTATGCCGAGCCGGTGGTCGCGCTGATACCGGGGTTCTGGACGAACCGGGCCGGCCCCGTTCTGGGCGTGGAGGTCACGACGACGGCCTACGGCGGGCACGCGGCCTTCCGCTGGCAGTTCCTCGCCCTGGACGCGGCGTTCTACCGCCGGAGGGAAGAGAGGTCGCCCGGGAATAGAGTCGCAACCAGCGACGGCCTGACCGTCCAGGGCGGGTATGCCTTTGCCGGCCGGTATGAGCCGATTGCCCGGGTGACGATGGTCGGGCTCGACGACGCGACGACGACGATCGAGGCCGGGTTCAACTGGTACTTCAACAGCTACGCCTCGCGGCTGGGACTGAACTTCGGGCACCGCCGGCCGGCGGAGGGCGATGCGAGGCAGGAGGCCCGGCTCTACTACGAGTTCCAGTTCTAGCCGGGGCGCGGTCTGGCGCGGATGAGCGGCGAGCCGGCGGCGGTCGAGTTTCCCGGGCTTGCGGAGGTGCGGGCCGCGGCCCGGCGCATCGCCGGCCTCGTGGCGCGGACCCCGCTTCTCGCATTCGGGCCTGACCCGGCCATCAGCCTCAAGCCCGAACTGCTCCAGCCGACCGGGTCGTTCAAGGTTCGCGGAGTCCTGAACTGGGCGCTGGGCCAGACGGCGGAGCGGCGGCGAGCAGGGTTCGCGACCTTCAGCGCCGGGAACACCGCGCTCGCGCTCGGCTTCGCGGCGCGGCGGCTGGGCGTCCGGTGCCGGAGCGTCCTACCTGACAGCGCGGCCGGGCACAAGGTCCGCGCTCTCGAGGCGGCCGGCATCGAGGCGACGCTGATGTCTTTCGCGGCGATGATGGACTGGGTGCGCGGCCCGGCGCTGGACGGGCCGGAGGCGTTCCTGCACCCGTGGACCGAGCCGGCGATGATCGCCGGGCACGCGACGATGGCGCTCGAACTGCTCGAGGACGCGCCGGAACTGGATACCCTGTTCGTCCCGGTCGGCGGCGGCGCGCTGGCGGTCGGGGTCGGCGGCGCGGTGAAGGCGCTCCGGCCGTCGGTCCGGGTCGTCGGGGTGCAGGCCGCGGCCTGCGGCGCGCTCCAAGCGAGCTTCGCGGCCGGCCGGCCGGTCGCGGTCGAGGCCGGGCCGACGCTGTGCGACGGGGTGGCGGTGCCGTTCGTCGAGCCGGCGATGTACCCCGCGCTCCGGCAGTCGCTGGACGAGGTCGTCGCGGTCGGCGAGGAGGAGGTCGCCGCCGCGATCCGGCTCCTCGCGGCCGAGGCGAAACTCGTCGCGGAGGGCGCCGGCGCGCTCGCGCTCGCCACGGCGCTCAGGACCGGGCCGGCCGGTCGCGGCCGCGCGGCCTGCCTGGTCACCGGCGGCAACATCGGTCCGGGCCGGCTGGCGGAGGTCCTCAGTCAAGCTTGACCACCCGGGCCGGGCTCGCTAAGCTGGCCGCAGAATCAGCGATGAAAGCAATCATCGTCCTCAAGACCAACCAGTCGGACGAGTTCTGGTACGAGCCGCGCGAGGTCGGCTACCCGCGGCTGTTGTCGTACGACTTCCTCGACGACGCGGCGAAGAACCTGCCGATACCGGGCATCGGGCTCTACCTCGACCGGCACCGCGGCGGCCGGCTCGAGCCGCGCGGCCACCTCGAGCCCGCGCTCCTGCGGATAACCGGCATCCGGAAGGACGACGCGGGCAAGCCGCATATCCGGGTCGAGCCGCTGGCGCGGCTGCGGGGCGTGCGGAGCGCGGACCTCGACCGGCTGCTCGGCGTCGACCGCTGGATCGCGCCGGTAGCCCGTGATGCCTGGAGCCAGGTCCAGCGAGAGCTGGGCATCAAGCCGCCGCGGGAGTGGTCGCATATGCTCGAGGTTGCGGAGGCCGGCCCGGAGTGCCGGGAGTGGCTCGGGCCCCGTTTCGCGCGCCTGCTCGAGGCCGGGGTCGATTACGCGGCGGTCCGGGACGTGGTCGCGGAGACGCTGACCGCGCTCGGGCTGGACGTGACCCGGCTGACCCACACCGAGACGAACGAGAACAATCCGGACGGGTTCGCCTGCACGCCGCCGGGCGAGCGTTTCGGCTACTGGCTGGTGTACGACTGCAGGTCGCTGCCATTCCACCTCGCGCCGGAGGGCGTGTTCCGCGTCCGCAGTTACATCGCCCGCTACGGGCGGGAGCTGCCGGCGCTGAAGGCGGTGCCGGCCGCGGCGGCGCGGTTCCTGTTCATCGCGCCGGGCTACGAGGACGAGCCGGACACCGAACGGAACGTGGTGGAGGTCGAGCGCGTGTCGGGCGCGCGCGGCTGTCTCCTGACCTTCGAGGCCCTGCTGGCCCTGCTGGCGCTCAGGATACGGCTCGGCTACCGGTTTACGCTCGCGGACTTCGACCGGGTCTTTACGCTGAACAACCTCGTCGACGCGGTCGCGGTCCGGACGCTCTTCGCCGACCGCTGACCCGGGCCCGGACAGCAACCACCCTCACCGGTCCGTCCTCCTGCCTGGGCGCAGGCAGGTCCTCCTCGCCGTAGGCCGCCAGGCCCGAAACCTGGGGAAGGGCGAGGAAGGAAAGGGGAAGAAGGGAAGAAGCCAAAAGCCAAAGGCCAAAAGCCAAAACCCAAAAGCCGGGAATGAGTTAGGGGAAGGGGGAGGAGGGAAAGGCGCGGGGATGAAACGCGGGCGCCGCCCGAAGGCGGCGCCCGTCGAGTTCAGGTTCCGGCTACCAGGCCCCGGACTTGCCCGAGTGCCGGATGTCGCGGTGGAACATCGGCCAGGCGGTATTGGCGAGGGTGCCGGTCGGTCGGCCGGCAATCGCGAACAAGCCGTCGTCGACCGACGCAGCGTAGATGATGCCGTACTGGTCGATGAGCACCGATGGGGTGAGGTCGTCGACCGCGAGCCGGCGCGGACCGGGCGCCCGGCGCGGCGGCGGCAGGACGAGTTCGACCGGGTTCGCCCAGTGGGCGGTGCCGTCGGCCTTGAGCGCGTGGAGCCGGTTGTTCTCGGAGACGACGTAGATGACCCCGTCGGCGCAGGCGGCCGCGGTCGAGGCGATGCCGGAGGTCGCGGAGACGAGGACCGGCCAGCCGGACACCGGCAGGCCGGAGCCGGCGTTGAGCTTGAAGACGTAGCCGAGGTCGTTGCCGAAGACGATGCCGCCGTCCGGGGTGATGACCGCCGAGGCGATGACCGGCGCGGCCTTGGCCGAGTCGGGCGCGTAGCGCCAGACGACGGTGCCGGTCGAGGAGAGCGCGTACATCGAGCCCTGGTCGGTGCCAACGTAGATGTTGCCGCCCGAGCCGACCGCCGGAGAGCCGGTGATGTCGCCGTCGCAGTGGAACTCGTGGACGGGCGCGCCATCGGCCGGGTTAAGCCAGTAGACATAGCCGGAGTCGTCGCAGACGACGAGGTGGCTGGCGGTGAGGACCGGCGAGGAGTGGATTTCGTCGCGGGCCTTGAAGGACCAGGATCGGGTCGCGGAGGCGCCGACGTCGGTGAGCTTGTAGACGTAGCCGGGCTCGCCCGCGCAGTAGACATTGGCGCCGTCGATGACCGGCGTCGCGCCGAGGTCCTCGCCGGCTATCGAGTCCGGCGACGGCGTCCACGGCGCCTGCCACTTCCAGCCGCCGTCGGTGCCGAAGGCGTAGAGCCGGCCGTCGCCGCCGCCGACGTAGATGGCCTGGCCGTTCTCGCTGATTGCCGGCGAGCTGCGGAGCGGTTCGTCCGGTCCGCCGACTTCCCAGGCCTGGAGGCCCTGCCAGGCGTCAACGGCGCGGAGCCGGCCGTCGAGGTTGCCGATGACGATGCCGGGCCGCATCATCTCGTAGTAGTCGCGGATGGTGGCCCAGGCCGGCGAGGCAACGCACTCGCCGGTGCTGACCGACCAGAGGATTTCGCCCTCGCCGACGACCTCGAAGGTGAGCGGGTCGGAGGTGTCGGAGACCGCCCCGTCAATGTCGCGGGCGACGCAGCGGACGTTGTAGCTGCCGAGCGCGGTGTAGCGGGTGCTCTCCGCGACCGGCAGGTTGTGCGGACTCGGGGCGGTCCAGTTCGAGACGCGGCCGTCGCCCCAGATGAAACGGTACTCGAGGTTGTCGCCCTGCGGGTCCGCGGCGCGACCATAGAACAGGTACATCGGGCCGTCCTTGATGCCACGGGCCGGGCCCAAGAGGGCGGGTTTGTCGGGCGGGGTGTTCCGGGCGAGGATTGTGATGCTCGCCGGTTCGGACCAGGACGAGGTGTCACCCTTGGTGTCGCGAGCGATCGCGTAAACCTGTTTCGCGCCGCGGTAAGCATAGCGGACGGAATCAGTCACGGTCGTGCCGCCGGGCGCGAACTCGCTCCAGCTCGAGGAGAGGTTGTCGCCCCAGTGGAACTTGACCTGGACCGAGTCGCCGTCCGGGTCGAGCGCGCTCGTGCTGAACCGCACCCAGACGTTGACCGACTCGGACGCCGGGCCGGAGGGCTTCGCCGGCGGGTTGGGTGGGTTGTTGCCGGAGCCGGAGTAGACCGTGACGTTCCGCGCGTCGGACCATTCGACCGACCAGTTGTCGTTCTCGTCCTGGGCGCGGACTCGGACCGCGTAGGTGCCGACCGCGGTCCAGGTGTGGCTGAAGCCAGCCGTGTCGCCGGACGGCAGGTAGTCGCTGGTGTCGAAGCCCGTGTCGTCCCAGTCGATGACGTAGCGGATGGCGTCGCGGTTCGGGTCGGTGGTCCAGCTCCGGTAGGTCGCCTGGGTGTTGAGGGCGACCGAGTCCGGGCCGGCGGGCCGGGTCGGGGTGAGCGGCGGCTTGTTCTTGCAGCCGGTCGCGACGACCGAGACGGCGAGGACCACCGTCAGCAGGGCGATGTTCTTGCGCATCTTACCTCCAGTCGGAGTTACGCCGCCGGCCGGCCCGCCGGGGGGCCGTGCCTTGGCGACGGTTCAGTGTCGGTTTCCCCGTGTCAAGAGCGTGTGACACGAGAGCATTCTACGGCCGCGTCGGGGTCTGTCAATCGGTCTTGTTGACTCCGTCGCGGGACGAGGTACCATTTTACGGCAGGGCGGCGTGAGAGGCCGCCCACAGGAGTTTTAATGCAGAATACGAAGTTGGGCTGTATCGCCGTTTTCCTGTTCGCGGCGACGCTCGCTGCCGCCGGGCAGCCGCACTACCAGATGGGCCGGGCCTACCGGTACGAACCCGAGTCGGTCGGGAATCTGGGCATCATCGCGTTCTCCAACGGCTTCATCATCGACACCCGCACTGGCGGGACGGACATCCCGCCGTTGCTCCGTGCCACGCCCGAGGCCGCGCTGTCGATAATCCAGTTCCGCGGCCCGGTTCAGGCCGGCTGGCGGCGCCGGCTCGCCCGCGCCGGCATCGAGACCTTCGGCTACCTCCCGCCCTACGCGGTGATGGCCAGGCTCGACGCGGCCGGGCGGGAGCGGGCGCGCGGGTTCGAGTTTGTGCGCTGGGTCGGGCCGTTCCACCCGGGCGCGAAGCTGGAGGGGGCACTCATCGGCGTCACCGGCGAGCTCGAGCTTGACCTGCTGCTGACCCCGGGCGGCGACGAGGCGGCGGTACTCGCCCGAGTCGCTGAACTGGGCGGCTTCGTCGAGCACGTCAGCCGGAGCGCGTTCGGCACGGTCGCGCGGTTCCGGCTCGACGGCGCGCGGCTGGCCGAGCTCGCCGCGCTCGACGACGTGCTCTGGGTGCAGGCCTGGACCGAGCCCGACATCTGCAACAACAGCGTCCAGTGGGTGATCCAGACCGGCTGGAAATCGACCGCACCGCCCGACACTTCGACGCTCGCCCGCAACACCTGGCGGAACGGCGTGCGCGGCCAGGGCCTCGTCCTCTCGACGACCGACACCGGGCTCAACACCGGCCACGACATGTTCCGCGACCCGGCGCTCGGCATCACCCCGCCCGGCATCTGGCCCGGCCACCGCAAGGTCGTCGCGTTCAAGCTCTACCAGGGCGCGCACGCGGGCGAGGCACCCCGGCACGGCAGCCACGTGAATGGCACGGTTGCGGGCGACGACTCGGTGACCGGCGGGACCAGCTACTACGACGGGATGAGCATCAAGGCCCGGCTCTACTTCGTTGACGTCTCCAACTCCTCGGGCAGCTTCGTCATCGGCAGCGACCTGACCGCGCTCTGGGACACGGTCTACCTCGGCCGCGGCCTGCCCGACTCCCTGCGGCCGATAGTCCAGCACTCCGGCTCGTGGGGCTGGTCGAACAGCCAGGGCACCTACCTGCTGATGGACGCGTCGACCGACGCTTACTGCTGGGCACACAAAGACTTCCTGAACATAATGGCGGCGGGCAACGAGTCGAGTACCCGGCGCCTGCGCAACCCGGGCATCGCCAAAAACGTGCTGACAGTCGGCGCGACCCAGAACGGGACGAGTTCGAACCTCATCGCCAGTTTCTCCTCACGCGGGCCGACCCAGGACAATCGCATCAAGCCCAACGTGATGGCGCCCGGGGTCAGCCTCTGGTCGGCCCGGATGTACCCGGAGACCAACACCTACGAACAACTCTCCGGCACCTCGATGGCGACGCCGGCGGTCAACGGCGCGGTCGGGCTGATGCGTTGTTACCTTGAGCAGGGCTACTACCCGACCGGCGCGCCGGTGACGGGCGACCGCATCGACTACATCTCGGCCGCGCTGCTGCGCTCGATGGCGATGGTCTCGGCCGACCCGAATGTCGGCAGTTACACAATCCCGAGCTTCGACATCGGCTGGGGCCGGGTCGACGCCGAGTCGGTGCTCTACTTCACCGGCGACGCCCGCAAGCTGATCATCCGGGACGACACGGCCGGGGTCGGGACCGGCGAGTACAAGGAGCTCCAGTTCCAGGTCAACTCGGCGATGCCGCTCCGGGTCAGCCTTGCCTGGACCGACACCGCGGCCGCAGCCAATGCCAACCCGACAATCGTCAACAACCTCGACCTCGAGCTCACCGCGCCGGGCGGCACCCGCTACCGGGGCAATATCTACTCAGGCGGCCAGTCGGTCGCCAACCCGACGACATGGGACACCCTCAACGTCGAGGAGTGCGCCCGAATCAACTCGCCGCAGACCGGGCTGTGGACCCTCCGTGTCTACGGCCAGAACGTCGCGACCGCGCAGAAACAGTCCTTTGCCTGGACGATGACCGGCGACGTCAGCACGGCGGCCAAGGACGTCGGCTGCGTCCGGCTCATCGCGCCGGCCGGGGTGGTCGATTCCGGGACGGTCGTCGTGCCGGCCTGCAGCGTCTACAACTACGGCACCGCGGCCGAGACCTATGCGGTCCGGATGAAAATCGGGACCGGCTACGACACCGTCGCGATGGTGACGAGCCACCTGCCGGGTACCCGGCGGTACCTGGCGTTCCCGGGCTGGACCGCGACGGCGCGGGGCAGTTTCGGCGTATCCTGCTCGACCGAACTGGCCGGCGACCAGGTCGCGGCCAACAACCGGCAGACCGGGACGGTGACCGTCGCGGTCAAGGACGTCGGCTGCGTCCGGCTGATTGCGCCGGCCGGGGTGGTCGATTCCGGGACGGTCGTCGTGCCGGCCTGCAGCGTCTACAACTACGGCACCGCGGCCGAGACCTACGCGGTCCGAATGAAGGTCGGCACCGGCTA
>JAWOHE010000048.1:0-8492 GCA_046485285.1 bacterium
CAAGCCGGCGGAAGTGCGCTACCTACCAGGCCGACCAGCCTGCATCTACATTGACGGCAGGCTGGTGCGCTCACGCAAGCTCTTGACTATGAGCATGCAGAAGCCACTATGTCACATCCGAACCCGCTGAACGCAAAGTTGCGGTTTCGAAGTTGGAATGTAGGTTGCGATTCGCAGTTGGAGCGACACCGAGGCATTCGCGGAGCTTCCTGACTTCCCGTTTGCCCGTACAGCCTGCCGGATCAACATCCACAATCCGGGACACTCACTTCCGGCCTGCATGCGGTGCTTGTGGCGTACTCTCGACCTGCAGTCACACAGGCACTTCGTAGTCCGAAGTGGAAGCCTGCCCGCCTTCAGGGTCATCCTGGACCGGGGGGCGGGCCTGCATGTTTGGGTTGCGGCATCGTCGAGACCGGGGTCTGACCGCGTCAGCCGACGCGCCACCCGGGCATTAGGAGATCAAGACCAGCGACAGGCCGTCAGACGAACACCGCGACGAGCGCTCTGGCGAGCTCCGGTATCTCCTGCCGCGACAGCGTGCGGAAGTCGAGCAGGTACTCGTCGTCTTCGATGCGGCCGAAGACCGGCGGCGAGCCTAGGCGCATCCTTCGGGCGAGCTCCTCGAGACCCATCTTCTTCGGCCGGACCGCCACCGCCCGGGACTCGAGACTCTCGGTCGCGAGCGCGCCGCCGCCGAACTCGCTCCGGCAGGGCCGGACCCGGACCTCGGCCGCGTCCTTGAGCGGCCCGCGCACCCTGCGGGCGAGCGCCTGCGCCTCGCGCTGCATCTCCTTCACCGGCTTGAGCAGGATACGGTAGAGCACGTGCTCCTCGAGCGCCCGGGGCTCGTCGAGGAACAGCGCCAGCGTCCGTTCGAGGACCGCGAAGCTCAGCTTGTCGAGCCGGAGCGCCCGGGTCAGCGGGTGCTGCTTCATCGGCGCGACGAACTCGCGCCGGCCGACGATGATGCCGGCCTGGCACGCGCCGATGAGCTTGTCGCCCGAGACGCAGGCGACCGCCGCGCCCGCCGCCATCGACTCGCGGACGAGCGGCTCGCGGGGCAGGCCGAACTGGCCGAGGTCGATCAGCGCCCCTGAGCCAAGGTCGTCTATCACCGGAATGCCGCGCTCGCGGCCGAGCCCGACCAGCTCGTCGAGCCCGACCTCCTTGGTGAATCCCCGAATGCGGTAGTTCGAGGTGTGGACGCGCAGGAACGCGGCTGTGTTCGGCGTCACCGCCCGGGCGTAGTCGCGCAGGTGGGTGCGGTTGGTCGTGCCGACCTCGACCATCGTGCAGCCCGACTGCCTCATCACGTCCGGGATGCGGAACGCCCCGCCGATCTCGATGAGCTGGCCGCGCGAGACGACGACCTCGCGGCCCGCGGCCAGTGAGGACAGGATGAGCAGGGTCGCGGCGCAGTTGTTGTTGACGACGTGGGCGGCCTCGGCCCCGGTCAGCTCGCAGAGCAGCGACTCGACGTGCGCGCCCCGGGAGCCGCGCCGGCCGGTCTCGCGGTTGACCTCGAGCGAGCTGAACCCGGCGCTGACGTCGGCCAGCGCCTCCTGCGCCGCCGCGCACAGCGGCGCCCGGCCGAGCCCGGTGTGGAGCACCACCCCGAGCCCGTTGATGACCCGGGTCAGCGTCGGCCGGGCCTCGCGCGCCAGCCGGCGCTCGAGCTCGGCAAGGTCGTAGCCGGCTCCCGCGCCCGCGACCAGCGCCGCCCGGACCTCGTCGAGATACCCACGCACCGCCCGCACCGCCAGCCTCGGCGGCACCCGGCCGAGCACCGCGGCCAGCGCCGGGTCGGCCAGTGCCTTGTCGACCGCGGGCAGGGCCCGGAGCCGGGCCTGCTGCTCTGCGTTCAGCTCCGCCATCGCCTCCTCCTAGGGCTGGACCAGCGTCTCCCGGACAAAGGTCGCCCGGCGCTCGTCGCGCTCCTCCGGCTTGAGCCGCTCGTTCAACACCGCCTGCAGGTTCTCGGGCCGGACCAGGATCATCAGCCGGTTGACGACCGCCGGCTTGAGTTCGTTGATTATCCCGAGCGAAATCCCGAGCCGGACGCTCGCGAGCAGGTTCGTCGCCTCGCCCGAGCTCAGGACCCGCGCGCTGCGCAGGAGCGCCAGCGACCGGAATGACTTGTCCTCGATCTCGACCCGCAGGTTCTCGACCAGGTACCCGCGCGCCTGGCGCTCGTGGCCGATGACCTGGCGCGCCATGTTCGTCACCGTCTCGAGGATCTCGGTCTCGGACAGCCCGAGCGTCTTCTGGTTCGAAATCTGGAACAGGTTGCCGCGCGTCTCGGTGCCCTCGCCGAACAGCCCGCGCACGGTCAGGCCGACCTGCACCGCGCCGCGCAGGACCTTCTCGACCTCGCGGGTCAGCACCAGCCCGGGCAGGTGCGCGAGAATCGAGGCGCGCATCCCGGTACCGATGTTGGACGGGCAGGCGGTCAGGTAGCCGAACTCGGGCAGGAAGGCGTAGCCGAGGTCGGACTCGAGCCGCTCGTCCAGCCTCGCCGCGAGCTCGTAGGCCGCCGGCATGTTCAGGCCCGATACCAGCGCCTGGAGCCGGATGTGGTCCTCCTCGTTGACCATCACGCTCAGCGCCTCGTCGCTCGAGACGTACACCCCGCGCTTCAGCTTCGAGCCGACGAAGTCCGGCGAGGCGAGGTGGCGCTCGACGAGGAACCGGCCGCGCTCCTCGGTGAGTTGCTCGTCGTCGACGAAACCGCCGCTGTCGAGGTAGCCGGCCGACTGAAGCGACCAGCGCACCGCGTCGACGATCCGGGACTGGTCCGGCACGCCGGCCCGCGATACGAACACGGCGTCCTCGACGTTGCGCGCCAGCCGGACCCGGGTCGAGACGACGACGTCCTGCTCCGGGCCGGAGCCGTCGAGCCAGCGGCCGACGCGGTCAGCGGCGAGCATCCTTCTCCGCCCTGCCGAGCTCGTCGCGCAGGCGCGCCGCCTGCTCGTAGTCCTCGGCCACGATCGCCGCCTCGAGCTCGGCGCGCAGGCGCACGACCGCCATCTGCTCCCGGGCACGCCGCCGGCCGGCCTTGGCCGCCCGGCCGACGTGCTGGGCCGCGCCCTGCAGCCGCTGGACGAGCGGCCGGAGCTGCTCCTCGAACGCCAGGTAGCACCGGGCGCAGCCGAGCCGTCCCTTGCGCTTGAACTCGGCGAAGGTCAGACCGCAGCCCGGACAGACCAGCGCGCCGTCGCTCTCGGAGACGCTCTTCTTCATGTCGTCGAGGATCTCGCAGGCGTTGGCCTTGATCTGCCGGGCCTCGGTGAAGCCGCGGATCCGGGCGCACTCCGCGCAGATGTCGAGGTCGGACGCGCCGTCCTTGTCGACCTGGCGCACCCTGAGGGTCGCCTCGCGCCGGCCGCAGAGGCTACACTTGCGCGACTTCATCGGTCAGCCTCCCCCCGCCCAGGAGCAGCCGGCGCGCCGCCCGGCGGGCGAAATCAAGGTTGTGGGTCACGACCACCAGCGTCGTGCCTTTCTCGCGATTCAGTTTCTCAAACAGCATCATCAGTTGCCGGGCCGAACCGGTGTCGAGGTTGCCGGTCGGCTCGTCGGCCAGTATCACCAGCGGGTCGCTGACCAGCGCCCGCGCCATTGCCGCCTTCGCCTTCTCGCCGCCCGAGAGCTGGGCCGGCCGGTGGCCGAGCCGGTTGGTGAACTCGACCAGGGCCAGCGCCCGCTCCGCGCGTTCCCGGGCCTCGCGCTCGGGTCGCCGCGCGACCAGCAGCGGCAGCGCGACGTTCTCGAGCACCGTGAACTCCGCCATCAGGTGGTGGAACTGGAACATGAAGCCCACCTTACGGTTGCGGAGCCCGGGCAGGCGCGAATCAGGATACCCGAAGATGTCCTCGCCCTCAAGCAGGACCGTCCCGCTCGTCGGCCGGTCAAGCCCGCCGAGGATGTGGAGCAGGGTCGACTTGCCGGTGCCCGACGGCCCGACAATCGCCACGAACTCGCCCGGCCCGACCGCCAGGTCCACTCCCGACAGCACCTCGAGCACCTCCGGCCCGGTCCGGAACACCCGCCGGACGCCCCGGGCCTCGAGCACCGGCGAGCCGGGCTCGGTCACGGGGACACCGCCTGCATCCCGGTCGCCCGCGCGACTACTCATGGCGGATTGCCTCGACCGGGTCCATCTTCGCCGCGTGCAGGGCCGGGTAGACCGTCGCCGCGAGGGTTATCGCCAGCGCCGATGCGCAGACGACGACGAAGTCCATCACCTGCATGTGGACCGGCAGCTTCTGGATGAAGTAGACGTCGCCGGGCAGGCTGACGAAATTGTAGCGGTTGAGCAGGACCGAGGCCAGCACCCCGAACGCCGCGCCCAGCAGGGTGCCGATGCCGCCCATCAGCAGGCCGGCGTAGACGAAAATCCGGGTGATGTCGGCCGGCCGCGCGCCGATCGTCTTGAGGATGCCGATCTCCCGGGTCTTGCGGAGGACGATCATCGTCAGCATCCCGATGATGTTGAACGCCGCGACCAGGACAATCAGCACCAGCACGATGAAGGTCACGACCTTCTCGAGTCGGAGCGCGGCAAACAGGTTGCGGTTCTGCGCGACCCAGTCGGTCGCCCGGAACGGAAACCCGAGGTCGGCGGTGATGCCCCGCGCGATCTTCGACGCCGCGTAGATGTCGCTGACCCTCAGCTCGTAGCCGGTGACCTGGCCCGGCATCCCGAGGAACTGCTGGAGCGGGCCGAGCGCGACGTAGATAAAGGTCGCGTTGTACTCGTACATCCCGGCGTCGAAGATGCCGTTGACCCGGAAATAGCGGGTCCGCGGCACGAAGCCGAGCGGCGTCGAGGTTCCGCCGTAGGGCGCGACGAGGTTGACCCGGTCGCCGACCCCGACGCCGAGCACCCGGGCGAGGTCGATGCCGAGCACGACCCCGGCCGAGTCGAAACCGAACCCGCCCTCGACGATCGTCGTGCCGATGTCGGTGACATCGCTCTCACGCTCCGGGTCCACCCCGCGGATGAGCACGCCCTCGACCCCGCTCTCGGACCGGACCAGCGTCTTGCCGTAGATGAACGGCGCGACGCTCGTCACCCCGGGCGTGCGCTCGAGCCGCCGGAGCAGGGTGTCGTCGGCCCCCGCGTAGTCCACCGGCGCGTAGGAGTACTTGACGACCATCACGTGCGGCGTCGCGCCGAGGATCCGGTCGCGCAACTCGCCGTGGAAGCCGTTGATGACCGAGAGGACGATGAGAATCGCCGCCACCCCGACAAACACCCCGCCGGTCGCGATTGCCGCCACGCCCGAGAACCGGTTGCCGGAGCGTCCGCGCAGGTAGCGCCGGGCGACGAACAGTTCAAACCGCATCTAGGAACCGAACCAGACACCATGACACAAAGAAGGGAAACTCCCGTGTCCGGACCCCGACATCGTGTTCCTCCTGGTGCCTTGGTGTTTGGTCATCCAGTCTCCGGCCGGAGCTGCGGGAACAGAATCACGTCCCGGATCGACGGCGTGTCGGTCAGCACCATCACCATCCGGTCGACGCCCAGGCCGAGCCCGCCGGTCGGCGGCATCCCGTGCTCGAGCGCGGCGATGAAATCCTCGTCAAGGGTCGCGAACTCGTCGTGCCTTTCGAGTTGGGCCTCGAACCGCCGCCGCTGCTCGAGCGGGTCATTGAGCTCGCTGAAGGCGTTGCCGAGCTCGATGCCGCAGCAGACCGGCTCGAAACGCTCGACCAGCGCCGGGTCGGCGCGGTGCGGCTTGGCCAGCGGGCAGGTGACCAGCGGGTGGTCGATCACGAACGTCGGCTCGGTGACGTGGTTCTGGACCAACTCCTCGAACAGCTTGTCGAGCAGCTTAACCCGGCCGATCTCCGGGCCGGCCTCGATGCCGAACCGGTCCGCGACCTTGCGGAGCATCGGCTCGGACAGCGCCAGCGGGTCGGTCTCAAGCTTCGCGGCCAGCGCCTCGGTCCAGCGCAGGCGCTGCCAGGGCCGGCCGAAGTCGAGCTCCTGTCCCTGGAACGCGGTCTTCGTCGTCCCGTTCAGCTCGACGCAGGCCTCGCGGAACAGGTCCTCGACCAGCGCCATCATGTCGGTGTAGTCGGCGTAGGCCTGGTACAGCTCGACCTGGGTGAACTCCGGGTTGTGGGTCCGGTCGAGCCCCTCGTTGCGGAAGTCCTTGCACAGCTCGTACACCCGCTCGAGCCCGCCGACGATGAGCCGCTTGAGGTAGAGCTCGTCGGAAATCCTCAGGAACATCTCCTGCTCGAGCACGTTGTACCGGGTCCGGAACGGCTCGGCCGCGGCCCCGCCGTAGAGCGGCTGGAGCGTCGGCGTCTCGACCTCGACGTAGCCGCGTGCGTCGAGGAACCGCCGGATCAGCCCGGTCAGCCGGGTCCGGGCGAGGAAAACCCGGCGCGACTCCTCGTTGACGATGAGGTCGAGGTAGCGCTGGCGGTACCGGGTCTCGACGTCCTTGAGGCCGTGGAACTTCTCGGGCAGGGGCCGGAGCGACTTCGCCAGCAGGACTATCTCCCGGACCATTATCGTGATCTCGCCGGTCCGGGTCTTGAACGCCTCGCCCCGGACTCCGACGATGTCGCCGATGTCGAGGAGCGCCAGCCGGTCGAACGCCTCGTCGCCGAGCGCGTCCCGGCGCAGGTAGAGCTGGATTCGCCCGGTCCCGTCCTGGATGTGGCCGAACTGGGTCTTGCCGTGCTCCCGGCGCGACATCAGCCGGCCGGCGAGCGCGAGCGGTGTCGCGTCCGCGCTCAGCTTGTCGAATCCGGCCTTGACCGACTCGGCCGTGTGGGTGCGGTCCCAGCGGTAGGCGTAGGGCTGGACCCCGATCTCGACCAGCCGGTCGTGCTTGGCCCGCTGGGCGTCGCGGGGATTGCCGTCGCGAGGCATTTCCGAAGTCATGTCCGAGACTATATCTCCCGCCCGCCGCGACGTCAAGCCGGCCCCTTTACATCCCGCGCCCGCGGCCTAGACTGACGCGGTGTCCCGCACCCTCTGCCTCGACGTCGGCACCCGGCGCACCGGGGTCGCCGTCTCGGACCCGACCGGCACCCTCGCCCGTGGCCTGCCCACCCTCGAACACCGGGACGAGGACCGGCTCGTCGCGCTCGTCGAGGCGCTCGTCCGGGAGTGGGAGGTCGCGCGCATCGTCGTCGGCCTGCCGCTCTCCCCGGACGGCGAGCCGACCCCGCGCTCCGAGGCGGTCGGCCGGTTCGCCAACCGGCTCCGCAACCGGTTCAAGCTCCCGGTCGAGTTCCAGGACGAGCGCTGGTCCTCGAACCGCGCGGCCGACGTGCTGGCCGAGGCCACGGGACGGGAGCCGGTGCGCGGGCGTCCCGCCTCCAAGGGCCGGTCGAAATCTCGCAAGCTCACCGCCGACCGCATCGCCGCGGTCCTGATTCTCGAAGACTGGCTGGCGGAGCGAGGTCCAGACACCAAGACACCAGGAGAACCGGACCAGAATCCATGACCCGGGACGGACTCCTGCTCCTCTTGGTGCCTTTATGCTTAGCCTTCCTCCTCGCCTGCACGCCGGGCGAGCCGGTCGAGGTGACCATCCCGGCCGGTGCGACGACCGCGGCCATCGCCGACACGCTCCGCGCCCGGGGCGTCATCTTGAGCCCGGCGCTGTTCCGGGCCGCGGCCCGCGTCCTCGGCTACGACCGGCAACTGCGTCACGGCCACTACGAGCTTCGCCAGGGCGCGGGCTGTCTCGCCGCGCTCGAGGAGCTGTCCCGGCCCGGCCGCACCGCGGTGATGGTCACCATCCCGGAGGGCTACACGATGCGCGAGGTCGCCGCCCTGCTCGACGAACGCGACGTCTGCCCGGGGCCGGACTTCCTCGCCGCCTGCCGCGACCGGGTCCTGCTCGACTCGCTCGGCCTGCCGGGCCGCGACGCCGAGGGTTACCTCTTCCCCGACACCTGGGAATTCGAGCCCGGTGCGTCTGCCTCAGCCATCGTCCGGCGGATGGTCCGGCGCTTCCGCGAGGTCTGGGAGCGCGAGCGGGCCCGGGTCGCCGCCCCGCCGCTCGACGACCGCGCCACGGTCATTCTCGCCTCGATTGTCGAAAGGGAAGCGCTGCGGGCCGATGAAGTCCGGCTGATTGCCGGGGTCTTCCTCAACCGCCTGCGCCAGGGCGTGCCGCTGTCGAGCTGCGCCACGGTCCAGTACGTCCTGCCCGCGCACAAGGAGGTCCTGACCCTCGCCGACACCCGCAGCGAGTCGCCCTACAACACCTACCTTCACCCCGGCCTGCCGCCCGGGCCGATCTGCAACCCCGGCGCGCGCGCCCTCGCCGCCGCGCTCGACCCGGAACCAACCGAGTACCTCTACTTCGTCGCCCGGGGCGACGGCAGTCACGTCTTCTCGCGCACCCTCCGCGACCACGAACGCGCCCGCCGCCGCATCAGCTCGGGCCGCTAGACTCCGGCGACGACGACCGCCGACCGCTGCACAGCCTCGCGCGGCTCTGCGACCC
>JAWOHE010000100.1:0-38956 GCA_046485285.1 bacterium
ACGGCGCCTTTGCGGACCGTTGGTACGAGGTAGCCGTATCGAACGGAAAAGAAGTGCAGAAGCTCGAATTTGAATGGGACCAGCCGGTCGACCCGGAGCGGGTGGCTGCTGCCGTTAAAGTGGGCGGGTTCGAAGCCCTGACCATTGTCCACAACGAGACCTCCACCGGGATGCAGAACCCCGTCAAAGAAGTGGCGGAGGCCGTCCGCGCGGTTGCGCCGGATACGCTCATCCTCGTGGACGCAGTCTCTTCCCTGGCTGGCGCCAGGATCGAAATGGACGCCTGGGGTCTCGACATGGTGCTGACTTCCTCGCAGAAAGCCATCGCCCTGCCGCCCGGCCTGGGCCTGGGGGCCGTCTCCGACCGCGCCATGGGCAAGGCCGAAAAGGTCGAGAACCGCGGCTGGTACTTCGACCTGGTCCGCATGGAAAAGCACCGCCTGAAAGATTCTTCCCCGGCAACCCCGGCCATGTCGCTGATCTTTGCGCTCGACCGCCAGCTCGACCGCATCCTGGCCGAGGGGTTGGAAAACCGCTTCGCCCGCCACACTGCCATGGCGCGGCGTGTCCAGGAATGGGCGGATGCGCACGATCTGTCCATGTACGCGCCTGAAGGATATCGCTCACAGACAGTCACCACCATCAAAAATGAGCGCGGCATTGACATTTCGGAATTGAACGCTTTCCTGAAGCAGCGCGGCATGCGGATTGCAAATGGGTACGGTCCATTGAAGAACAAAACCTTCCGCATCGCGCACATGGGCGAGATCCAGATAGAAGACCTGGAAGAGTTATTCGCAGCGATGGAAGCCTACCTGAAACGATAGCCATCCCCAATATTTTCAGTATGAACGATACTTTTGATGTAATCATCCTCACCGGCCGCCCGGCCTCCGGCAAGAGTGAGATCATCGACTTTCTCACCTACCTGCCTGATGATGTCAGGCGAGAGCGCTATCACATTGCCAGTTTCGATGTGCACGACGATTTCCCCATGCTGTGGACCTGGTTCGACCGGCGCGCGGCCGCGGAGCGGTCCAGCTCCTGCCTGGCGGCCGTGGTCTTTTCCCGCTTCAGCTCGTCGAGCCGGGCCTGCAGCGTCCGCACCTCCGCCTCCAGCACGAGCTGTTCGTGGGTGAGCTCCTGCCGGCGGCGGTGGGAGGCCTGGCCGGCGGCGACCACCGCGGCCTTGTCGCGCGACTCCTGGTTGACGCGGGCGGAACCGGTGCGGACCTCGCCGCCGCCGGCATACACGTCCGCCAGCTTGATACCCTTGTCGGTAATCATGAACTCGCGCATCTGGTTGGAATGCGCCATGCCGCGGCTCTTGAGGATACACAGTACCCGGTTGCGCTCGCTGGCGGACTCGACCATCCGCAACAGGACCCAGGTGTCCATCAGCGAGGAGACACTGCTCTCGGTCCGGTCGATGGGTTTGCCGCCCTCGGTCAGGCTGGTGAACAACGTGGTGATGCCTCGGCTCTTGAGGAAGTCAACCACCCGCATCAACATCGTCTTGACCTCGCCCGGGTCGCCGATGCTGGTCAGGCCGGTTATCGGGTCCATCACCACGACCTCGGGGTGCCATCGGTCAACCAGTTCGTGGAGGGCGACCAGGTGGCTCTCCAACCCGTAAAGCGTGGGTCGGACCGAGTGAAACTGCAGGCACCCCTTGCGCAGGTGCGGTTTGAGGTGAAAGCCGATGGACCCCATATTGCGGACAAGCTGGTCCGGCGACTCCTCGAACGAGGAGTAGAGGCACCGGCCGCCGCGCCGGCAGACGCTGTCCACGAGCGCGGTGGCGACGCTGGTCTTGCCCGTGCCGGCGGTGCCGCTGACCAGGATGCTGCTGCCCTGCCAGTAGCCCTTCCCGGTCATCATCGTATCCAGGCGCGGAATACCGGTGGAGATGCGCCGGGCCGAAACCGCGTGGCCGAGGCCGAGCGACGTGATGGGCATAACGCTCAGGCCCTGCTCGTCAATCATCGTCGGGTACTCGTTCGTGCCGTGCCTGCTGCCGCGGTACTTCACGACCCGGAGCCGGCGCGTGGCAACCTGGTTGGTCACGCGGTGGTCGAGCGCAATCACGCAGTCGCTGACGTATTCCTCCAGGCCGTAGCGCGTGAGCTGGTGGTCCTGGCCCTGCTCGGCGGTGACCACCGCGGTCACGCCCCGGTCCTTCAGCCAGCGGAACAGCCGGCGCAGTTCGGCGCGCAGGATGCCCTCGTTGGGCAGGCTGGCAAAAAGCGATTCGATCGTGTCGAGCGCGACGCGCTGCGCGTGGACTTCGTCAATCATCGCGCCCAGCCGGATGAACAGCCCCTCGAGGTCATACTCCCCGGTCTCCTCGAGTTCACTGCGCTCGATGGTGACGCTGTCCACCGCCAGCTTCTTCTGCCGGATGAGCGCCGGCAGGTCGAACCCGAAGCTGGCGACGTTGCTGGCCAGCTCGGCCCCGGTCTCCTCGAACGCCATGAACACCCCGGGCTCGCCGAACTCCCGGGCGCCGCGGACGATGAACTCCATCGCCATCAGCGTCTTGCCGCAGCCTGCGCCGCCGCAGACCAGGGTCGGCCGGCCGCGCGGCAACCCGCCGCCGGTGACTTCATCCAGCCCGCGAATGCCGGTCGGGCATTTCGCGAGCGACTTCAGTCTGCCGGCTCGGGCCGACCGCCCCCCCGGGGCCTTACGCACAGGTCTTTCTCGCCTGGTCATTCAGCTTTCCTCCATCTCACGGCGACACCCGCCGGGCTCATGTCCGCGAGCGCGCCCGGCGGCGCAACGCGACTCGCGCGGCGGCTTCGACACCTTTGACTCCGCGGTATCGTGAACCGAACTCTATCGGCCCGCGAGGTTCTTGTCAAGCTGCTTTCCGGCTTGTTTCCGGCGGCGCGGGCACCACGCCCAGCCGCCGGGCCCGGCGCCGGTGGAACACCGCGTCCTCGACCGCCGGGGCGCGCGGCCGCAGGGTGACGTCACCAAGCTCGGCCAGGCAACCGAGGTTGAACGGCGCGCCCGGCCACGGTTGCAGGCGCTCGCCGGCGCGGTAGAATCGGCCGGTGTCTTCCACCGCGGCGCGCGGCGCGCTGGCCCCGGCGATCGAGGTCGACGGCCTCGCCAAGAGCTTCAAGGACTTCGTCGCGGTTGATAAGGTTTCCTTCTCGGTCGCCCCCGGCGAGCTCTTCGGCTTCCTCGGCCCGAACGGCGCGGGCAAGACGACGACCGTCCGGATGCTCTGCACCCTGACCCGGCCGACCGCCGGCCGCGCCCGGGTCGCCGGCCACGACGTCGCCCGCGAGCAGGACGCCGTCCGCCGCGCCATCGGCATCATATTCCAGGACCCGTCGCTCGACGACCGGCTGACCGCCCGCGAAAACCTCCGCTTCCACGCGATGATCTACAAGGTCCCCGGCCGCGAGGTCGACGAGCGCATCGCCCGGTCGCTCGAGTGGATGGAGCTCACCGACCGCGCCGGCGACCTCGTGCGCGAGTTCTCGGGCGGGATGAAGCGCCGGCTCGAAATTGCCCGCGGCCTCCTCCACGCCCCCCGGGTGCTGTTCCTCGACGAGCCGACCCTCGGCCTCGACCCCCAGACCCGCAACCGCATCTGGCAGCGCCTGCTCGCGCTCCGGCGCGACCAGCAGGTGACGCTGTTCCTGACCACCCACTACATGGAGGAGGCCGAGAACTGCGACCGGGTCGCGATAATCGACCACGGCCGCATCGTCGCGCTCGACACGCCGGCGGTGCTCAAGGCCGGCGTCGGCGGCGACCGCATCCGGCTGACGACCGGCGACGACGCCGCGGCCGTCCCGGAAATCAGCAACCGCTACGGCATCGAGCCGGCGCGCGAGGCGGGCGGGCTCTCGTTCATCGTGCCCGACGGCGCCGCGTTCGTGCCCCGGCTGGTGCGCGAGCTGGCGGTGCCGGTGCTGTCGGTCAGCGTCCACCCGCCGACGCTCGAGGACGCCTTCCTCAAGCTCACCGGCCGGGAAATCCGCGACGGCGCGGCGAGCTCGGGCGAAAAGCTCCGCACCCGGCTCCGGCGGATGGGCCGGGCCTGGCGGTGATGGCGATGTTCGACCTCGCCTGCATCCGGATGATCTGGCAGCGCGACATCATCCGCTACTTCCGCGAGCGGAGCCAGCTTTACGGCTCGCTCGCCCGGCCGGTGCTCTGGCTGTTCATCCTCGGGATGGGCCTGCGCGGGCCGGCCGCGCACATCGAGGGCGTGAACTACACCCAGTTCATCTTCCCGGGCATCATCGCGATGACCGCCATCTTCACCTCGATCCAGTCGGCAATATCGATAATCTGGGACCGCGAGTTCGGCTTCCTCAAGGCGATCCTCGTCGCGCCGGTGCCCCGGACGTCGGTCGTCATCGGCAAGGGTCTCGCCGGCACGACGCTCTCGCTCGTCCAGGGCGCCATCATCCTCGCCCTCGCGCCGCTCGTCCGGGTCCCGATCGCGCCGCTCAACATCGCCCCGCTGCTGCTCGTGATGGCGCTGCTGTCGTTCGGGCTGACCGGCATCGGCATCGTCATCGCCGCCCGGATGACCTCGTTCCAGGGCTTCGGGACGATAATGAACTTCGTCATCATGCCGATGTGGTTCCTGTCCGGCGCGCTGTTCCCGGCCCGCAACCTGCCCTGGTGGCTGATGACTCTCGTCCGGGTCAACCCGCTGACCTACGGCGTCGACCTCGTGCGCCGGCTCGTGCTCGGCTTCGGGTTCTACCCGGCCTGGCTAGATCTCGCCTTCCTCGCCGGCTTCGGCGCGCTCGCGACCGGGGCCGCGGTCTTCTTCTTCAACCGCGGCGAGTACTGACGTCCGGACCGGCGTGACGGCCATGACCGACCCCGGAAGCGAAGCCGCCGGCCCGGCGTCCTGCCCGGTCTGCCGCGGCCGGCGGGTCGGGCTATTCCTTGCCGTCGGCGGCCGCGGCTACTGGCGCTGCGACTCCTGCGCCGCCACCTTCCTCGACCGGGCCGACCTGCCCGGCCCGGAAGCCGAGGCCGCGCGCTACCGGGAGCACCGCAATGACCCGGACGACCCGGGCTACCTTGCCCACCTTCGCCGGCTCGCCGACCCGATGCTCGCCCGCCTCCCCCCTGTCCGCGCCGGGCTCGACTACGGCTGCGGTCCGTCCCCGGCGCTGGCCCGGCTCTTCACCGCCGCCGGCCACTCGGTCCGGCGCTACGACCCGCTGTTCTGCCCGGAGCGGGCCGCGCTCAGGGCGACCTACGACTTCATCGCCTGCTCCGAGGTCGCCGAACACTTCCACCGCCCGGCGCTCGAGTTCGCCCGCCTCGACCGCCTGCTCCGGCCCGGCGGCCTGCTCGGGGTGATGACCCGGTTCCTTGTCGACGACGGCGGCTTCGCGAACTGGCACTACCGGCGCGACCCGACCCATGTCGTCTTCTACAAGCCGGAGACCTTCCGGCTACTCGCGGCCCGGCTCGGCTGGGACTGCGAGTTGCCCGGCCCGGACGTCGCGCTGATGCGCCGGCCTGCCTCGCGAACCGGGTCTTGACTCCGGCCTGAAACCGCCGCAAGCTGTCTGATGCCGACAGACTCAACCGAATCGAACGCGGGGCAGCAGCCGTCCCGGGACGGCTCCCGGGCGAAGCTGGTCATCGCCGGCATCCTGGCGATCCTCTGCCTTGTCGTGTTCTTCCAGAATCTCGAAACCGTGACCGTGCAGCTCTTCTTCTGGCCGGTGACAATGGCCAAAATCCTGCTGATGCTGCTGATGGCATTCATCGGCCTGGTCATCGGCTGGATCCTGGCCACGCTGAGGAAGCGGGCGCAGAGTTGAACCCGGGCCGGCGGGTGACTCCCGGCGGCCCGTCGCGTCGCCCGTGTCGGCCATTGACGTCGAGCCCGAACGGACTACCATCTGCGAATCAAGGTCCTGAAACCGACTGCGAGGTAGCATGATGAAGTCGAGCACGGTCGTCGCGCTGGCCGCAATCGTCCTCTTCACTGCAGGCACGCCGGCCGCCGCACAGGAGGTGGCCGACCCCCACGAGGGCCGGGGCAGTTTCCTGCTCCAGCAGATTCCGCTCGGCCTCTGGTACGGCTCCGGCCTGTCCTCCTTCCTGACCAATGACAACACCTCGAGCAAGGTCCAGGCCGCGGTAGGCCTGCTCGGGTCGTCGGCCTGCTACTTCGGACCGCTCGCCCTTGTCTGGAACCGGCCGATGTCGAACGCCCAGGCCCACCTCGCGGTCGCGTTCGGCTACCGCGGCATCTTCGCCGGCTTCGCGCTCGGCGACCTGTTCAACCTCGGCAACGAGCGGGTCTGGGACCAGGAGTCCCAGATGTACTACGACCGGTTCAACGTCCGGCCGCGGATGGGCCTGATGGTGCTGACCAGCATGGCCAGCCAGGTCGGCGGCTACTTTCTTGCCCGCGATATGAGCCTCGGCCAGGCGACGCTCGTGACCACCTACTCCGACTTCGGCTGGACCAACGGCCTGCTCGGGGCGCTGACCGAATTTGACCTTTCCGACGGCCGGCGCGAGCTGAAGCTCTCGGGCTGGTACCTAGGCGGGCTCGCCGCCGGCGCGACCGCCGGCTGGTTTCGCCAGAAGAACTGGGACTGCACCGAAGGCCAGGTCACCTTCGTCCGCACCGCCGGCGCCCTCGGCCATGTCGTCCCGCTCTGCGCGGTCTACGCGCTCACCGGCATCCCGTTCGAGGACGACGAAGACCGGGACCGGATGGCCTGGCTCGGACCGCTGATGCTTGCCGGCAACATCGGCGCGGTCTACGGCGCGGAGCGGCTCATCCACAACGCGCCGCTCGGCACCGGTGACGGCTACATAACCCTCGGCTGCACGGTCGCCGGCGGCCTGCTCGGCGCCGGCCTCGGCTGGCTCTTCACCGACGAGAACGCCCGGTGGGCGGCGCGGCCGGTCCTCGGCGGCGGCGCGCTCGGCGCCGTCGGCGGGCTCGCCCTCGGCCTCCGGCTGACCCCGGGCTGGAGCGCGGCGTTCTCGGCCGCGCCGCCCGGGCGCGACGGCCGGGCACGGGTCCACGTCAACACCGGCGCGCTCGCCGGCGCGGTCGTTGACTACGCGGCCCGGCGCGAGTTCTCGGCGCCGAGCCTCATCACCGTCGAGTTCTAGCCCGGACCGGGTCAGATCGGCAGCAGCAGCTTGACAGTCGTGAAGTAGATGACGAGCCCGGTGATATCGACGGTGGTCGTCAGCGCCGGGCTCGCGACCACCGCCGGGTCGAGCCTGAGCCGGGCCGCGGCAAGCGGCAGGACCGCGCCGATCAGCGTCGCGGTCACCACCTGCAGCGCCAGCGCCACCGCGATGGCGACCCCGACCATCGACAGCGAGACGCCCGCGGGCAGCGCCGCCGAGCCCCCGTGCAGCGCCACCCGGCCGTAGGCGACCAACCCGAGCATCAGCCCCAGCATCAGCGCGATCTGCAGCTCCTTGCCCAGCACCCGGAAGATGTCACCGGGCTTCATCTCCCGGAGCGCCAGCGCCCGGACGACCAGCGACGCCGACTGGCTGCCGGTATTCCCGCCCGTGCCGACCAGCATCGGCATGAACGCGGCCAGGATCACGAGCTGCTTCAGCATGCCCTCATAGCTCTGGACGATGAAACCGGACACCAGCCCGAGCGCGGCCAGCGCCAGCACCCAGAGCGACCGGCGCCGGAAGTGCCCCCAGGCCGACGTCTTGAGGTAGCCGAGCGCCTCGTGGCTGCCGCCGATTGCCATCAGCTTCTCGATGTCCTCGGTCTGCTCCTGGACGATGACGTCGAGCGCGTCGTCGTGGGTGATGATGCCGACCAGCGCGTCGCCCTCGTCCACCACCGGTAGCGCAATCAAGTCGTACTTCCGGATCCGCCGCGCCGCCTCTTCCTGGTCGTCGCTGACCCGGACCGAAATGACGTCCGGGTGCATCACGTCGCGGACCAGCGCGTCGGGCTTTGCCAGGATCAGGTCCTTGAGCGAAACGTGCCCGAGCAGTCTCCGCTGGTCGTCAAGCACGTAGGAGTAGTAGATCGTCTCCTTGTCCGGCGCCTCCCGCCGCAGCCGCTCGATCGCCTGCGCGACCGTCTGGCCGGGCGCGAGCGTGGCGTACTCCGAGGTCATGATCGCGCCCGCGGTCCGCTCCTCGTAGGACGCCAGCCGCCGGATGTCCTCCCGCTCCGCCATCGCCAGCGCGGGCAGGATTGCCTCCTGCCGCTCCTCGGACAGCCGCTTGAACAGGTCGACCCGGTCGTCCGGCGGCATGTCGGAAAACAACCGGGCCAGCTCCTCGCGCCGGAGCACGTCCAGGACTTCCTCCTGCACGTCCTCCTCGAGGTGGCTGAAGACATCGGCCTGGACCGGGTGCGAAGCGTGCCTCAGCACCTCCCAGACTTCGGCCGGCTCGAGCGCCGACAGCATCTCGGCGACGATGGCCGGGTGGCTGGTCTCACAGAATTCGCGCAGGGTGTCGAACTGGCCCTCGGCGACCAGCTCGCGCAGTTCCGGTACGAGCAGCGGGTTCTTCATCGCTCACCTCCGTCGGCCACAGCCGTGCCGGCCGCGGCCGGGAGGTGACGTGTCGGCTCAGTCGGGCGGCAAGGTCACCTGCCGGGCCGCAGGCGCGGCGAACTCGGGTGCGGCTCCTCGGGCTCGTCGCCGGACGAGTCCCGAGTGATGTAGCGGCCCGTGCGGCCGCCATCCGTTACGTTCAATGCGTTTCCTTTCTCCGACCGGCCTTTCGCACGGTCGAACGTCGTAGATGTTATCCTGCCGGAGTCGCCGGTCAACACCGCCGTGCCTGCTCGTCACCCCTCGAACCTCCTCACCTCCTCGTACAGCCTGATGACCTCGTCGCGGACCTCGACGAGCACCCGGTCGGACAGGATGCCCGGCCCGAGCGCCTTCACCCGCGCCTCCACATCCCTCAGCCGCTCCGCCCGGCTCTTCCTCCGCCTCCCCCGCCCGACCCGCTTTGACTCTTGGCTCTTGGCCTTTGGCTTCTGGCTTTCGGCCCTTGGCTCCTGGCTTATCCCCTCCTCCGCCTTCTCTATCGCTTTCCACACCATCCTGCCGTAGCTCAGCGCCACCTTCTGCGCCACGTAGCTCAGCTCGCTCCCGGACCGCGCCAGCTCCTCCGTCACCGCCCGGTCCACCGCCCGGTACCGGTGCCGCGCCGCCAACTGCCGCGCCAGCGCCTGCGCCCGCCTCGCCGGCGCCACCGGCTTCTGCCCGGCCCGCTTCCGCGCCGCCTCGGTCTTCAGATCGTAGACATTGAGCCGCGCCGCCTCCCGGCTCTTGTCCCCGGCAAGCCCGGCCAGCGCCGTTTCCCGCGCCCGCGTCTCCCGCACCGGCGGCCGGGAAGTGTACCGGTCCAGCACCGGCACCAGCTCCCCGAACGACGCCCCGCAGGCCCGCAGGTAGTCCGCGAGCAGCGCCAGCGAGAACTGCCGCAACCGCCCCCTCTCCAGCCTGCCCAGGTGCAGGTGGAAGCCCGGCCTGCGCCCCATCACGTGCGCCAGCTCCCGGAGCGGAAGCCCGGCCGCCCGCCGCAACGACCGCAGGCGCCCGCCCAGTTCGGCCATCATCCCGACGCTCTCAGCCAAACTCTTCATCAATCACCTCACTACGACAAGGATAGTGATTATTATCCAACAGTGCAACCGCCAGATTACAGCCATACCGCTGTCATTACAGGCCTTATCTCACTTCCGAATTTCCCCCCTCCCCTATCCCCCCGGTGACCCCCCCGGTCATCGGGCCGGTAACTCAGGGCGTGACCCGGCCGGTCGTTCCCCGGGCAATCCGGCGAGTGACCCGGCCAGTGATTCGGCCGGCAATCCGGCCGGTCACCTTCCCGGTCATCCGCCCGGCAATCGGCCCGGTCACCGACCGCGTCACCGGGCCGGCGACCGACCTGGTCACTCGCCAGGCCATTCCCGGAGTGCGGGTGGGGATACGCCGAACGGCTGACCGTGCGCGGTGTTGCGAGCCGGGCTCTGGAGCCCTGCTTCCCGGCACCGCCCTCCTCGCCTCGGGCCTCCTGGCCCGGGCCCCGACGCGCGGGCGATTCGGACTTGACAGACCGGCGCAGCGGACTATGCTGGTGCCGAACAGATGGGATGGAGTGCCGGGGTGTGTCGGCAGGCACCGCCGGGCAGTAAGAGAAGCGGCAGGCCGAGGTGCCCGGTCTGCCATGAGTTAATGCAGAAACGCCCGCAAGGAGGAAGATATGCACCGGTACAACCCACGCACTAACACCTCGCCCCGCGTTGTCCTGTTGCTGCTGACTCTTGCGGCCCTGAGCACTGCGGCCTTTGGGGAGTGGATACCGCTTGCCCCGGTCGGCGGAGAGTCTGAAGAAGAGGTAGGTCCGGGCGGCTGTATGGCCCGGGGACGCGGTCACACCTTCGTCGCCATCGGCGACCTCGAGGAAGCCGTCTACGCATACGATGAATCGGCTGGCGAGTGGGTCGAGAACGAGGACCTGCAGGAGATGCCCGTGGTCATAGACGTGGCTGGGGCGATGGCCTATGAGCGCATCCACAACTACCGGCTGTTTGTCGCCCCTGACGACGCTGCGGATTCCCTGCTCAATGTCTACCACTTTCACCACCCTTGGGGACTGCTTGAGCTGTGGCGCAACCCGGATGTGAGTGCGCCACTGCGTCTGCCTGACTCGGTCGGTCAGGGCGTCGCGCTGGCCTTCCGTCCGGTCGAGGACCCGGCTTCAACGCTGAGTGGCCACCTTTATCTGCTTGTCGGCGCTCGAACCCGTCGGTTCTGGCGTCGTCCGTTTCAGCAGCTCGGCTGGGCGCCAGATGCGCTCTGGCCTCCGGACGGCGGCGAGGTTTCAATGCAGGGTCTGTACCTGGACTGGCAACCGCTGGTTGGCGCCCGCGGCTACCACCTGCAGGTGGCCGTCGAGTCCGGGTTCCTTTCGCCCTTACTTGACGTCCGGACAACGGCAGCCGAGTACTATCCGCCCGGCAACCGGCTGCCCGAGGGCAGAGCCCTGTACTGGCGCACGCGAGTGACACGGGTGAGCGGCGACGGCATCTGGAGCCCGGTGCGCAGCTTCCGGCTTTCGGGCGAACGGCGGTCGTCGGCAGCCCATCGATATCCGCCGGACGGCACGCTCACTGCCGGTGACTGGTCGGTGTTCGACTGGTCGGCGGAGAACGATGCTCGGGCCTACCAGCTGCAGGTCTCTGACTCGAGAACGAGGCAGCCCGTGCTCGACACCTTACTGGAGACCAGTGAGTTCATCTGGACCGGGCCGTTGCTGCGCGGCGAGTACGCGTGGCGAACGCGCTGGCAGGACGGAGTAGGCAACTGGCGTGATTGGAGCGGACCCAGCGGGCTCTTGTCGGTCCACGGCTGGGAAAGCCTGCCGAGCGTTCCCTGCCAAGAGACGGTTGCCGAGGGCGCCGCCATGTGCTACACGAAGGACCTGAATGGCGCGGAGAGCCTGTATGTGCTCGTCGGCAACAACAGCCGGGAGTTCTGGCGGTTCAACGTCAACGCCGGCACCTGGACGCCACGGGCGAACACGCCTTGGCAGCAGCAGGGCGGGGTATCCATCACCCCGAATGGCTGGTGGTCAGGATACCCGGAAGCCCTCTTCGCGTTACCGGGTGAGAACGACGACTCCCTGTGGCGGTACTCTATCGCCGATAGCTGGCGCAGCAGTAGGAAACTGCCAAGAGTGAGGCCACAGAACGGCGTTCCCTACGGTTCCTGCATCAACTGGGACGAGGGGTCCGCCCTGCACTTCGTGCTGGCCGGCGATTACGACCCGGAGGAGGAGACCAACTTCTACGCCTGGTCTCCGGGTGACGATGGTGACGGCCCGATGTCAGCCGGACAGACCGGGCGGGCGCAGGAGCCGGTCAGCGTTGACCGTGGCACCGGGTTGCTTGCGCTGAGCTACGCGCTGGAACGGACCGGGCCGGTCCGGGTCGTCGTCCACGACGCGGCCGGGCGCCGGGTCCGGGTGCTGGCGGCCGGCCCGATGCCGGCCGGCGTGTACCGGGTGAACTGGGACTACACCGCCGACCGCGGCGGGAAAGTGAGGAGCGGTGTCTACTTCATCAGGCTCGACCTCGCCGGAAGACCGGCGAGCGTCAAGGTTCCGGTCTGGTAGCGGGCATCGGCAGGAGCGGCGCAAGCGCCCCTCCTGCCCCGGCCGGCTGTGGCTGCTTGTCGCCGCCGTGCTGGTCGCCGGTGTCGCGCCCGCCCAGGTGCTCGATACGGTGCTGCGTTTCCCCGGGCGTCGAGTCGGCGCTCTAGTTCTTCTCCCGGACCAGGACCGGGTGTACGTCCCGGTACCGACCTACAACTACGCTCCGAGTACGCACTCCCGGGACCTGTTCGCGTTCGTGCTCGATGAGGCGTCCCACGAGGTCATCGGGCAGTTGCGACTGCCGGGCATTCTGGGCCGAACCGGACCATCTCAGGACCTGCTGAACCCGAAGATGGAGCGATTCTACTCCGGCGACTGGGGCGTCGCCGGCGACGAGATCCTGACCGCCGTGGTCGACTACCGAACCGACACGTTCCTGCGCTGGGTGGACACGAAACACTACTTCCAGATCGCCGCGCTCAACCGGTTGCGCAACCGGGTCTACGGCGTTGCCGGGACGCTCGGGGTGTTCGACTGCGAAACCGAGTCCATCGTCCGGGTCATCGCGGCCGAGCACGAGCTGGCCAGCTTCTCGGTCTGGGATTCGGTCGGCGACAAGGTCTACGTCGGCACGGCCCCCTTCTTCACCCGACCGGACCTGCTCACCGCGGTTGACTGCCGGACCGACAGCATCGTCGCGGTCCTGCGCACCGGCACGGATTCCCCGGAGCGGGAGTGGGTGGTCTGCGCCACCGAGTTGCGGAAGCTGTACATCGCGTCACCCTACCCACCCAGCTTCAACCTGGCGGTCGTTGACTGCGACGCCGATACCCTCATCCGGTCGCTGAGGGTCGGCCGCGCGGTGGGCGGGCCAATGGTGTACAACCACGCCGAGAACAAGCTCTACTTCACAACCTACAACCAGCGCCTGCCGCCATATGACACGCTGGCGCTGGTGGTTGTCGACTGCCGGACCGACAGCATCGTGCGGCTGGTCCGCTCCCCCGGGTTGAACGGCCGCGGGCTGTTCATCTCGCAGGCATTGGCGGACTGGAGCAACCGACTCTACTTCGTGGTCGGAGACGGTCACGACATCCTGCTGTCGGCGCTCGACTGCCGGACCGACAGCATCGTGGGCCAGGCACGAATCCCGCGTCGCAACGTGGGGTTCGTGTACGCAAACCCGAGGAACCGGATGCTTTATGTTGCCGCCAGTTGGGACTCGGTGTCAGGCTACCAACAGGAACTCCAGATATTCCGCGACGAACTGCAGGCCGTGAGTGAGGAACAGCCGGCTGCGACGCGCCCGTCCGCGCCCCTGCGCGTCGCGCCCAACCCTGCGCGGAACCTCCTCCGGCTGTCCGGGACCGAGGACGTCGGGCTCTACGCGTCGGACGGCCGCCGGGTCGCGGTCCTCCAGCCCGGCGAGAACGACGTCCGGCACCTCGCCCGGGGCGTCTACTTCGTCCGCCGATGGGACACCGGCGAGTCGGCCCGGCTGGTGCTGGTGCGGTAGGGCCGGAATCAGCCGACGGCCTGCGGCCATCCTGGCGAGCAAGTGGCAGGCCCGGGGTCTGTCGCCCGAGCTGCTGCGGAAAGTCTGTCACTAGGTGTTTGGCATCAGGCTGCCCGCCGGGGGTAGCCCGGGCGGTCAGCGCCGCCGGCCGGTCGGCCAGCCGGGCGGCCCGGGAAGCGCGATGCCCGGTGCGGAATCCGGTCTGTGCAGGCGTCGCCACCAGGCGCGAGCCCGACCGGCAGGGCTCCTGTGGCATTCCGGGATTGCATCGTGTACACGAACGACGCGGCCGGCAGATTGCCGGCCGGGTGAGGGTTGCGTGTGCCTGCTGTCGGCCGCCGGGTCCGCTAGCGTATCCCGCCCGGCCGGCGGATGTCGAGACGCAGCGGCGTTGCGCCGCCGTCCTCGGCCGGAAACAGGTCGAGATGGACAACTTCCTTGCCCCGCACCAGCGCCGAGCCGGTGACCGCCGTCCCTTCAATCCGCCAGGCCTGCCCGACGCCGACCGATGGCCGGGCGACCTGCGCCGCCGACGCCGCGTCGCGCAGGACCGCCCGGACGTCGTCGGCCGTCATCGCGCCCGCCGGCCTGCCGGCCAGCGCATCGACGACGTAGGACTCGAGCAGGCGCGGCCAGAGGGCGCGGAACAGCGCCGGCGAGCCGAACACGTCGACGCAGACGAACCGGCCGCCGACCGCGACCGCGACGCCAACCGCGCCCGGTGCGAGCGCCGGCACCTGGCTCTCGAGTTTCGCGCGGTAGCCCCTGACCTCGTCCTGGACGTTCCTGTCCTCGAAGACCGCGTCGAACCGGCTGGTCGGCGCGGCGACCCCGAGGTCGGCCTTGTTGGCGCTGATTTCGGCCCAGACCTCGGACTGGTCCCGGGTGTTGGCCGCCCTGCCGCGCACCCGGCCGGCCGCGACCTGGCCCTTGCTCGAGAACTCCATCGTCTCGCCGTGCCAGCGGCCGTGCTCAACGCAGTACACCGGCAGTTCCAGCCAGCCCGAGTTCGGCGGCAGGAGCACGTCGCGCTCGAGCATCCGGTTCTGCTTCGCGCCGGTAATTATCTCGCCGGCCAGCCCGAAGACGTGGCCGTTCGAGGTGTTGCGGACCCGGACAAGGTTGACGTCGCCGCCGTCCTTCTCCTGGACCTCGACCCGGCCCCGGGCAATCGCCTTGTCGAGGGTCAGGTAGCTGCCGGACCCGCCGGTCGCGCCGACGAGTGGAAACACGGTCAGGTTGCCGTGCCGGACCGCCGGCCGGACCGCCAGCCGGCCGAGGACGCCGGAGAGCGGGTTGGCCGCGGCCAGGAGCGGAATCGCGAGGGCGGCCGCAAACCCGCCCGCGGTGATGTGTTTCATACGGTCCTCCTCCTGCCCGCGGCCGCGAGCGCGGCCGTGGGCGTTGTCTTCGCTCATCAGTCAAGTCTGAAGTCGTAGGGAATCGCGACCCAGACCCGCACCGGCTGGATGCCCTGCGCGCCGGGCCGGAACCGCGCCTGGCGCGCCGCGGCCAGCGCCGCCTCGTCGAGCAGGCTGCTGCCCGAGCCCTTGAGCAGTTCGGCCCGGCTGACGCTGCTGTCCGGCTCGACGAGCAGCTTCACGACGACCCGGCCGGAGATGCCCGCGGCCCGGCAGAGCTCAGGGTAGGCCGGCTTCGGCAGGTTGAGCGGCGACGGCGGCCGCTCGATGACGACCCCGAGCGGGACCTCGACGTAGCCAGGCTCCGGCCTCGGCCGCTCGAAGATCCGGTCGCCGGTGGTGATGCCCGGGTCGGCATCTCCCCCGTCCGGCGCCGCCACCGGCAGTCTCGGCCGGACCCGGGGCACCGGCGGCGCGGGCACGACGAGGTCGAGGTTCGCGGGCCGGTCGAAGGCGTAGACCTGCGCCGAGTGCGGCCGGTACGGGACGACCGGCGCGGGCTTGAGCGCCAGGAACCCGGCAATCACCAGGGCCAGCGCGGCGACCATTGCCAGCCTCAGGTCGCGGTCGTAGTCCTGCTCCAGGTTGTGCGGTCTGCATCGGTGAGTCATGATGACCTCCTGCCGATACATACCGCCGGGGCCGGGCGGCTATTCCGGGCAGGTGCGGGATGCGGGCGGGCTACCGGGCGCTGTCCGGCTCCGGGGCGGGCAGGAGCAGGCGCTCGATGCTGACCCACGCCCGGGCCGGGACGCCCTCGTGCAGGTCGGGCGCGAACCGCCCGCCCGCGACCGCCAGCCGGAACAGGCTGTCGACCGCCGGGTCGCCGGAGCTTCTCAACAGCTCGACTTCGCTGACCGTGCCGTCCGGCTCGACCAGCGCCCGGGCGCCGACCATTACCGTGTCCGGGCCCGGCGCGGCCGGGAGTGGGCCGAGCGCGAGGACCCGGCCGGCAAGGTCCGGGACCGCGGTGTCGAGCGGACGCCGTAGCTTCGCCGCCTTGAGGGCCTCGGAATCGCTGAAGTCTTCGTCACGCGCGAGCGCGACTTCCGGCGCGGCCGGCTCCGCGGCCTCGCCGACCAGGTCCGCGCGGCCTTCCTGCGCTGCGATGGCGGTGCCGCGCCCCGGCGCGGCGGCCTTGGCCGCCGGCCGGCCCGCCGAAGCGGCCCCGGCCAACCGGTCGGTCTCAACCGGGGACTCGGTCTCCGGCGCGGCTTCAGGCCGGGGAGCGGCCGAGACGATCGGGTCCGGCGTTGCGGGCTCCGGCGCGCGACGGGCCGCGGTCAGCTCCTCGCCGATGAGCGCCGGCCGCGGGCGCTGGGGCAAGCCGGTGAGGACCCGCCAGCCGCCGACAGCCGCGATCATTACCGCGGCGACGCCGGCCGCGACCGTCGCGAGCCGCATCCAGGCGAACCGCCGGCCCGGCCCTGGAGCGGGCATCAGCCGGTGGCCGGTCCGGAGCCGGCGCCAGACCTCGCGCCGGTGCCAGTCCCAGTAGTCGTCGGCCAGCGGCGGGTGCTCGTCCTGCCGGACCAGTCCGTCGACCGCCTCGAGCGCCTCGAGCTCGCGCCGGCAGTCCGGGCAGCCGGCGAGGTGGGCGGCGACCTTCTCCGCCGCCTGCGGCTCGAGCTCGCCGTCGAGGAAGCGCTCGAGCAGTTCCCGGGTCGAACGGCAGTCTTCTTTCATCATTTCCGCGGCAGGTGCTCCTTCAGCAGTTCCCGCAAGTGCCCGCGGGCCCGGCTCAGCCGCGACATCACCGTGCCGACCGGGATGCCGAGCGCCTCGCCGATTTCGCTGTAGCTCATCTCCTCGCGCACCCGGAGCACCAGCACCGCCCGCTGTTCGACCGGCAGGCGGCCCAGCGCCCGGTCGAGCGCCCGGCCCAGCTCGCCGCCACCCGGCCCGGGCTTCGGGTCCGGGACGTCCCGCCACTCGCTGCCCGGCTCGCCGCCCGGCAGGGGCTCGAGCCGGACCCGCTTGCGCCGGCGGAAGTGGTTCATGCAGAGGTTGACGGTTATCCGGTGAATCCAGGTGTAGAACCGGTACTGCGGGTCGAACCGGCCGATTGCCCGCCACGCCCGGATGAAGGCCTCCTGGGAGACGTCCTCCGCGTCGGCGTGGTTGCGGACGAACGACCAGGCCAGCCGGTAGACCGCGTTGCTGTATCTCATCATCAAGTCATCGAATGCCCGGGTGTCGCCCTGCTGGGCCCGGCCAATAAGCTCGAGGTCCGACGCCTGACCCGCCGGGTCACTCATAGCTAACTACGGTTTTCGGGCGCGGGGTATTCCGCTGACTATCCGAATCGCCGGCCCTGGAACTTGCTGCCCTTGACCAGTCCCTCGTAGTGCCTCATCACGAGGTGCGCCTCGATCTGCTGGAGGGTGTCGAGCGCGACGCCGACGATGATCATCAGGGTCGTGCCGCCGAAGTAGAACGGCACGCGGAAGGCGCTCATCAGGTACCAGGGCAGGAGCGCCATCAGGGCGAGGAAGATCGAACCGGGCAGGGTCAGCAGCGACAGGCTGCGGTCGATGAAGTTGGCGGTCTTCTCGCCCGGCCGGATGCCGGGGATGAACCCGCCGTAGCGCTGCATGTTGTCGGCCATGTCGCGCGGGTTGAAGACGATCGAGGTGTAGAAGTAGGTGAAGAAGATGATCAGCGCCGCGAACAGCAGGCTGTAAAGCCAGCCGCCCGGCGCGAGGATCCGCTGGACCGTGCCCAGCCAGGGCAGGCGGTCCCCGAAGAAGCCGGCGATCGTCGAGGGGAAGACGATCAGGCTCTGGGCGAAGATTATCGGGATGACGCCGGCGGTGATGACCCGGAGCGGGATGTGGGTTGACTGGCCGCCGTACATCCGCCGCCCGACGATGCGCTTCGGGTACTGGACCGGGATCTTCCGAACCGCCATCGTCAGCAGGACGACCCCGGCGTAGATCAGGAAGATCATCGCGGCGATGACGACCAGCGCCAGCCAGCTGATTTCGCCGGCCCGGACCATTGCGAACGTCCGGCCGATGTCGGACGGCGTGCTGTCGAGACAACCGATCAGGATCAGGAACGAGATGCCGTTGCCGATGCCCCGGTCGGTGATGAGCTCGCCCAGCCACATCGCGAAGACCGTCCCGGCGGTGAGCGTGAATATCGTCATCATCCGGAAGAAGAACCCCGAGGTCATCACCAGCGGCCCGAGCACCGTCGCCGGCTGGCTCTCGAGGTAGACCGCGATCGCCGCGGACTGGATCACCGCCAGGCCGACCGTCGCGTAGCGGGTGTACTGGTTGACCTTCTTCCGGCCTTCCTCGTCGCGCTGGAGCTTCTCGAGCACCGGGAAGACCGAGCCGAGGAGCTGGAAGACGATCGACGCGGTGATGTAGGGCATGATCCCCAGCGCGAGGACCGACGCCCGGCTCAGCGCACCGCCGACGAAGACGTCGTAGAGGCCGAACACCGTCCCGCGCATCTGGCCGAGCAGGTAGCCGAGCGCCTGGGCGTTGATGCCCGGGACCGGGATGTGGCCGCCGAGGCGGTAGACCACCACCATCGCCAGCGTGAAAATGATCTTCTTCCGGAGGTCCGGAATCTTGAAAATGTTGGGAACGCTGCCGATCAAGCGACGACCTCGGCCTTGCCGCCCGCCTTCTCGATCTTCTCGCGGGCGCTGCTGCTGAACGCGTGGGCGACGACGGTCACCGCCCGGTCGAGCTCGCCGTTGCCGAGCACCTTCACCGGCCGGCCGCGGCGGATGATGCGCCGCTCGCGCATCAGCTCGACCGTCACCCGGTCAGCGCCGAGCCCGGCGATGGTGCCGATGTTGACAACCTCGTACGACACCCGCATCGGGCTGTTGAACCCGCGCTTGCCGACCCGGCGGTAGAACGGCATCTGGCCGCCCTCGAACCGGGCGTCGAACTCCGACGCCGAGTGCTGGCCGGCGCCCTTGGTGCCCCGGCAGGAAGTCTTGCCGTGCCCGGACCCCGGCCCGCAGCCGACCCGCTTGCGCCGGCGGTGCGCGCCCTGGTCCGGCTTCAGGTCGCCGAGCCTCACAGCTCCTCCACGGTCACGAGGTGCTTGATCTTGAAAATCATCCCGCGGACGGCCGGCTTGTCGTCGTGCACGCGCGTCGAGCCGACCCGGCGCAGGCCCAGCGCCCGGGCGGTCTTCTTCGCGCCCGGCTTCTCGTCGATCACGCTCTTCGCGAGCCTAACCTTGAGCTGCTTCATGTTGCGCCGATGCCTTCGCGAGGTGCCGCACCGGCTTGTTGCGCGATGCCGCGACCTGGTCAATTGTTCTCAGTTTCTGGAGGGCGGTGATCGTCGCCCGGGCGGTGTTATAGGGGTTGCGCGAGCCGAGCGACTTGCTCAGCGCGTCGCGCAGGCCGGCCGCCTCGAGGACCGCGCGGACCTGCGAGCAGGCGATCAGCCCGGTGCCCTCGGAGGCGGGCCGGACGATGACGCGGCTCGCGCCGTACTTGCCCTGGGTTTCGTGCGGAATCGTCCGCCCGGTCGTCGCGACCCGGATCATGTCCTTGCGCGCGCGGGCGGTGGCCTTGCGAACCGCGACCGCGACTTCCTTCGACTTGCCGTGGCCCAGGCCGACCTGGCCCCGGCCGTCGCCGACGACGACCGACGCCGAGAGCTTGAGCTGCTTGCCGCCCTTGACGACCTTGGATACGCGCTTGATGTTGATCACGCGCTCGATCAGTTCCTGGTCGAGCAGGCCGCCGACCTCAGTAGCTTCTCTCAAAACTCGAGACCTCCCTCGCGCGCGGCCTCGGCCACCGCCTTGACCCGGCCGTGGTACCGGTAGCCGGCGCGGTCAAACACGACCTTGCGGATGCCGCGCTCCCTGGCCTGCTCGGCGATCAGCCGGCCGACCTCGCGCGACAGGTCCATCCGCTTGAGCTTCTTCTCCCGCAACGCCGGCACGAGCGAGGAAACCCCGGTGATCACCCGCCCCGCTCCGTCATCGACAAGCTGAACCGCGATCCCGCGGTTGCTGCGCGCGACACACAGCCTCGGCCGCTCGGCCGTGCCGATGACGCGGTGGCGGAGATGCAGGTGACGCCGTTTTCGACTGTCTTTGATCATTCCGGCAATACTATTCGGGAAAACCGGCTTGTCAAGAACGCCCCCGGGACTGCAGCGCATCGGCCAGGATCCGGAAAACCAGCTCGTCGTAGGATATCCCGGCCGCCGCGGCCTCCGCCGGCAGGTCCGAGATGTCGGTCATCCCGGGCAGGGTGTTAATCTCCAGCACGAACGGCCGGCGGCCGTCCCGGATGACGAAGTCGACGCGCGAGAAGCCACGGCAGCCCAGGAGCTTATGCACCCGGAGGGCGAGTTCGCCGGTCCGCTCAGCCGCGCGCCGGCCGAGCCGGGCCGGGATCACGAACTCGGTCTCGCCCCGGGTATACTTCGCCTCGTAGTCGTAGAACCGGCGCCGCTTCGGGACGAGTTCGAGGATCGGCATCACCTCGGTGCCGACGATGCCGACCGTCGCGATCATCCCGGGCACGAACTGCTCGAGCAGGATGCCGCCGAAGCCCCTCCGGACCCGGTCGCTACGGTCGGCCGCCCCACGCCGGGTCTCGATCAGCTCGATGCCTACGCTCGACCCCTCGGCACGCGGCTTCAGCATCATCGGGTAGCCGAATGCCCTCTCGGCGGCCCCTAGCGCCGCCTCGAGGTCATCGTCCTCGTCGACCGCGACGAAATCCGGCGTCGGTATCCCGGCCTGCCGGAACAGGAGCTTGCAGAGCAGCTTGTCCATCCCGACCGCCGAGGCCGCGACCCCGGAGCCGGTGTACGGAATCCCGACCAGCTCGAGGTAGCCCTGGATCGTCCCGTCCTCGCCCGGCCGACCGTGGAGGATGATGAACGCGATGTCGATCTTCGCCCGCGCGATGTCGGCCGCGAAATCCCGGGTGATGTCGATGCCGACCGCGTCGTAGCCCTGGCCTCGGAGCGAGTCGAGCACCCGCTGGCCGGAGAGCAGCGACACCTCGCGCTCGCTCGACCAGCCGCCCATCAGCACGCCGATCCGGCGCTTGCGCAGCCGCCGGACGATGTCGCTCCGGCTCACCGCCCGCCGCCTCCCCGACCCGCGGTCACCATTGGCCGTCCTTCAGGTACTGGTCGATCGAGTTCGCGGCGATCCGGCCCGCGCCCATCGCCAGGATGACCGTCGCCGCGCCGGTGACGATGTCACCGCCCGCGAACACCCCGCGCTTGGCGGTCCGGCCGGTCGCCGGGTCGACGACAATCGTGCCCCGCTTGCTGACCTCGAGGCCGGGCGTCGTCCGGGGAATCAGCGGGTTCGGGCTGTTGCCGATTGCCACGACCACCGTGTCGACCGGGATGCGGAACTCGCTGCCCGGGACCGGGACCGGCCGCCGCCGGCCGCTCGCGTCGGGCTCGCCCAGCTCCATCCGGAGGCACTCGAGCTCCTTCACCCAGCCCTGCCCGTTGGCGACGTAGCGGACCGGGTTGGTCAGGAACTCGAACCGGATACCCTCCTGTTCGGCGTGATGGACCTCAGCGGCGCGGGCCGGCAGTTCCTGGCGCGAGCGCCGGTAGACGATAATCGATTCGTCGGCGCCGAGCCGGAGCGCGGTCCGGGCCGAGTCCATCGCGACGTTGCCGCCGCCGATCGTCGCGACCCGCTTGCCCCGCACGATCGGCGTGTCGTACTCCGGGAACAGGTAGGCCTTCATCAGGTTCGAACGGGTCAGGTACTCGTTGGCCGAGTAGATGCCGAGTGCGTTCTCGCCCGGCAGGTCCATGAACCAGGGCTTGCCCGCCCCGGTGCCGACGAACACCGCGTCGAAGGGCGCAGCCCGTGCTCCTGCATGCTCCTCGAGCAGTTCGTCGATCGTCCGGGTCATCCCGACGACGAAGTTGGTGACCAGCTTCGCGCCCATCTCGCGCACGAAATCGACCTCGCGCTTGACGATGCTCTTGGGCAGGCGGAACTCGGGGATTCCGTAGACCAGCACGCCGCCGGGGGCGTGCAGGGCCTCGAAGACGGTGACCTCGTGGCCGAACTTGATGCAATCGCCCGCCACCGTCAGCCCGGCCGGGCCGGCGCCGATCACCGCGACCTTCTTGCCGGTCGGCGGCAGCTTCTCGCACATCACGCACTCGCCCTGCCGGGCCTCCCAGTCGGCGATGAACCGCTCGAGGTTGCCGATCGCGACCGGCTCCATCTTCTTCGCCAGCACGCACTCGCCCTCGCACTGGGTCTCCTGCGGGCAGACCCGGCCGCAGATCGCCGGCAGGACGTTGGTCCGTTTCATCACCGTGATCGCGTCCCAGAGTTTGCCCTCGGCGATCCGGCCCACGAAACCGGGGATGTCGACCTGAACCGGGCAGCCTTTGACGCAACTGGGCTTCTTGCACTGCAGGCAGCGCCTGGCCTCGACCGCCGCCTCCTCGGGCGTGTAGCCGAGCGGCACCTCGTCGAAGTTCCGGGCGCGGACCCTCGGCTCCTGCTCGCGCATCGGTGTCTTGGTCGGGCTCGGCTTAGCCATTCGCCCCCTCCCCGCCCCGGCAGGCGCACTTGTTGCGCTTCTCGAGCCAGTTCTCGAGCGACCGCTTCTCCTCGGGAAGGTAGACCCGGAGCCGGGTCATCAGTTCGTCGAAGTCGACCTTGTGGCCGTCGAACTCCGGCCCATCCACGCAGGCCAGTTTCATCTCGCCGCCGACCGTGCACCGGCAGACACCGCACATCCCGGTTGCGTCGACCATGATCGGGTTGAGGCTGACGACGGTCGGGATTGCCGCCGACCGCGTGCAGTTGGCGACCATCTTCATCATTATCACCGGCCCGACCGCGAATACCCGGCCCGGCTTCTCGCCCCGTGCCAGCAGCTCGTTCAGCGCGTCGGTCACGAACCCCTTGCGGCCGTAGCTGCCGTCATCGGTCGTCACGATCAGCTCGTCGGCCACCGAACGCATCTCGCGCTCCATCGTCACGAGCGCCTTGTTGCGGAATCCGATGATCGCGATGACCCGGTTCCCGGCCGCCTTGAGCGCCCGGGCGACCGGGAAAATCTCCGGCGTCCCGACCCCGCCCGCCACGCAGACCGCGGTGCCGTAGTCCTCGATCTCCGAGGGACGTCCGAGCGGGCCGATGAGGTCCATGATGTCCTGGCCGGCCTCGAGCTCGCCGAGTTCGCGGGTCGTCTTGCCGACCTCCAGGAACACGATGACGACGACGCCGTCGTCCGGGCGGGCATCGGCAATCGTCAGCGGAATCCGCTCGCCCTGCTCGTGGACCCGCAGGACCACGAACTGGCCGGGCTGGGCCTTCCGGGCGATGTCGGGCGCATCAAGCTCGAACCGCTTGATGCCCGATGCCAGCACGTCTTTCTTCAGAATCCTGGTCGTAAGTCCTCCTGAATCGGTGGCCCGCTTGGCGGGCGGTTCGGACGCGGCCAGCACCCGGTCCGGCAGGGCGACGTCAGGCCGTCCTGCCGGACCGGCAACAATTAGACCACGCCCTGGTCAATCATCGCGTCGGCGACCTTCACGAAGCCGGCGATGTTCGCGCCGTTGACATAGTTGACCCACTTGCCATCGTTGCCATGGACGACACACTGCTCGTGGATCGCTCTCATGATTCCCTGCAGTCGCTTGTCGACCTCATCGCGGGTCCACGACAGCCGGAGGCTGTTCTGTGACATCTCAAGGCCCGAAGTCGCAACCCCGCCGGCGTTCGCCGCCTTGCCCGGACCGTACAGGATCTTGGCCTCAAGATACTGCTCAATCGCCTCTGGGGTCGAGGGCATGTTGGCGCCTTCCGACACGACGTAGATGCCGTTCTTCAGCAGGTTGGCGGCGTCCCTGCCGTTGATCTCGTTCTGGGTCGCGCTCGGGAAGGCACAATCGGCCTTGTAGGCCCAAAGCGGGTTGTGGTCCGCCTTCGGGTCAGCCGGCGTGAACACGGCGCCGGTGAACTTGTCGGCGTACTCGCTGATTCGGCCGCGCCGGACGTTCTTCAGCTCCATCACGAATCCGAGCTTCTTGTTGTCGATGCCGGCCTCATCATGGATGCAGCCGCTGGAGTCGGACAGCGTTATGGCCTTCGCCCCGAGCTGATTCAGCTTCTCGACGGTGTACTGGGCGACGTTGCCCGAACCCGACACGAGACAGCACTTGCCCTGCAGCGTGTCGTTCCGCGTCGCAAGCATCTCCTGGGCGAAGTAGACTGCGCCATAGCCGGTCGCCTCGGGCCGGATCAGCGATCCACCCCAGTTCCTGCCCTTGCCGGTAAGCACGCCGGTGAACTCGTTGGCGAGCCGCTTGTACTGGCCGAACAGGAACCCGATCTCGCGGCCGCCGACGCCGATGTCGCCGGCCGGGACGTCGGTATCCGGACCGATGTGACGGAACAGCTCGGTCATGAAGCTCTGGCAGAAGTGCATGACCTCGTTGTCTGACTTGCCTTTCGGGTCGAAGTCGGAGCCACCCTTGCCTCCGCCCATCGGCAACGTGGTCAGTGAGTTCTTGAACACCTGCTCAAAAGCCAGGAACTTGAGCATCCCAAGCGTCACTGTCGGGTGGAAGCGCAGACCGCCCTTATACGGGCCGATTGCCGAGTTCATCTCGACCCGGAACCCGCGGTTGATCTGGACCTCACCCCTGTCGTCGACCCAAGGAACCCGGAATATTATCACCCGCTCCGGCTCGCAGATGCGCTCGAGTACCCTGTGCTGACGGTACTTGGGGTTGCGGTCAATGAACGGCATCAGTGAGGTGACGACCTCCTCGACTGCCTGGTGGAACTCGGACTCCGCCGGGTTCCGCCTCTTCACGCCTTCCATGAAGGCTCTTACTGCATCCGACATACACATCCTCCTGTAAGGGCTGTTGGTGCCGATGTTCCGCACTAACGCCCCTTGATACCCCGGCTCCTGCGACATCAGGCCGAGCATTATACCTCCCGCGCCACACCGGTCAACTCGACGGTCCGGCCGGACGGGTCGACGAACTGCCGGGACGGGCGAACACTCGTAGCAGGCTGCAAGAGGGGGAACCAACGTCCGCCGGGGTCCTTGCGGACCCCGGCGGGAGGATGTGCCCCGGGTGGCTAACCCACTAGCCAGAGGGGCTTGTCGGTCTCACGGAAAAATGCCGCGCTCGACATAGCAGCGCTCGAGGCGTCGGAGCGCGACGACGTAGGCAGCGGTCCGCCAGTCAACGTCGAACTCCTGTGCCGCGCTGCGGACCCTCCGATAGGCGGCCGTGATCTTCTTATAGAGCTTCGTATCGACCTCATCGAGGTCCCAGTACTCGCTGCGCTTGTTCTGCAGCCACTCGAAGTAGCTGACGATCACGCCGCCGGAGTTGGCCAGTATGTCAGGCAGCACGTCGATGCCCGCCTTGTGCAGGAGGATGTCACCGAACGGATCGGTCGGGCCGTTGGCGCCCTCGGCGACCAGCTTGCACCTGAGGCTCGCGGCGGTCTTGCCGGTGATCTGGTTCTCAAGGGCCGAGGGGATGAAGATGTCCGCTTCGGTCGCCAGGAAGGTCTCGTGGTCAATGGCAGTGGCCTTGGAGTATCCGTACACACCGCCCTTCTGCTTCGCGTAGCGGGTGAGGTCCTCGGCGTCCAGCCCCTCGGGGTTGGCAATCGCACCGGTGACGTCCTCGACCGCAACGAGCTTCGCACCATGCTGGTCCATGAGCCGGGCGGCCCAGGAGCCAACGTTGCCGAACCCCTGAACGAAGTAGCTCGTCTTCGCCAGATCCACGCCCTTGCCCTTGGCCCACTCCTCGATGCAGTACACGACTCCCTGCCCGGTGGCCTTCTCGCGGCCTACCGAGCCGCCTAGTCCGACCGGCTTGCCGGTGACCACGTGCATGCACCGCCCGCGCTCCTGAGGGTGAACCGAGCTCAGGTAGGTATCGAGAATCCAGGCCATGACCTGACCATTGGTGTTCACATCCGGAGCCGGGATATCGTACTCCGGACCGATGTTCTGCCCCAGCGCGTAGGTGAACCGACGAGTGATGCGCTCCAGTTCGGTCTTGCTGTACTTCGACGGATCGATGCAGACGCCGCCCTTCCCGCCGCCGAAGGGGATGTCGGCGATCGCCGACTTCCAGGTCATCCAGGTCGCGAGTGCCTTGACCTCGTCGATGTCGGTGTCGGGATGGAAACGCAGGCCGCCCTTGAACGGACCCAGCGCATTGTTGTGCTGAACGCGGTAGCCCGTGAACATCTCGACCCGGCCATCATCCATCCGGGCCGGGAAATGCACGGTAATCTCGTTGACTGGTGCGGCCAGGATCTTCCGAACGTTGTCAACGAGGCCGATCAGGTCTGCCGCGCGGTTGAACTGCCGCACGACATTGTCGTAGACACTCGTCTTCACTGGTATGCTGGTGGTGGTGTGTACGACGCTCGCGGAATTGGACATTCGATATCTCCTTTCACTACCGAGAAACTAGCGATACTCCTCGCAGTGCCAGACACCGCCCTCGCGCTGCGCCCAGGCGCAGGTCTCGCGGTTTGCGCAGTTGACGCACAGACCCTTCGAATGCGGCATCTCGGGCCGCAGGTCGGCCGGGTCAGAGCGAAGGACCTCGCTCAGGTCGGCGCGCGCCGGCTCCTCGGAGTGCCCGTCGTACATCTCGCAGAACTGCACGGGCTTCTTGGCATTGCGGGCGTAGCTGCAGTGGTCTGCATTGTTGCAGTTGGTGCAGAGCCCGGCGAGCTCGATCTTCCTTGGTGCGCCGGACTTCTGCTTGACACTCACTCTGGTCACTGACATCCGATCCTCCTGTTTGTTATGCCGGACTTCGTCAGAATGGCAGTCGCAGTCTCGAACCTGATTTGCTGAACTTCTGGCGACTGACATCGCCAGTGTTATATGCACGGAGTGTACCAAGAACCTGCTGGACGATGGAAGATCGGACTGCCGCACTAACTTGCCTATGCGTTACTACTTACACGCTGAACTCCCTGATGAATGGCTACATTGCCCTGCTCGGTTGTCAGTGGTGGGCTGAGGAGGAAAGGGCCAGTGAGGACTAAGTCCTCACTCAGCAGTCAGGTCGTGGGGTCTTGGTCCGCAGTCGGTTCACCCAGCTTCTTGCGTAGAGTCTTGCGGTCGATGCCGAGAATCGCGGCCGCGCGGCTCTTGTTGCCATCGACACTCGAGAGAACGTTGCGCACATACTCAGCCTCGACCTCGGCCAGTGTCCGGGTCACGTCCGGCGGCTGCGCAACTGCAAAACGCATGTGACTGGGCAGGTCCGGGACGTCAATCAGGTCGCCCTCGTGCATGACTATCAGCCTTTGCACCAGGTTCTCGAGTTCGCGGACGTTGCCCGGCCAGGCATATCCGGCCAGCACGGCCAACGCGGCGTCAGTTAGCCTCGGCGCCGATCGCCCGTACTCACGGCTGAACCGCTCGATGAAGCTGCGAGCGAGCAGGAGGATGTCGTCGACGCGCTCGCGCAGCGGTGGGACCGCGATGGTAATGACGTTGAGCCGGAAGAACAGGTCCTCTCGGAATGCGCCCTTCCGGACCCGGGTCAGCAGGTCCTTGTTGGTGGCGGCGATGACCCGGACGTCCGCCTTGCGCGGCCGCGTGTCACCGACCATGCAGACTTCCCTGTCTTGGAGCACACGCAGCAACTTGACCTGCATGGCCAGGCTGGTCTCGCCGATCTCGTCGAGGAAGATCGTCCCGCCCTCGGCGGTCTGGAAGAAGCCCGCCCGCGACTCGCTGGCACCCGTGAAGGCACCCTTCACGTAGCCGAACAGCTCGCTCTCCAGCAGGCCTTCGGGAATACCGCCGCAGTTGACGGGCACTAGTGGTGCCGAGCTTCGGGAACTCGAGTAGTGAATGGCGCGGGCGACGAGTTCCTTGCCGGTACCGCTCTCGCCGGTGATGAGCACCGTCGCCGACGCCGTCGCTGCCTTCTCGATGGCTCGAAAGACCTGACGCATCGGCGGCGAGTCGCCAATCAGCCCGTGTGGCGCGAGCACGACGCCGATCGACGAAGGCCGGCCCGCGCGACGGAGTTGGAGCTTTGCCAGGCTGCGCCCGACCGCGGCACGCAATTCCTCGGCGGTAAACGGCTTGGAGAGGTACTCGCCGGCCCCGGTCTTCATCGCCTCGACCGCCCCGCTGACGGTGGCGTAGCCGGTTATCATCATCACCTCCGTCTCGCGCGCATTCTCGCGGACGTGCCGGACCAGATCGAGACCGCTGACGCGGGGCATCTTGAGATCGGTAATGACAAGGTCAACTGCATGCTCATCGAGCAGGGCGATGGCCTCGGGCACGCCGGTCGCGGTCAGGACACGGTAGCCGGTGGCTTCGAGGTTGCGACGCAGTACCTCGAGCGTGGACTCGGAGTCGTCGACCGCGAGGATCAGGGCAGGTGGGCTCTCAGGCATCGGTCACCTCCTGCCGGCGCGGCAGGCGGACAGTGAATGTGCTGCCGACGCCGACCTTGCTGTCAACGTCAATCGAACCGCCGTGGGCGGAGACGATGCCGTGGACGACTGCGAGGCCGAGACCAGTACCCTCATTGACGTCCTTGGTGGTGAAGAATGGCAGGAATGCCTGACGCATCACTTCCGGCGTCATCCCGACGCCCGTATCGGTAACCCGGAGCACCACCCAGTCGGTTTCGGCGCTGGTCTCGACGGTCAGACGGCCGCCTCGCGGCATTGCCTGCACGGCATTCACGGCCAGGTTGATGAGCACCTGCAGAATCTGACTCGCGTCGGCCTCGACCTCCGGCAGGACCGGCGCGGGCATCCGGACGAGTTCGACGTCGTTCTTAACGCACCGCCCTTCCAGGAAGAACAGTCCGTCCCGAACCAGCGCGTTCAGGTCGACCGGGCCCGTGCGGGGCGGAGACTGACGGGCGAACAGCATCAGCTTGCGGATGACCTCCCGGGCATGGAGCGCAGCGTCACTGATTCGACGGGTATCCACGCGCGCCTGCTCGCATAGGCCGGGGTCGCCGGCGAGCAACTCGGCGAAGCCAAGGATGTTCGTCAGCGGCTCGTTGAGTTCGTGGGCGATGCCGGCGGCCAGTTGCCCGATCGTCGCGAGCCGGTCGGCGTGACGGAGCTGCTCCTGGAGTCGATCCTTCTCCGCCTCGGCCTCGTGACGCTCGAGCAGCAACCCGAGCTCGCGGACGACGGCTGCCAGCAGGTTGGTCTCCTCGAGCAGGAACGGATCGAGCTCCAGGCTCGCGCCCGGCTCGGGGTAGCTGACGATGACCCGGCCCCGCTCGACGCCATCCAGCTTCACCGGCATCTCTAGCGTCGGGCCGCCTGCGCGCCAGCCCGGGGTGAGTACGTCGGTGCGGTCGAGAACGACACGGACCGCTGCCGTCTCGGGATACTGGAACGCCAGGCGGACCTGCTCCGCGATGCCGACCAGCAGATCGGGCGAGTCCGGGGACTGCTGCTCGACAAGCCGGGCGATGCTGTAAAGGCAGGTCAGCTCCTTGACGCGCTCGCGTAGTGCAGCCTGGGCCCGGCGGTCGGCAATGGCGAGGCCGAGTGTCTGGGCCATCCCCTCGTAGTGCTCGATCTCTTCCTCGCGGAAGAGCCCAGGTCGGGCGCTCTCGAGCAGCAACAACCCGGCGCTCGTCTCGTCGACGACAAAGGCAATCAGACAGAGCGAACGGGTATCGTCGGCAACGCCGAGCGTGACCTGCGCCGAGCCAGCTTCAAGGACGACCGGGACCCGGGCGTCCGAGGTCCAGAAGCTGCCGTTGGGCGTGAATCCGGGCAGGCCGGGCGGGGCCGTGTGTTCGACGACCATCTGGCAGATGCGCTCAAGGATCGGGTGACGCGGGAGCCGGCAGGCGGTGGCAGCGTTGGCCGGGCTCGGGTAGAGCTCGAGGTCCTCCCTGCCGTCCTGCCAGGCCTGCCAGCGGAAGCTCGTCTCCGGGCCCCACAGTCGAGTCTCAATGCCGTCACAGTCGGAAAGATCGAGGGCGAGCCGCGACATCTCACGCATGAACTCCAGTCGTGGGGTGCCGCGGTTGGCGAAGCGGAGAATCCGGCGCGACAGCAGCCAGAAACGCTGGGCGATGTCGGTCGCCGACCGGCCGCCGGGGTCACGGAGCGAGGACATGCGACCATAGGCTAGCACGCCGACCGGGCTTGTCAATGCCCATCGGCCGGCCCGCTCATCCTGCCACTGCGCATACTGATCCAGACGGAAGGCACCCTTCGCCAATCCCCGCGACGCCAGGGGGTCGCGGCCGAGGCGGCTGGCCCGCGCCGGTTGACCGAGTCGGGACCGGTCCTATACTGGCCCGTGCCCGGCAATCGCCCCGCGCGCTTCCCCTACCCGGACGAGGACAGCTTCATCGCCGCGCTCCGACGCGACCTGCCCGCGCGCGGACGGGTCCGGCTCGGCATCGGCGACGACGCCGCCGTGCTCGACGGCGGCCTGGTCGTCACTACCGACGGCTACCGCGAGGGCGTGCACTTCGACCTGCGCCGCTTCTCCTGGCAGGAAGTCGGCCGGCACTGCGCCTACGCCGCCCTGTCCGACGTCGTCGCGATGGGCGCGCGGCCGGCCGCGCTGTTCGTGACCCTCGCCCTCCCGCCCGCAACCCGGCGCCGGAACCTAGCCGCGCTCTACCGGGGCCTGGACTCAGTCTGCGCCCGGCTCGGCTGCGAGATCGCCGGCGGCGATACGATCGCGGGGAGCGAGCTCCTGCTCGCCCTCACCGCTACCGGCCGGACCCGGCGGCCACTGTTGCGCAACGCCGCCCGGCCCGGCGATCTCCTGTACGTCACCGGGCAGGCGGGCGTGGCTGAGACCGGCCGGCTCATTCTCACCAGGGACCCGACGACCTCCCGCCGCAACCCGGCGGTAAGCCGCCACGTCCTGCCGATACCCCGGCTCGAAGCGATGCTCGTCCTGCGGCCGCGCATCCGCGCGCTGATTGACACATCGGACGGCATCGCCGCCGATGCCCGGCGTATCGCCCGGGCGAGCGGAGTCCGGGTCGTGGTCGAGCCGGATCGCCTGCCGGTGCTCCCCGAAACCCGCGCATACTGCCGGGAGACCGGGCGGACCTTGACCGACTTCGTCCTCACCGCCGGCGAGGATCACGAACTGCTCTTCACCTCCGGGCTGCCCATCCCGCCAGAGGTTGACGGAGTCCCGGTCACCCGCATCGGCCGGACGGAGCGCGGCCGCGGGTTCTGGCTCGAACATGCCGGCCGGGCAAGGCGGGTCCACCTGCACGGCTACGATCACTTCCGGCCGCTGGACGCGCCTGTTGATAAGATGTGGACAGCCTGTGGGCGAAGCCTGCCTGAGCAGGGCTCTAGAGACGGGACCTGACGAACTCATTCGGTGTCTTGGAATTCCCGAGTCTGAGGCCATATTCACTAAAGGTATCCTTTGCGGCGACTTACGTAATAGCAGGGATGTATTAACTCAAGCTTGACAACCCAATCAGTTGTGGTTATAACAGTAGTTGACACTATATGAAGTGCCCCTACTGCGGAGTTGACGACGACCGGGTGCTTGACTCGCGTCCGGCGCAGAGCGGTGCCGCCGTGCGCCGCCGCCGCGAGTGCGTGCCCTGCGGCCGCCGATTCACCACCTACGAGTATGTCGAGAGGACCGGGCTGGCGGTCATCAAGCGCGACGGACGGCACGAGCCGTTCGATCGCCAGAAACTGCTCGCCGGTCTGCTGCTCGCCCTGCGCAAGCGGCCAGTGGGCCGCGAGCAGGTCGAACGGCTGGTTGACGAGGTCGAGACCGAGCTCGCCGAGGGCTGCCGGGTCGAGGTGTCGTCGCGCAAGCTGGGCGAGATCGTCCTTCGCCGCCTGCGCCGGCTCGATGCAGTCGCCTACGTCAGGTTCGCTTCCGTATACCGCCAATTCGAGAATGCCGACCAGTTTGTGGCCGAACTGACCAACCTCAAGAAAGGGGGAGCCAGTGCCGATTCCGGGGGACCGGGCCAGAACCGATGAACTGACGGCCCACCAGCAGGAGAGCGTCGAGGGGCAGCCCGACGTCGCGCCGAGCCCCGCGCCGCCCGCGTTCACTCACATCAAGAAGCGCAACGGCAACGTCGTGCCGTTCGACCTGAACCGCATCATCGAGGCGATCTACCTCGCCGCCCGCTCGGTCGGGGTTGACAACCGCGGCCTTGCCACCCGCATGGCCAACCAGGTTACCCAGCAGCTCCGGGCTGACCGGGGCGACTGCACGCCCGCGGTCGAGGAAATCCAGGACGCGGTCGAGGCCGTCCTGATCGCCAACAACCAGGCCCGCATCGCCAAGTCCTACATCCTCTACCGCGAGCGGCGCAACCGGGCACGGATCAAGAAGCTCCTGACCAGCGAGGAGGAATCAACCCAGTACGCCGTCTTCGTCCGGACCACCGACGAGGAAGTCCTGAAGTGGGACCGCAACCGCATCAGCCACGCGCTGGTCCGCGAGACCCACCTGCCGCCCGAAGTCGCCGGCAAGATCGCGACCGAGGTCGAGGACGTCATCATCAATTCGAAGGTCAAGAACGTCACGACCAGTCTGGTCCGCGAGATCGTCAACGCCAAGCTCATCGAGCACGGCTACGAGGAGCAACGCAAGCGGCACACCCGGCTCGGCGTCCCGCTCTACGACGTCGAGCGCATCCTGCTCTACCCGAACAAGGAGAACGCGAACATCCCGCACAACCCCGAGGCGACGAACATGACCCTCGCCGAGTGGATCAACAAGCAGTTCGCGCTCGCCTCGGTCTTCGACCCGGACGTCGCCGACGCCCACACCTCGGGCGACATCCACCTCCACGACCTCGGCTTCATCAACCGGCCCTACTGCTCGGGCCAGTCGCTCGAATACGTCAAGAAGTTCGGGCTCAACCTGCCCAACGCGCTCTCGATCGCCAAGCCGGCCCGCCACCCCGAGACCCTGCTCGCCCAGATGGTCAAGTTCTCGGCCGCGCTCCAGGGCCACTTCGCCGGCGCCATCGGCTGGGACGCGGTCAACCTGTTCATCGCCCCGTTCACGGTCGGGATGAGCGACAAAGAGGTCCACCAGCTCGCCCAGATGCTGGTCTTCGAGTACTCCCAACAGAACGTCGCCCGCGGCGGCCAGGCGATCTTCTCCGACGTCAACCTCTACTGGGAGGTCCCGAAGCACTTCGAGGACGTCGACGCGATCGGCCCGGGCGGCACCTACACCGGCCGGAAGTACCGCGACTACCTGCCCGAGGCCCAGCGCTTCGTCTGGGCGATGTTCGACATCTACAAGGACGGCGACGGCTCGGGACGCCCGTTCTTCTTCCCCAAGCCGCTCGTCCACATGACCGAGCGGTTCTTCGACACGCCCGGCTGGCAGGACTTCCTGCTCCACATCTCCGACGTCGCGGCCGAGAAGGGCAACACCTACTTCGTCTTCGACCGCGGTGAGACCGCCAAGATCAGCGAGTGCTGCCGGCTCAGCTTCAAGCTCAACCGGACCGACCTCGACGACGCCCGGACGCCCTGGAAGATGCGCTACTCGGCGCTCCAGAACGTCACCATCAACCTGCCCCGGGTTGCCTACAAGGCCAACCACAACGACGAACAGCTCTTCAAGCTCCTCCGCGAGGCGCTCGAGGTCGCGGTCCGCGCCCACCTCCAGAAGAAGACCTTCCTCGACAAGCTGCTCGAGCTCAAGCAGGAAGGCCCGCTCGCGCTCCTGACGATGGATCTCGACGGCGAGCAGTACCTCCGGATGCGCCGGGCGACCTTCCTCGTCGGCATCCTCGGCCTCAATGAGCTGGTCCAGTACCACACCGGCAGCCAGCTCCACGAGTCCGAGGCGGCGTTCAAGTTCGGGCTCAAGGTCGTCGCTTACCTCCACCTCGAGTGCCACCGGCTCTCCCGCGAGCACGAGCTCCACTTCGTCCTCGAGCAGACCCCGGCCGAGTCCACCGCCTACCGCTTCGCCCGGCTCGACCTCGCCGCCTTCCCTGACCACGCCCAGCAGGTCGTCAAGGGATCGATCGAGGACAAGTCGACCTACTACACCAACTCGACCTACCTCAACGTCAGCGAGGCGGTCGACCCGATTGACCGGGTCTACCGCGAAGGCAAGTTCCACGACATGATCGAGGCCGGCGCGCTGACCCACGTCTGGCTCGCCGACGCCCGCCCGCCGAAGGAATCGGTCGCCGCCTTCGTCCGGAAGACCTACGACACCACCCGCAACGCCCAGGTCGCCTTCTCCCCCGAGTTCACGACCTGCCGCTGCGGCCGGACGACCCGCGGCCTCGTCGACGTCTGCCCGTACTGCGGCTCGGCCGAGGTCGACTTCATCACCCGGGTGACCGGCTACTTCTCCCGGGTTTCGGGCTGGAACGCCGGCAAGCGCGCCGAGCTGCTCGACCGCTACAAGAACGGCATCGGCCGGTTCGGCAACCGCGGCGGTTGAAGATCAGGGTCACGGTCCGGCCCGGCTGCCGGACCGAGGGAACCGAGGAGCGGCCCCCGGGGCCGCTCCTCGTCAAGGTCCGCGCCCCGGCGCGCGAGGGCCGGGCCAACGACGCGGTCATCGCCGCGGTCGCCCGGCACTACGGCGTGCCGAAGAGCTCGGTCCGGGTCGTCCGCGGCCGCACCGGCCGCGACAAGGTCATCGAGCTGCCCGACTGAAGCCGGCTACTCCGAGTACTCGACCAGCAGCCGGAAGTCGGTCGGCTGGATCTGGTAGTCGGTCTTGACGTCAATCGCCAGCCTGTAGCGCCGGGCGAACTCTGCCAGCCGGTCGTACCAGTCCGCGGTCAGGTAGTCGGTCACCCACGGCGCGGCGAGCACCCGGATCCGCCGGCCGGCGATTCTCGGCAGCCGCGCCAGTACCGCCCGCTCGATCTTCATCGCCACCTCGGCCCGGGAGCGGACCCGGCCCGAGCCCTTGCAGGTCGGACAGGTCTCGCACATCGCGTACATCATTCCGGGCCGGGTCCGCTCGCGGGTCATCTCGAGCAGGCCGAACCGGCTCATCCGCGAGTAATCGGCCTTGGCCCGGTCGTTGGCGAGCTGGGTCCGGAGCTCCTGGACGACCTTCTCGGTGTTCTTCGGGTCGTCCATGTCGATGAAGTCAATTATCAGGAGGCCGGCCAGGTCGCGCAGGCGGATCTGGCGGGCGATCTCGGCCGCCGCCTCGATGTTGGTCGAGAAGATCAGCCGCTCCGGGTCATCCTCCTTCGACGACCGGCCGGTGTTGACGTCGATCGCGACCATCGCCTCGGTTTGGTCGATGGTGATGAACCCGCCCGACTTCAGCCAGAGCCGCTTCTGGAAGACCCGGTCGAGCTCGGCCTCGATCCCGGCCTGCTCGAGCAGGGGCACCTCGCCCCGGTAGAGCTCGACCTTGCGCTTGAGCTTCGGCGCGACCTGGTCGAGGTAGGCGAGGATCTCCCCGTGTCGCTCCTCGCTGTCGACGACCACCTTCTCGACCTCGCCGGTGAACAGGTCGCGGACCAGCTTGACGCCAATTGACGGCTCGTCGTAGACGACCGCCGGTGGCTTCGCCGGCTCGGCCCGGGCCCGGATCGTCTCCCAGGTCTGCTCGAGCTGGCGGTACTCCTCGGCGAGCTCCTCGGGCCGGGCCTTCTCGGCCACGGTCCGGATGATGAGCCCGGCGTGGCGGGACTTGAACCGGCGCGCGGCGGCGCGCAGGCGGGTCCGCTCGCGCCGGTCGGAAATCCGGCGCGACACGCCGATGCGCTCCGCGTTCGGGAAGTAGACCAGGTAGCGCCCTGGTATCGAGACGTACGAGGTCAGCCGGGCGCCCTTCTCGGCGAACGGGTCCTTGACGACCTGGACAAGGATATCCTCACCCTCGTTCAGCGAGATCGTCCGCGGCCGGCCCTGACTGTCCTTGTCCCGGTTCTTCTCGGTGCCGTCATCCTCGTCGTCGAGCGTGTCGAACTCCGGGATCTCGTTGAGCGGCAGGAAGCCGTTCTTGCGCAGCCCGACGTTGACGAACGCGCCCCTGAGCCCGGGCACGACGTTCTCGACCCGGCCCTTGTAGACCCGGCCGACCAGGTTCCGGCTCTCCTCGCGTTCGACGTAGAACTCGACCAGCCGGTCATCCTCGATGATGCCGACCCTGGTCTCCCACTCGTTCGCGCTTATCACTATCCGTGTCTTGACACTCATCAATCAATCCTCCAGGGGCGTCCGCACCGGGCCGCCCCGGTCGATCAGGCAGTCCAGCCGCCGGACTTCGAGGGTCCGGACTGCCGGTTCGGCAATCTCCGTGAGCCGCGCGAGCGCCGGGAACAGCCTGACCCCGGGCGCGATCACCAGCTCGAATTCCAGCGCGCCGCCGGGCAGCGGCGTCGCGGACCGGAAGCCCGGCACGAGCCGGGCCCGGTCGGCGATGCCGTCCGGCGCCACCCCGGCCGCGACGCGGTAGCGGCCGAGGTTGATCTCCTTGCCCAGCGTCGGCCGGTCGCGCGGGACGGCGCGGCCGGCCTCGAGCCCGAGACCGCGGGGCAGGAACGGCCCGAGGTCCCGGACGATGTCGCCCGAGTACCCGGCGACGAAGAAGACGTCGAAATACTCCGCGTTCGACGCCAGCCCGACCGGCAGCGGCGGGCCGAACGACAGCATCGGCTTCGGCGAGAAACCGTGGGTGTAGGCGACCGGCAGGCCGCTCCGGCGCAGGGACCGGTAGAGCGCCCGCACCCGGTCGAGATGCCCGGCCCAGCGGAACTCCTCGCCGACCGAGTGCCGCACGCGGAACCGCACCTTCGGGCCCGGCTCGGCCGCGGGCTGGAACCTGCGCCGGTAGGCACGCTCGACGGCGGACGAAGGCTCGGGCCGGGCCGGCGGCGTCGCGTCCGGGCAGACGCCGCAGCCCGTGCAGGCCGCGCCCGCGCAGTCCGGCGTCGGCTCACCCCGCCCGGCCCGCTCCCACTCCCGGCGCAGGTAGTCCGGGCTGACCCCGGTGTCGATTAAGTCCCACGCCAGCGGCTCCCCCGGGGCGCGGCCGGCGACGTGCGGCGCCGGGTCGACGCCGCACGACTCGAACGCCGCCTGCCAGCGGCTGAAGTCGAAATGCTCGCTCCACTCCTGGAACAGCCCGCCCGACCGGTAGACGTGCTCAATGACCGGGCCGAGCCGCTCGTCGCCGCGCGCGAGCACGGCCTGCAAGTACGAGCTCGCGGGGTCCTCCCACTTCGCCTTGACGTTGCGCCGGGCCAGCCGGCCCCGGACCCGGTCCAGCTTCGCCCGCAGCTCCTCGATGCCGGCGAACCCGGCCCACTGCAGGGGCGTGTGGGGCTTCGGCACGAACGGACTCAGGCTGTAGCGTACCGTCCGGCCCCGGCAGATCCGGGCGACCTCGTCGACGAACCGGACCATCTCGTCGAGGTCGGCGTCGGTTTCGGTCGGCAGGCCGAGCATGAAGTACAGCTTCACCCCGTTCCAGCCGCCGTCAATGGCGGTCCGGACCGCCTCGAGCGTCCGGAGCTCGGAGATGTTCTTGTTGACCAGCGCCTTCAGCCGCGGCGAGGCAGTCTCGGGCGCGAAGGTCAGCCCGGTCTTCTTCACCTCCTGCAGGTCGAAGGCGAGCTCGGCCGAGAAATCCTCCCCGCGGGTCGAGGGCAGCGAAATCGCGACCCGTCGGTCCCGGAACTGCGCGTTGAGCCGGCCGACCAGGCCCAGTAGGTCAGGGTAGTCGAGCGCGGACAGCGACAGCAGCGAAACCTCCTCCCAACCGCTCTCCCGGATGCCGCGCTCGGCCAGTCGCAGCACCTGCCCGGTGTCACGGAACCGCACCGGCCGGTTCAGCATCCCGGCCTGGCAGAACCGGCAGCCCCGGGTGCAGCCGCGGGCGATCTCGAGCGTCAACCGGTCGTGGGTGACCTCGCAGACCGGCACCAGCGGCGGCAACGGGAAGTCCTCCTCGCGCAGCTCGGCGACCGCCCGGCGCCGGACCGCGCCCGCGGCGCGCGGGCTGTGTCCGGGCACGTAGAGTCCCGGGATGCCGGCCAGCGCTGCCCGGAGCGCCTCGCGGTCGCGGCCGTCCCAGCCTGCCCGGACCCGGGTGATGTCGACGACCGCCTCCTCGCCGTCGCCGATGACGAACGCGTCGAAGAAGCCGGCAAGCGGCAGGGGATTCACCGTGCACGGCCCGCCGGCGATGACCAGCGGGTCCGTGGCCCCGCGCCGCTCCCGGACGAGCGGGATGCCGGCCAGCTCGAGCAGGTAGGGCACGTTGGTATAAGAGAGCTCGCTCTGCAGTGAAAGCCCGACGATGTCGAACGACCGCACCGGCCGCTTCGACTCGAGCGCGTAGAGCGGGATGCCCCGGCCGCGCAACAGCGCCCCGAAATCAGGCCACGGCGCATAGACCCGGTCACACAAGGCGCCCGTGGTCCGGTTGAGGATCGAGTAGAGAATCCTGAGGCCGTAGTTCGAGGTGCCGAGCTCGTACACCTCGGGCATCCCGAGCACCCACCGCACCATCCCGGGCGCCGGCTCCCGCGCCAGAGCGTTATACTCGGCGTTGGTGTAGCGAATCGGACGGGCGACGAGGGGTAGAACCTCGTTCAATCGGTCTGACATTCAGCGGGCAATCGTAACACTCGCACCGGCCAAGTCAAGCTGCGCCAAGGCATCTTGACCGACGGCCGCAAGGCCCGGAGGGGTGGCTGCATCCTCGCAGTGCGGGCACTCACGCCGAGCGTGAAGTCTGGAATCGGGTAGTGTGCATTAATTCTGTTGAAAGCCGGGGCCGTTGCAGGCGATTGTCGGGCGGAGTCTGAGGTACGCGCCGGCGCGGAGCAGAATGGATTCCGGGGTGTTTGCCGTGCTGATCGCTCTCCGCAGGAGATTGTGCATCGACTCCACCGCGTTGGTCGTGGTCGGCAGTGCCAGTTCCGGGTGGCGC
>JAWOHE010000047.1:0-26155 GCA_046485285.1 bacterium
TGCGCCACCCGGAACTGGCACTGCCGACCACGACCAACGCGGTGGAGTCGATGCACAATCTCCTGCGGAGAGCGATCAGCACGGCAAACACCCCGGAATCCATTCTGCTCCGCGCCGGCGCGTACCTCAGACTCCGCCCGACAATCGCCTGCAACGGCCCCGGCTTTCAACAGAATTAATGCACACTACCCCGGTTGCGCCGGGTGCGGCGTTACGCGGGTTGCGGCTTCGGGCCGGGCTGAGCCTCGTCGAGCTGGCGCACCTGAGGGGTCGGAAGCCGGGCTTCTGCTCGTATCTCAGCCGGCTTGAGCACGGCCGGGTGGGGCGCCCGAGGCCGGGGCTGGGTGTAGGAGCGGCAGTGCAGGCGCACCTGCCTGCGGCAGCACCCAGCCGCGATGTCCGAGGCCGGAACGAATCGCGACAGAGATGTCGCTCCTACAGAAGACCCGGAACCGGGACAGGAGAGGGATTTCTCCACTTCGCTGCGCTCCGGTCGAAATGACGGGCGGGGCAGGGGTCCGGCTTGCTGGCGGTGGCACAGCCGCTACTGGCTGTCATTCCGTTTCGGGTCCTGCGCGAGTGCCCGACGGAGGCGGCGAGGCCGCCGATTGGAGGAATCCCTTGGTCGGGTTCGGCGCGGCGGAGGAGCGGAGAGGGATTTCTCCACTTCGCTGCGCTCCGGTCGAAATGACGGGCAGCGGAGAGGGATTCCTCCACTCCGCTACGCGGAGCCTGTCCTGAGCGTAGTCGAAGGGGTCGGAATGACAGCCAGCGGAATGGGTCTCTCCACGCCGGGCTTCGCGGCCCTCCGGTCGAGAGGGATGTATGCGTCGATCCCATTGAAAGCCATCTGGGTATCTTGCTGGTTGGACGGGACTTTGCCGCAGTCTGGTCGGCGCTCAGAGGGTGCCGGTTTCGACGATGCGGGGAAGGGCGGTGAAGAGCAGGAAGGTGCTGACTTTCTTTGCCTGGTAGATGCGCCGGAGCGCCTCGACGTAGTGGCGGAGCTGGCCGTCGTGGTACTCACGGGCAAGCGTGCCGATTTCCCGCGGCCTGACCGGGAAGGTCTTGTAGTCGTAGATGCGGACTTCGTCCGGGGTGATGATGACCCGGTCCACCCGGCCGGTGCGGAGCGTCTCGCCGTCGGTGTACATGACCGGTAGTTCGGCCTCGGCGTTCTCCTGCGGGGTGACTATCGACCACGCCTCTGCGTCGGCCCTGAGCGCGTCGAGGTGGTCGAGGATATACCGGCGGCGCTCCGCGGGCAGACCGGCAAGCAGGTGCTCGATCGCCTCGGGCAGGCGGCCCGGGTCCACCACGCCCTGCGAGATGAGCTCGAGGATGCGGTGGATGAGTTCGCCGGTGTGGATGGCTTCGTCGGAAAGGCGGGTGAAGTCGCGGGCGAGGTTGCGGGTGACCGGTAGGATGCGTTCGGTCGGGGCCGGGTCCGGCGGCGGGGGCGCGGGCTTGGGAATTCCGGGGACACGATCCTGAATCCCCGGGCGGATTCCGGTCATGTCCCCGAGTTCCGCACCGTTTGTGACCGTCACGCCGGGCAGGGTGTCGGGCGAGTCGAGACTAAGGTTGACCGGGTCGAGCCCGAGGTGTTCGATAAGCCAGAGGAGACGGCTGTTGGCGATGCCCTTCTCGTGGTACGCGCCGGTCAGGAAGAGCGCGTCGCGGGCCCGGGTGCAGGCGACGTAGAAGACGCGCTTCTCTTCTTCGATTTCCTTTTCCCGATGGGTCATGTGGCAATTGCTCTGGCGGCGCAGGCCGGCGTCGGAGAGCCAGGAGACTTCGACCTCGTCGGCGGAGACTTCTTCAATGACCAGCTGGCTGCCGCTCTTCGCTTCCAGCGGTTTGATCGACTCGTCCTGCGCCGGGAAGAAGGCGACGGGGAACTGGAGACCCTTGGCGGTGTGGACGGTGAGAATCTGCACCGCGTTGACGCCCTCGGTCCGGACCGCGGCCTTGGCGTCGTCGCCCGGGTCCTGGAGCGCGCAGAGGATGCGGAGCGGGGCTTCGCCGTCGGCGGCGCGGTCCTCGATTATGGCAAGGAGCCGGCGCAGGTTGGCCTGGCGCTGGGGCTCCCAGAAGGCCTGCCAGGCCCGGCGCTCGGTGAGCGCTTCTTCGAGCACGAGCGCGAGCGGTTCGGCGGCGATGCGGGCCCGCCAGCGTTCGAGGTCGGCGAGGGCGGAATCCAGGGGACACGATCCGGAGTTCCCGGGCGGATTCCGGTCACGTCCCCGGATTCCGCTGAGGAGGAGGTCGGCCTCGGGAATGTCGAAGACCGGGCCGCGGAGGGTCGCGTAGAGCGCGAGGTCGTCGGCCGGGTCGACGAGCGCGGCGAGCAGGGCGATGGCGTAGCGGACTTCGGGTTCGTGGTAGAAGCCGGTGCCGCCGGCGACCAGGAAGGGCACGCCACAGTCGCGCAGGGCCGCCTCGATGAAGGGGATGGTCTTGTGCTGGCGGACGAGGATGCCGATGTCGCCGAAGGTGCAGGGCCGGCCGGTCTCGGTGCCGTCCGGATTGCGGTCATAGACGGTGAAGGGGGCGGGCACTCGCGTCGGACACGAAACGGCCGGGTCGGTGAGCGCGCGGATGCGGCGGGCGACCGCGCAAGCGTCCGCGACCCGGCGTTCCGCCACGGTCTTGCCGGACGGGGTGATGATGACTTCGACCCGGCCGGGCGCGGCGTTGTTCCGGGCGCGCCGGAAGGGTTTGTAGCGGGTGCGCCAGGCCGGCGCGTCCGACTCGCAGGCCATCAGCCGGGAAAAGAGAACGTTGTTGAAGTTGATGATGGCTTCGAGACTGCGGTAGTTGTCTTCGAGGGTGAGGCGTTCCAGCCGCTCCGGGCCGAGGCCCTTTTCGAGTTCGTCGGCCACGCCGGTGAAGACTTCGACCTTGGCTTCCCGAAAGCCGTAGATTGACTGCTTGTCGTCGCCGACGATGAAGATGGTCGGCTCGATGCCGAGCTCGGTCTTGATGCCCTGGCCGGAGCGCCACTCCTCGGTGAGCTTGTCCACGATGCCCCACTGGAGGAAGCTGGTGTCCTGGAACTCGTCCACCAGCAGGTGGTCGGTGTGTTCGTCGAAGGCGCGGAGGACGTTCTGCCAGTCCGGGTCCTGCCGGAGCAGGTCGAGCGCGAGGGATTCCATGTCGTCGTAGTCCACCTGGCCGGCTTCGCGCTTGCGCCGGGTGTAGGTATCGAGGAAGCGGGTGCGGAAGAGCTCGAAACTGCGCGCGAACTCAGCCGCGGCCGCGTCCTGCCGGAGCAGGCTGTAGTAGCGGAAGCAGATCTCGTTCCATTCGCGTTCCGCGGCCCGGGTGAGCCGCGGGGTGTCGGACCTTGCGTTCATGAAGAGGTCGCGGCGGGCGTAGAGCGCGGTGAGGGCGGCGCTTACCGTGGCCGGGGTCAGCTCGTCCGGGAATGCTGCCGGGTCGTCGAGCCCGTCGGCGCGCGGGTCGGCGCGCAGTTCCCGCACGACCCTTGCCAGTTCGGCCCGATCCGCGAGCCGGACCCTGCCCCGGGCGATGTTGACACGCCTGGCGAAGAAATGGTCGTACTGCCTGGAGAGCGCTTCCCAGCCGATGCGGTCTTCGGTGGTGATGAGGTCGAGCAGGAGTTCGAGGGCCTGCCGGTCACCGCGGGATTCGGCGATGGTCATCAGCGTGTCGTACTTGGCCGCGTTCCAGAGTTCGCCTTCGGCGGTGAGCACGTCCACGCGCGGGTCGAGCCCGAGGTTGGGCGCGAAGCGGCGGACGAGCGTCAGGCAGAACGAGTGGATGGTGCCGATGCGGAGCCGGAGCGCGTTGCGGCGGAGCTGCTGGTGCAGGTCCGGGTTCTTGTCGGCGAGGCGCTGGAAGATGCGCTCCTTCATCTCGGCCGCGGCCTTCTCGGTGAAGGTCAGGGTAAGGATGCGCTCGGGCGGGACCCCGGCTTCGAGCAGTTCGATGTAGCGCCGGCTGAGCCGCTCGGTCTTGCCCGAGCCGGCGGGCGCGAAGACGACCTGGCTCTTGAGCCCGGGCATCTACTCGCTTCCCTCCGGGCCGCAGAGCCAGTCAAGGTCGCAGTACTGGCAGGCGCTCCCAGCCGGTTCGGCCGGGAAGCGGCCGACGCGGATTGCGGCCGCGGTCTCGACCGCGGTCTTGACTGCGGCCTCGACGAGCTCGGCGAGCTGGAGGCGGTCATCGGCGAGCCAGCCCGGTCTGTCCCGGCGCAGGCTGTAGATGGCGGCGTTGGCGACCGGGCGGCCGGTCTCGGCTTCGAGGAGGCGGGTGTAGAGCGGGAGCTGGAGGTGGGTGCGTTCTTCCAGTACTTCCCGGGGGTGGACGGTCTTCTCACCGGTCTTGTAGTCGAGGATGATCTGGCCGCCCGGGCCGGAGTCAACCCGGTCCACCCGGCCCCGGACCGTGAGGTTCTCGGCGACCGGGCCGGAGAGTGAGAGCTCGACCCGCTCCGGCCGCCAGCCGGCGTCGCGCAGTGCCTGTTCGATGGTGAGGAATCGTGGCAGGATGTTGGTGAAGACCCGGCGGGCGGTCTCGGCCCAGAACCGGGGCAGGTCCGCTCCCTTGAGCGCCGCGTCGAGCGCCCGGCGGGCCGCCGGTTCGAGCTTCGGCATTTCGACCGGGCCGTCGGCGTAGAGCCGGCTCAGCGCGTCGTGGATGACCGAGCCCCATTGCCGGGCGTCGATTGCGTACTGCGGTTCGTCCGTGGATTCAAGCCCGAGCACGCGCTCGACGTAGTAGCGGTACGGGCAGGCGCGGTAGAACTCCAGCCCGGTGACCGAGAACGGCCGGTCCGGTCCGTAGCGGCGGGCGAGCGCGGCCCGGGCCCGGGGGTCTGCCGAGAAGTTCACGGTGTTGTCGCGGTCAGCGAAGGGCCGGCCGGCGCGGCTGCCGTCGGCGAACTGTTCCTCGGCTTCGGAGAACAGCGCGGCCGGGGCCGGGAACGCGCGGGTGGGGATTTCGAGCAGGGGCGTGGGCAGGACCGGCTTGTCGCCGTCGGAGTCGTGGAAGCAGAGGAAGGACGCGTCCGCGCCGCTCTCGATGGTGCGGCGAAGGTTGTAGCGCTGCCAGTCCCGGTGGTGGTCGAGGTCCGGCATCCCGAGCGCGCGGCGCAGGCGCTCGGGCAGAATCGGGTCGGCCGACCTGCGGCCGGGCAGGTTGCTCTCGGTCAGGCCGCCGACCACGACGTGGCTCGGGTGCAGGCCGGTGGTCTCGGCCAGCCCGACCACGAGCACGCCGGCCGGGGGCGGGTCCGCAGCCCGGCCGCAGAGCCCGACCAGGTATTCGAGCGCCCGGATGAACGCGGCCCGGGGCCCGGGCTCGGCGCCGAACTCGGTCTCGAACTCGACCAGGCTGTCGAGGGCGTCGTAGAACGCGCTCCGGTCTTCGAGTAGGGGGCTGATGCCGGGCGCGTCCGGGTCAAGGCTGGAGCCGAACTTGACCGCCTCGAGGAAGGCCTTGAGCCGGGCGGCTTGGCGGCCGAAGTTGTCGGCCGATTCGAGCATCTTGATGGCCAGCCCGATTGCCCGGCGGATGCGGGTCTCAAGGTCCCGGGCCAGTTCCGCGTCCTCAACGGACAGGCGGCTTTCGGCCGCGGCGAGGCGGGTGGCAAGCCGGCGCCAGTTGTTGCGGCCCTTGATGATGCCGGCGCGGCGGGAGAGGTTGTTGACCGCGTCCGCGGCCCGGTCCCGGCCGGTGTCGTCCGTGTCGGCCGGGAGCTGGAGCAGGCCGGCCAGCCAGGGCGAGGAGAGCGCGGCGGCAAAAGGCATACGTTCGAAGTCGTGGGCGACCGCTTCGAGCAAGTCCAGCACCGCGACAACCGGGGGCGAGGCGTCGAGCCGAGTCTCCGGGTAGAGGGTGGCGGGCAGGCGATACCGCCGGAAGACCCGGCGCACCATCGGGGCACGCGCGCCGATGTCGGGCAGGGCGACGACGGTGTCGGCGAGGTTGGTCCGGCCGCGCAGGTGGCGGCAGATGCCGGCGATTTCCGCTTCCGGGTCCGGGAAGACAAACAGGCCTTCCGGGGCGGGCAGGGTCGGGGACGGGAGCCGGGTTGTCTTGAATCCGCCGAGCCCGGTGATGAACCTGACGAACCGCCCGGCGAAGGCGTAGTCCTCGTCCGCTTCCTGTTCCGGCGGGGCGGCGTGGGCGGCGACAAGCACGGTGCCGGCCGCCTCGACGAGGGCGGCGAGCAGGGCGGCCTCGGGCGGTTCGGGCGCGGCGAAGCCATCCAGGATGAGCAGGCGCGGCGGCCGGAGCGCGGCCAGGGCCGGGGCCGCGCCGAGCAGGTCCTCGCTGTCCACCCGCCCCCGGGCTTTGAGCTCGGCGTCGTAGCGGTCGAGGACCTCAAGTGCCTCCAGGGCCCGGGCGAGCGGTTTCTCGAAGCCGGCAAGCTCCTCCTCGAACCGCGCGCGCAGGCCGGGCCGGTCTTCGGGCCGGACCCAGGTCTTGATGTCGGCGATGAACTCGGCGACCGCCTGGGCGTAGCCGAGGGTGCGGCGCCGGGTCTCCGCGGGAAGCAGGCGCTGGACGAGCAGGGGCCGTAGCTCCGCGGGCAGGGGCCGCGCCTGGCCGTGGACTTCGTAGAGCCGGCGGGCGAACTGGCCTGGGGTCAGGAACTCGGGCGGGATGAAGCCGTCGCGGCCGCAGAGCCGGGCGAAGCGCAGTTCGGTGTCGCGGAGCTTACGCGGGCTGGGTGCGAGGTAGAGGATGCCGCGGTAGTCCGGGCCGGGAACGAGTTTCAGCGCGGCGGCGACCAGGCGCTCGGTTGCGTCCGTTCCGAAGGGTGCGAGGAAGAGCCGACGGATCGAAGCAGTGCCACCCGGTCTTGCCATCAGGCCCGCCTATGCCTGTCGCGGTGCGAACCGGAGGATTAGATCGCCTTCCCGGCTATTTCTTCGCCCGGGCGCGCTCGTGCCGCCGCCTGTGGCGCAGGGCGCGCTGGTGGCGCTTGCGGATGCGCTTGCTCTTGCTTCTGGGCATCGCTCTCCTTTCTAGCGTACGAAGGTGAAGGCACGGGTGGAGCCATCGGCGCCGCGGAGGACGTAGCCGCCGGGAGGTGCGGCGCGGCCGGCGGCATCGCGGCCGTCCCACCAGCCATCAGAGCCGAGCCGGGTGACCCGCCGACCTGCGGCTGTGAAGAGCGTGGCCGGGGCCGGAACGAGCCCGGCAAGGCGGACCGGGGCGCGGGCGAGCGTAGCACGGGCAACGGGCCCGTGGTCGTGCGCGGCAGGTTCGAGTGCGCCGGTGAATGGCTCGCTGTGCAGGCAGAGGAGCGGGCGGGTGTTGGGGACCGGTCCGGACAGGAGCAGGCAGTGACCGGCGCGGTCCGGTCCGACCGCGAGCGCGCCGCCGTAGCTCAGCCCGTCGGCCCGCAGGGCCGAGCTGTACCAGTAGCCGGAGGCGTTCGAGCAGTGGTAGATTTCCTCGGTCGCGATGTTGCCGTCGATTCGCTCCCAGGTAATGTGGATGAACCGGCCCTCGCGGCAGAATCCCTGGAGCGCGGCGCTGGCGGTGCTGGTCATCAGCTCGACCGGGTCCCAGTTCGTCGCGCCGGCGGGCCGGTGGAAGAAGCAGGTCCGCCAGGGCATTCCCCAGCCGTCATTGCCGCTGACGACGAGGTAGAGCTCGCCCGAGTCGCCAGCCGAGATGCCGGAGAGGTAGTCCTCAAGGTTGAGTGAGTAGATGGTCTCGTAGGACCAGGTCGTGTCGCCGGGCGAGGCGTTGGCGGCGTGGTGGACATGGTAGCTACCATAGGTGCCGCCCCGGTAGCTGACGTGAGCGCGGCCGCCGGGCTCGATTGCCAGCCAGGGCGCGGCGCCGAGCCCGAAGGGCCCGAGCTGGCTCCCGGCCAGCACCTGGTCCTGCCAGTCTCCGTCGCGGCGGGTGGCGTAGCCGATGCGGTATTGGCCGGCGGCGTCAACGGTTATCCAGGCGATATGGGGCAGCGAGTCGCCCTCGAGTTCGATCGAGGGGCTGATGTCGTAGTCCGAGTTGTCGGTCAGCCTAACGGCCTGCCATCCTGAGTCGCCGCGCTCGGCGTACCACAGCTCTGATTCCGGGCCGGAACCCGCAGGCCAGGCGAGGTGGGGTCGACCGGAGCGCGCGGCGACGGCGATGACCGGCGAGCCGCCGGCATCGACCGCGACGGTTTCGGGTTCGGACCAGCGCCCGCTGTCCCGGGCCGCATAGAGCAGCCGCCGGACGCCGGAGGAGACCGCTTCGGACCACGCGGCGTGGAGCCGGCCGGCATCGTCGAGCGCGAGCGACCTCGTGCTCAGCCAGCGGTTGAGGTCGGTCGCGGAGACGGTGTCGGTGCCGACGGTCCGCCACTGCCCGGCCGCGGGTGCGGCCAGCCCAAGCACGACCAGGGCGCTAGCCAACCACCTTGTAGACGATGTCATGCTCGTGGGCGTGGACGCTGACCTTCATGCCCGCCTCGCCACCCTTCGGAATTTCCGGGACCGACGCATGCTCGACCTGGAGCGACTCGACGACCTGGGTGTGGTCGGTGGTGTGGCCTTTGATGTGGATCGTGTCGCCCACCTTGAGGCCGGCGTCGGTCGCGCTGACGATCGCGACGCCGGGCTTGCCGAAGTAGTGGGTGATGATCCCGACTTTCTCTTCCGGCATTTCTCCTCCTTTACGGGTAGACCTTCTCAAGCATCCGCGGAAACGGGATTGTCTCGCGGACGTGGCGGACGCCGCAGAGCCAGGCCACCGTACGTTCGAGACCGAGCCCGAACCCGGCGTGGGGGAACGAACCGTAGCGTCGGACGTCGGCGTACCAGCCGAACGCGTCGGCCGGGAGCCGGTGCTCGGCGATGCGTTGCTCGAGGACCGCCAGGTCATCCTCGCGCTGGCTGCCGCCGACGATCTCGCCGTAGCCCTCGGGCGCGATCATGTCGAAGGCCAGGGCGAGCGACTTATCCTCCGGGTCGCGCTTCATGTAGAACGCCTTGATGGCGGCAGGGTAGTGGTGAATCAGCACCGGTCGGTCGAAGCTCGCGCCGAGCAGGGTCTCGTCCTCGGCACCGAAGTCGTCGCCGAAGCTGATGTCGCGGCCGCGGGCGCGCAGGAGTTCGATCGCCTCGCGGTAGCTGATACGCGGGAATGGTCGTTTTACCGCCTCGAGCTTGACAAATTCGCGCTCAAGGACCGCAAGCTCGGTTCGGCGCTTGTCGAGGACGCGGGCGACAGTGGAAGCGACGAGGTCCTCGGCAAGGTCCATATCGCCCTCGAGGTCAAGGAAGGCGACCTCGGGCTCGAGCATCCAGAACTCGGACAGGTGGCGGCGGGTTTTTGACTTCTCAGCCCGGAAGGTGGGGCCGAAGCAGTAGGTCCGGCGCACCGCGGCGCAGAGCGCCTCGTTGTACAGCTGGCCGGACTGGGTGAGGAAGACCTGCTCGCCGTAGTAGTCGACCGGGAACAGGGTCGTCGTGCCCTCGCAGGCGGCCGGGGTGAGGATCGGCGTGTCACCGAGCACGAAGTCGTGGTCGTCGAGGTAGTCCCGCATCGCCTTGACGACTTCGGAGCGGATGCGAAGAACGGCGTGCTGGCGGGCCGACCGGAGCCAAAGGTGACGGTGGGCCATCAGGAACTCGGTGCCGTGCTCCTTCGGGGTTATCGGATACGGCTCGGCGCGATGGATGAGCTGGAGGCCGGTGCCGGTCAGTTCGTAGCCGCCGGTGGCGCGCTTGTCGGACCGGACCAACCCGGTTACCCGGACCGACGACTCCTGGGTCACCGAGTCGGCAAGCTCGAAGTCAGCGTCCGGTACCTCACCCTTGACGAAGACGCACTGGATGACGCCGGTACCGTCGCGGATGATGAGGAAGCGGATGCGGCCCGAGGAGCGTTTGTTGTGAACCCAGCCGGTCAGTGTTGCGGGTTGGCCGTCGAGCCCGCCGATTCGTTCGACCGTGATGTTCGCCTGCATCGCCCGATTGTAGCCCGGACGCCCCGGCAGTCAATACCCTGCCGGTTGACGGCCGCGGCCGGCGCGGTAACATTCCGGCGATGTTTCCGGACCTGCCGGCGACCGGCCTTGACCCGGACAACCGGGGTGAGGGGGTTCTGCTGATCTACACCGGCGGTACGATTGGGAGCATGCCATCGGACCCCGAGGACCCGGATAGTCCCCGTGTCGCGGTGCCCTGGCCGGAGTTCCGGCGTCGGACCCCGGCGCTGAACCGGCGGCTGGCAGACGGCGCGCCGAACCCGGCCTGGATTGGATTCAATGTTGATGCATATTGGACCGAGCCGCGGGATTCCTGCAATGTCGGGCCGCAACAGTGGGTCGAGCTGGCGCGGGTCATCGAGGCCGGCCACGACCGGTACGAGGGTTTCGTCATCCTCCACGGAACCGACACGATGGCCTACACCGCCTCCGCGCTGTCGTTCATGCTCGAGAACCTCGCCAAGCCGGTCATCCTGACCGGCGCCCAGCGCTCGCATCTCTTCAATGCCCGCAACGACGCGACCCAGAACATGATCTCGGCGCTGATGCTCGCAAACCCGGGCTACGCCCGCCTGCCGGTCATCCCGGAGGTGGCGATATTCTTCAACCGTACGCTCCTGCGCGGGAATCGGGCCCGCAAGGTCAACGCGACCGGCTATGACGCCTACCAGTCGCCCAACTACCCGCCGCTGGCCATCGCCGGGGAGCGGATCACGGTCGACCCGCTTCTACTTCGGCGCCGGCCGGCCGAGCGGCGGCTCCGCGTCCGCGCCACGCTCGAGCCAAACGTCGTGCCGGCGAGCTTCTTCCCGGGTATCCAGGACGGCCGGATGCTCGGGAGCATCCTCGATGACCCGAACCTGCGCGGGGTAGTCCTGCTGACCTACGGGGCGGGCAACATCCCAACCAGCCCGGCGGTGCTCGACGCGATCCGGCGGGCGACCGGCCGGGGCGTGGTGGCGTTGGCGGTGACCCAGTGTGGCGGCGGGCGGGTTGACCTCGGGATGTACGAGACCAGCGTCAAGCTGATTGATGCCGGCGTCGTCAGCGGCGTAGACGTGACGCCTGAGGCCGCGCTGACCAAGTTGATGGTCCTGCTCGGCGACCCGGACCTCGGCCCGGCTGACGCCGCACGGCTGGCCCAACAGGACCTGGCCGGCGAACAGAGCCTGTCGGTGCACGTCACCCGGTTCGACCAGGCCGACCGGACCGAGTTAACCGTGGCTGGGAACCGGGCCCGGTTCGCGGCCCGTCGAATCGAGGGGCTGGATGCCGAGGCCGACGACGCTGACGAGGTAGTGCTACGCCTGCGGAGCGCGGAGGTGATCGCGCCCGCGGGTCGGCGGCTCATCATCCGGCTGTTCACAGACCTGGACCGCGACGCGCCGGCCGACCCGGCCGGCGGGCATTGTATCGGGGAATTTGCCCGGGCGTCGACCGACCCGGCCGAGTCGGGGAGAACGATGTTCTTCGTCATCACCGGGGCGGCCCGGCGGCTGGCCGGCCACCGCGTCTCGCTGACCATCACGATCGACACCGACGACCCCTCCGCCCGGCTGACCTGGCAGTCGGCCGAGGTCGCGGTTTTCCGGCCGGCCTGAACCGGCCGCTGCCGCGGGAATCCCGGTCAGCGCGAGGCGAGGATGAAGCGGTGGGTCAGCAGGAGCAGGGAGCGGCTCGGGTCAGCGAGGACGAGGAACCAGGCGCCGGCGGGAAGCGGGCGGCCGGAGTCGTCGGCGAGTGCGATGCCGGTCGCGCCGGGCGGGAGTGCGCAGCGGGCGCGTCGCCGTCCGGCTGCGTCGTAGATCGTCGCCACCAGCGGGACAGGGCTCGCGGTTTGCGCCGGGAGCAGGAGGAACCGGCCGCGGATGATGCCAGGCAGGCGGCCGGCGAGCCCGGCGAGTGCCGGCTCGGGTTCCTCTAACGCGATTGTGCGTGGCGGGTGGATCAGGATTGAGACCGAGTCAGCAGGCCGGCGGCGGGCTGGCTCGCCGTTGCAGCAGTACTCAATGAACCAGCTGTTGCCGCCGTCACCGCCTTGGATGCCGACCGTGGAACCGGCTTCGCCGGCGGTCTCGAGGTAGTCGAACCGAATCGTGCCACCCGCGGCGAGTGTGACCGCGAAGTCGGCTGTCTCTTCGGGCAGGCCATAGCGGGGTACGCCGGACCACGTCAGCCGGTAGGCTTCTGCGTGTCGGTTCTCCAGCACCGCGCCCCGGTTCCTGAGGGTGAGGTCGTGCCAGAGCGGCGCGATCAGGCCATCGAGGTCGAACGCGGGCAGGCTTCGGTTCGTCGGGGCGACAAGCCCGGAGAGAGACAGGAACCCGTCGACCGAGACGGCGAGCGCGGTCAGCGTGTCGCCGTAGAATGGGAACGGGAAGGGAAGAGCGCGGACGACCCAGCCGTCGTCCCGGTCCGGGAACCAGCCGGCCAGAGTGTCGGCATCGGCCGGGGAAGCCCAGTGGAAGCGGACAGTGTCGGGCTCCTGGGTTGATTCCCAGCGGTACCCGAAGCCATCGGGCTCACTGAGCGGCGTGGTGCGGCATCGGGCGCGGGCGGTGTCGTTGGTCCGGTTGCTGTCAGGTCTCAGGCCGGTCCAGGCCAGGACCGAGTAGACCCGGTTCGGGCCCGGCACGAACTGCCCGAGTGTAATCTCGCGGCCGGTGCCGGCCGCAAGCGTGACGAGCGACTCGGCGACGAAGATCTGCTGGCCGCCGGTCGAGTCGCGGACCCGGAGTCCGGCCGGGAAGAGCTCTGTTGACGTGCCGTAGTTGTGGATTGCGATCGTCGCGCTGGACGGCGTACCGGCGGCGAGTCGGTCACGCGGGGCAACTATTGTCCGCAGGGCAACGTCGCTGGAGAAGCGGGCGCGGTACCGGGCTTCGTTCTCACTCCGGTAGGGCAGGGCTCCGGCGTAGCCGCCCGGGACTATTACCCAGTCGAGGAGTTCGGCCGCGCCGAAGACGTCGGAGACCGGCGTCGGCTTGTCCGCGCGCCGGGTCCAGCGGTTAGTGGCCGGTTCGAGTTCCCAGACCTCGCTGCTGACGGTCCCGCCTGCGGTGACTCCGCCGATGAACTGGGGCCGGCCGCGCTCGACTGCGCCGACCGTACGGCAACGGCGGCGTGCCGGGATGGTGTCGATTTCCTGCCAGGCGATCTCGGCCGGGTTGTCCGGGTTGATCGAACCATGCCAGGCGCGGTTGGTCGGGCCATCCGAGGTCCAGCCGGTGGCGAGGTAGAGGTCGTCGCCGATGACCGCGAGCGAGGTCGCGCCGAGCGGCGCGGGCAGGGGTGAGGCGGGCAGCCAGGTCCCGGCGCCGGGATCGAAGAGCCAGGCGCGGTCGGTCGGCGGCGAGGACGGTGCCCAGTTGCCGCCGCCGAAGACATAGAGCAGGCTGTCGCGCCAGGCCGCGGCTGCGAAGTCGTGGAGGCTGTCGGGCAGGGCAGGCGCCAGGGTCCATTCGTTGGCGGCCGGGTTGTAAGTGTCGACGGCGGGCAGGCCGGTGCCGAATTCGACACAGCCGCCGAGGACGTAGACAAGACCGCCAAGAGCGATCGCGCGGCCGATGCCGCGCCGGCGCGGCAGGGGCGCGAGTTCAGTCCATTCGTCGGCTCCAGGGTCGTAGGCCAGGCTGGTCTGGTCCATTGAGCCGAAGGCGGTCCGGGTGCCGCCGAAGACGAGGCAGAGGCTGGAGGAATCGGCCGGGTAGGCAGTGACCATGTGGTGGGCGCGGGCGCGGGGCAGGGGTGCGCGGGTTTCCCAGGTCGGAGAGTAGGAACATCCGGTGTCACGCCGGACGTCCGCCGCGACGCGCGTCACGCCTGGCGTCTGGGGCGGTTTGTCCGGGTCCAGTCCCGTGCCCGCGCGATGCGCGCGACCCGGCAGCGTCGTTGACGGAATTGCGAGGGCCAGCAGCAGGGTGAGGGTTTGTGTCGACATCATACGTGACCGCCGTCGAATGAGACTAAGCTCGGCGCAGGGCCGAGTCAAACGACCTAGTAGCCCCAGCGTCGAGTGCGTCTCTGCCAGGATTCGCGGTAGGCGAGGGTAACGACGAGCCGGCCGGCGTACTCGGTGAACCCGCCGCCGGACCGGCGGGCTAGCTCGAGCCCCAGGTCGAGCGCGCCGAACTCGGGAATCGGAAGACCGGTTCCGAGGTGGAGGCGGTGTTCGGCGACCGGCCAAGCGACCTGGTAGATGCCCCAGCCGACGTCGTAGTAGAGGTCGGCGCGGGAGTAACCGAGCCGCACCGGGACGTCGCGCGCGAGGAGCAGTTCCCCCCCGCCGCCGATTCGCCACGCGTCGCGCCAGGCGGAGTTGAGGCCGCCGTTCACCTCGATTCCGGACCAGGGCCGGTACTCCGCGCCGGCAAAGAGATTAAGTCGGTCGATGGGCGCGAATCGCAGGCCGGCAGCCGCTGACCAAGGCAGGCTGACCGAGCGCTCGGTGACCGTGTCGCCGATGACACCGTGGACCCGGCGGAGAGTGCGAACGCCGTAGTCGTGACCGGGCGCGAGCCAGGCCCCGAAACCGAACCGGCCGAGCTCGAGCGCGGCCCCGGCCTTGAACGCATTGCCTACGAAGTCGTTTTCGACCGTGTCAACCGAAATGTAGCTCCCGCCTGAGGCTTCGAGCCGCCACCTTTCGCGCGCCGCGCCGAGCTGGCGGGAGTACTCGAGCCCGACGCACGCCGCATCAAGAAAGGACCAGGCGATGCCGGCCTTGAGTGCGTAGACTCCGCCCCGGCTGACGACGTGGTAGCGGTACGGGTTGTCGGGCAGGGATTCGGTCCAGATGTCGAAGTCCTGGTTGAAGGTTTCGTCGAAGCCGAGCGCGAGCCGCCCGCCGAGCGGCAGGGGCACCGCGGCATGGAAGCCGGCGGGTCGGAAGGTGCCGGTCAGCCGGCTGCCCGCGTCGTCGACGCCGAGCGCGCCGGCGCCGAGCAGCGCGGCGGAGATGCGGGTCTGGGGCAGGCTGACAAGCCAGGCCGGGTTCTGCCAGCCTAGCGCGGCGACCGCGCCGGTCGCGGCGGAGCGGGCGTCGGGAGTGCGGCCGATGTCGCCGAGCCCCTGGACGTTAAACCAGGACTGGGCCGGGGCGCAGGCGGCGAACAGGAGGACGGCCAGGAGTCGGCGCATCACCAGAACCTCCCGGTCGGCGGCATCGCGTAGAGGACGTCGAGCCGGGGCGCGCCGGGCCCGGCAGCCGGCACCCGGAACCGGAAGAGCTGTGCCCAGTCCGGTTCGGCGGCGAGGTAGAGGCCGAAGTTCGAGTCCGGGTGCGCGGTCCAGTACTGGACGAGCTTGTGGATGTCAAGCACCGCCTCCGGGGTCGAGTCCGGGCCGACGACGTAGTCGAGCCGGCCCGAGAGGCCGGTCGCGAGGTTCGGATTGCCGCCTCGGCTGCCGGGCGGCTCGAGCAGGCGGCGGACGCCGAGCGGCAGGGTATCGGACCGGTGGTACTCGACCGCAGGGGTGAAGCGGACTTCGGCCCGCGCGACGGTTGCCTCGGGCGGTATCGAGTCGAGGTTGAAGCGAAGCCAGGTCCGGAACGCCAGCCCGGAGCCGACCGGCTGGTAGCCAAGGCCGGCGCGGATCGCGATGGTGTCGATGATGTGGGCGTCCTCGCTGGCGGTGATCGTCCGGGTGGACTTCTTCTCGGCGCCCCAGTAGAGCAGGATGCGGGGCGCGGTCGCGGACGAGAAGGCGGAACTCAGCCCGACGAAGCCGGTGTCGAGCGGCAGGAGAATGACGCCGTAGGACTCGCTGAGCAACACCGGCATCAGCGAGCGGTCGAGTTCGATGACCAGGCTCTCACCCGCGACGAAGGTGCCCCGGCAGGCCTCGCGGGTGAGGTAGTCGCCACCAGGGTTGAGCCAGTGGGTACTCGAGTCGGCGATGCGCCAGGTCGCGGCGTCGGCCCGCCAGTCGACCGAGCAAGGGTGGGCGACGAAGGCCATCCTGGTGCTGTCGGTCGGGTAGAGGATGAGCTGGGCCTGGGTCAGCGAGTCGAACGAGGTGTCGGGCAGGGCGAACTTGATCAGCGCCCGAGAGACGTACTGGTCATCCCGGCCGAGGAGCATCGTGTCGGCCGCGCCAAGCGGCGTGTAGCGGATGAAACCGGCCGAGGAGTCGAGCGCGACGACAAGGCTGTCAGTCGAGGGGATCCGGCCGAGCCCGTCCTCGCCGACCGGCAGGGTGTTGCAGCCGGTGGCCGCGAGCATCAGAAGCGCGAGTGCGAGCCGGGTCATTGCGGTGACGCCAGCTCCGCGAAGCGTCGGGCGATGTGGCCGGTGACATCCTCCCGGGCCGCGTCGCAGGCCGAGCGCAGGGCGTTCTTGATCGCGCGCGAGGTCGAGCGGCCATGGGCAACGACCACCGGCGCCCGGACGCCGAGCATGAGCGCGCCACCGTGTTCCTCGTAGTCCATCCGGTCGATGAACTCGTGGAGCACCGGCTTCGAGAACCACCGGCGGATGCGATACCTGGACTCGGATTCGAGGTAGTCCTCGAGCATCTCGGCCAGCACCTCGGCCAGGCCCTCGGCATACTTGAGCAGGACGTTGCCGACGAACCCGTCGCAGACGACGACATCGACCGTGCCCTTCAGTATGTCGTTGCCCTCGACGTTGCCGGCGAAGTTCAGTTCGCTGTCCTTGAGGAGCCGGTGGGCCTCGACCGAGGTTTCGTTGCCCTTGGAGTCCTCGCGGCCGATGTTGAGGAGCCCGACCCGGGGGTTGGCCTTGCGAAAGAGCAGGCCGGCCGCGGTCGCGCCCATCATTGCGAACTGGAGGAGCTGGTGCGGCTTGGTGTCGACGTTGGCACCGACGTCGAGAACCAGCGTGCTGCCCCGGACGTTCGGGAACATTATCCCGAGGGTCGGACGGTGGACGCCGTCGATGACGCCGATCGTCGTGACCGAGAAGGCCATCACCGCGCCGGTGTTGCCGGCGGACACCACGCCTTGGACCCGGCCCTCCTTGAGGAGCTGCATCGAGACCGCGATCGAGGAACGGCGCTTGCGCCTGATCGCCTCGGCCGGCGACTCGTGCATCCCGACGACGTCATCGGCCGGGACGAGCTCGAGCCGGCTGGGAAACGACGTCCCGACGCCCTCGAGAATCTGCGGCTGGCCGACCAGCGCGACCTCGAGCGACTCGTCCTCCTCGAGCGCGAGCGCGACGCCCTCGAGCTCGGCGCGCGGTGCCGAGTCCGAGCCCATCGCGTCGAGCGCGATCCTCACTTGGTTTTCTCGGCACCCTTGCTGACGACGATGACTTCCTTGCCGGCGTAGTAGCCGCAGTGCGGGCAGACGCGGTGGGGCATCTTCGGCTCGTGGCAGTGAGGGCAGTCAACCACTGCCGGCGGCGTCAACTTCCAGTGCGTCCGGCGCTTGCGGCCTCGGGTCTTGGAATGCCTCTTTTTGGGCAACGGCATAGGATCTTCCTCCTGACAGATAGCAGCAAGATGAACTGACCCCGATTGTATCGCCGGGGGCAAGGACTGTCAACGTCAGCGGTTCCGCGCACGGTTTTGTTGACATACTTAGACGCGTGAATATCATAGCCGGTGGCACGCGGACTTGTCTGCATTCCGACCTACAATGAGAAAGACAACGTCGCGCGGATAATCGACGCCGCGCTTGGCCAGGCGCCCGAGCTCGACGTCCTCGTCATCGATGACGGTTCGCCCGACGGCACCGGCGACATAGTCGAGGCGGTCACCCGGGTCAATCCACGTGTCCACCTGATGCGCCGGCCGGGCAAGCTCGGACTCGGTACCGCCTACGTCGCCGGCTTCAAGTGGGGCCTGGACCGTGGCTACGACTACCTGTTCGAGATGGACGCCGATTTCTCGCACCCGCCCGAGAAACTGCCCGAGATGCTCCGGCTCCTGCGCGACCACGACCTCGTCATCGGCTCGCGTTATTGCGACGGCATCAGCATCGTCCGCTGGCCGATGAAGCGGCTGCTGCTGTCCTACGGAGCATCGGTCTACGCCCGAATCGGCACCGGCTGCCCGGTACGCGACCTGACCGCCGGGTTCAAGGGCTACACGCGGCGGGCGCTCGAAGCCATCGACCTCGACGCGCTCAAACAGCAGGGCTACGGGTTCCAGATCGAGATCGTCTTCGCCATCTGGCGCAAAGGCCTGAGGCTGGTCGAGACGCCGATTGTCTTCACCGAGCGGCAGGCCGGGGTCTCGAAGATGTCGAGGAAGATAGTCTGGTCCGCGTTCTGGCTCGTCATCAGGCTCCGGTTACGCCGCTGGTTCGGGCGGGCCTGACCGCCCCACACCGGACGATACCCCGCGATCAGCGGAAGTGTTCCGGCCGGACGCGGCCGGAGGGGTCGAACCCGACCCCCTCGATCTCCAGCAGGGTGCGCTTCATCGCGAGCCCGCCCTGGAACCCGCCAAGCGCGCCGTCGGAGCGGACGGCCCGGTGGCAGGGGATGATGACCGGGAAGGGGTTGCGGGCAAGGGCGCTGCCGACTGCGCGGGCAGCACCGGGCCGGCCGACCTGCTCGGCCAGCCGCCGGTAGCTGCTGACCCGGCCGCGGGGGATGCGGTGTTCGGCCTCGAGCACGGCGCGCTGAAATGGCGGACAGGTTTCGAGCGCGAGGAGGGCGAGCCCGAACCGGACCGGCTCGCCGGCCAGGAACCGGCAGATGTCTCCTGCAAGCCGGGTGACGGCAGGGCAGGTTCCCGGCGGCGCGGCCGGCCCGCGGCGGCCGGGCAGTTCGATGCGCAGGACCCTGGGGCCGGGCCGCCAGAGGATGCCGAGCGGGCCGAGCGGCGAGCCGGCGACCAGCCGGCGCGCGGTCGGTTCTTTCCGGGTCCTCAGGACTTCTCCGCCGGGCCGTCCAGCGGTCCGGTGAACCGGGAGCTGATCGGCGCAAAGCCGAGGCCGCGGAAGAACGCCGCGGCGGTTGCGTTGAACTCGTAGACGTTGAGCTGAGCTTCGCTCGCGCCGCGGGCGGCGGCCCAGTCCGTCGCCGCGGCCATCAGCGAGCTGCCGATTCCCATCCGGCGTCGGGCCTCGTCGACGACTACCCCGCGAACCTTGAGGAAGAGCAGGGCAGGCTTGGTCGGGATGTCGGGTGAGCGTTCGAGACCGCAGTTGATTAGCCCGACGACCGCTCCGCCTAGCTCGGCGACCGCGAGGAAGGTGGCCGGGTCGGCGATGAGAGACTCGATGTAACCGCGGGAGCGGTTCGGCCCATCGGGCCGGCGGAAGCGATCGGGCAGGCCTTCGCGGTGTATCCGGTCCAGTTGTTCGGCGAGGGCGTTGATGCGGTCATAGTCGGCGATGGTCGCCGGTCGGACCTCAAGACCAGGTCGGATTGTCATCGTCGGACGATAGTAGAAGCCGGGCAGTAAGTCTACCGGCGCGGCGGCGCGGCAGTGGGCGGCGGGGTCACCGCCGCCCGGCCGGCAATGTCAGCGTGTCAGCGAAGCTTGTTCTTGTCGATGTAGGCCCAGACACCCTTCATCAGGTCGAACCACTTTATCTCGGGCTTGTTGCCGAAAATGACCTTCAGCCTGTCGTCGCTCTTGACCCTGAGCGCGGCGAGGCCCTTGCCCGCGCCCTTGGTCTTGAGGTTGTGCTTGTTGGCGTAGTCGGACAGGCCCTTCATGAGCTCGGTCGGCTTGAGCTCCTTCTTGCCGTAGATGGCCTGGAGGGCCGCATCGGCCCGGATGGTCATCGCGGCGAGACCCTTCTTCTTTGCGGGCATTTTGGCTCCTTTCGCCTTTGGCTTTCCGCTTCTCCAGTCGCGGCAGATTAGCACGCCCGGCCGCAAAGTCAATACCCGGGAAGGTGCGTCACGCATCACGCCGGGCGGTCGTGCCGCCCGGCGCTCGCGCACGGCGGTGCCGCGCTGGGATGCCGAGGGGGGGATTTGAACCCCCATGGGCGTGAACCCACTAACTCCTGAGGCTAGCGCGTCTGCCATTTCCGCCACCTCGGCGCACTCCAAGTTGTCGGGTGTCCGCGCGGCCGGGACACCAGCGGGCTCAAGGATAGCCGGCCGGGTGCCGCGAGTCAAGAAGCGGCACGGTCAGAACTCGATGACGAGCCCGGCCATCGGCCAGAAGGCCAGGCCGTGTACGGTCTGCCGCTTCGGACGACGACCGGGTTGCGGGCCTGGCTGCGATACCCGATCATCGAGGCCTCGACCGACCAGACGCCGGTCGGGACGCCGGTAATGATGAAGCGGCCGTCCGGGTCGCAGGCGGCGCCGAGGTCGGTGTCAGTGACGATGACGCTGGCGCCGGCGAGCGGCGAGCGCGTGGCGACGTCGAGCACGACACCGGAGATGGTGCCGGTCGGGACCGCCGCGAGCGTTGACAGTATCAGGCAGGCAATCGACATCGTACCTCCGGGTAAGCTGTGCGATATTAGCCGGTTCCGGCGGCTTGTCTACAGTTACCTGTTTGCCGCGGGATACGGGTTTGGGACACGATCTGTTTCGCATCCGATGCGAGTGCCCGTATTGTCGGACAATTCGGTCATGTCCCGCGCCGCGCTGCTCGACGCCTCCGGCCGGAAGGTGATGGAGCTCCAGCCCGGCGACAACGACGTCCGGCATCTCGCGCCCGGGGTGTACTTCGTCCGCAGGCAGGACACCGGCGAGTCGGCAAGGCTGGTGCTGGTCGAGTAGGGCGGTCCCCCTCCCGGGTCGGCCGACGGTGGGGAGAGAGTCACTGGCGGCAGCCGGCCGTCAACTCGCCCCTGACAGAGCGGGTCGGGGTACTATACTGCACTCGAAACAGGTCGGAAGCAGTGGCTGCGCGGCCTGTCGGACCGAGTTCAGCAAGCGGCACGATGGGGCAACACCGTGCCGGCGTGGCGAAGAGCCACCCAAGGAGGAGTCAGATGCAACGTCCGTGCAGAGCGATAACCCTGCCCGGATTCTCCATCGTCTCCCTGCTTCTGTTCCAGCTTGCCGTCAGTGGCCTTGCCTCGGAACCTGGAACCCTGAAATGGTGGCATCGGACCGATCGCGATATCAGCTGCACCTCGCCAGCGCCGGAATGGAGTCTCCGGGTGATGCCGGGTGAATAGAGGAATGGCGAAACGAGGTAACCGTCAATGTCCGCACGCGAAGCTGGCAGGTCGCAGTCAACGGCCGGGTCAAGCGACATTTGCCGAGCCGAGGCGAGCGGCTCTGAACTGCCCGACACCAGCGCCGGGCACCGCGCTTCCCGGGCGGCCCGGGCCGGGCGTCAGGACCGGTCTGGCTCACGTAGACGCGCGACATCGCTGCGACATCGCGGCGCCACAAGCTACCTGCCGTGAGGCTCTTGTACGACCGGCAGACTTTGTCCCACTGCGACAGGCCGGAACGTCGCACTGACGCACGTTCGTAAGTGACGGTCCTGCGGGCCTTGCGTCCCGGGCGCAAGTGGCACGGAACTTGCATATGATGCAGGGTGTGCAGAGAGGCACCGAAAGGAGGAAACCGCCGATGCCAGCGTACAGTGCCGGTTCCGTTCTTTGACAATTCGGAGAACCCGGCCGGCCGCCGAGAGCCGGGCCGGGATTGACTAGCTGGTGAGCAACAGCTTGAGGCGAACTGAATGCGGGCCGGATTCGACCCGCAGGAAGTAGGTCCCGGCCCGAAGGCCCCGGGTGCCGAGGTACCCGCCCCGGGTCTCGACAACCCTCACGACCCGGCCCGTTGCGTCGAGCAGACTCACACCCGCGGTCTCGGGCAATCCGACCAACCGCACGCTCACCCCGACCCGAGCCACCGACGGCTCGACCGACACTGCGGCCAGTCGCCGCCGCTCCCGCTCGGCGACGCCTGGCGTTCCATACGCCCAGACCTCGATCCCGTGGTCATACTCGAAGATGAGCTCGTTGCGGCCGTCGGCGTTGATGTCGTGGATGGTGATGAGGTCGCCTTCCGCCTCGTGCAACCACCAGAGGTAGAACGAGTCGTTGCCGGCGCACTTGAATACCAGCACGTGGCCCCCCGAGCTGGCGACCAGCTCAGGGATGGAATCGCCGTCGAGGTCGCCGACCGCAAGCCGACCGACGCCCCACATGCCGCCGCCCGGCATCGTCGCCTGCCAGACGCGCTCGAACGCACCGATGCCGGTCGCCTCGTACATCATCAACAACCCGCCTTCGCGGGTCCAGCCGCCGAAGAATGCCTCCGGCCGGCCGTCCCGGTCGATGTCCGGGCCCGCGGCCGCCCCGGTCACCCGACCGTTCCAGCCCGGGGCAGCCAGTTCCGCGTAGACGCAGACGAACGAGTCGTCGGCAACCGACTCCCATATCGACAGCCAGCCGTTCCAATCACCACCGCACAATTCGGGCCTGCCATTGCCGTCAAGGTCGTCGGTGATGCAGATCTGTTGAGTGGGCGACACCAACGTGTCGGGGCCAACCTCGACGACAAGCGTGGCTATGGAATCGTAACGGTTGCCGCCCCGGTATTCGAAGAGCACCCGTGCGTTCTCCGTGATCACTGGGGTACCGATCGGCGCCGATATCTCGGACAGCGAGTCACCGTCGAGGTCGTGAATCGCACAGGCCAGGGGGCCAGTGACTCCGGCAAACGAATCCGCCCAGACGAGCGAGTCGGGGAATCGACCGGCATCTCGCGCCTTGTACAACGCCGGCCCGTTGTAGCAGGGGTCGGCGCTGAACTGGACCACAAGCTCGAGCCAGCCATCGCCATCCGCGTCGGCGAGGAACCAGGGATAGCCGAACGCGCCCGGGACGTAGAGCGTATCGAAGTGGTTCCCGGCCCGATGCTCGAAAATCACAAGGCCGGGCGCGCGCCAGTCGTACGTGTACAGCTCAGGGCGGCCGTTGCGGACTGCGTCGCCTGCGACCAGAGCACTGTATCCGGTCGCCGGCCCGAGCCGGGCAAAGAGGTGCATCTCGGCGGTGTCGGACGGGATGTCCGGGCCGCGTGCCGGCGCGGCCGCGAGCACGACGGCGATGAACAGCCCGCACATCGTGTCGTGATAGTAACCGGCAGGCTGTCCGTGTCAAGAGCGAGAGGAGGTGAGCCTCGGAAGTATCCGAAGGTCCGGGAAGGAGACCGTCAAGTCCGACAAGACAGGAGGAAGACATGACCGGAACCGCAAGAAGGAACGCACTGATGGTACTGCTGCTGGCCGCGGGCGTGATGACTGGACAGGAACGCCAATGGGCGGTGGTGCGCAGGTATCAGCTCTCTCAGCCTCCCAGTTTGAAAACCTATCTCGTCCCGAACAACAGTTGGGCGATAACGAGGGCGACAGGGCACATCGTCACTGCGCGCACATACGGCACCAACACTGTCTGGATTGACAGGATTCCCATCGGCGGCGGGCAGCCGAGCAGCACATCGCTCAGCTCAGGTGTGGACGCAGTGGTTCGCGACGTCAGCATCGCCCGCGTACCGCATTGTCCCAGTACGCTGGCCTTCGTGGTCAAGCTGGACAATGAGGTGTACATTCGTCGGAGCATCAATAGCGGCGCCAACTGGAGTCCCGAATTCAAGGTCTCTGGGGAGTACTCGGGCGGGCTCGAGCACGTCACGGTTCGTCATCCGTCACTGGCAGTTGACAGTGCACACTACAAGAGCCGGGCCGAAGTTGCGTGGGCCGATTCATTCCCCAGCATCGGTTGGTGCACGTACACCCGGTACGTGAACATGGACGGGGAGTGGACGGACTCGGTCCCGCCGAGGATGCTCCTCAAGTGCGCTCAATGGGGAGTGCCAGGCGGAGGAGCAGACTATCCATCAGTCGGAGGTCGGCTGGGCGAAACGTACCGGCTCGTCGCTTCGGAGTTTGTGCGCGGAGCCGGTCCTGACTACCGCGAGATCATGTTCAGAGGAAGCGAGGGCGGAGGGAGTACTGCCCACTACGTGACCGACAACGTGGTGCCGGATGCCCGCCCGAGTCTTGCCTGGAGGAATCTACCATCCGGGACAGCCGACACGACCTACATCGCCTATCAGCAGCAGATGACCGACGGTTCATTCGAGGTCAAGCTGTCGCATGCGCATGAGGACAACCCGAGCAACTGGTTCCACACCACGCCCTGTTCGACCTGGCAGCGCAACAACTTCCTCAAGTTCGGCGACGTCCGGCACCCGAGCCTCTGGTGCAGTGGACCTTCGTCTTCCAGCGCAGACACGCTCTACATGGTCATGGTGGTCGGTCATCTCAGCGACCCCGGGGCCAAGTATCTCTACTTCACTTCCAGTGACGCAGGGCACATCGGCTATGACTGGCGGACGCCGAGTATGATATCCGGCATCACCAGCGACTCCGTGTCCATCTGCGCTCACGGCGACACCGCCTATGCCGTGTACAACCGGCATCACCGGTGGGGTCAGCCGGAGAGCACCCGGAGCTTCGTGGTCATGCTCAGGCTGGTGCAGACCCGGCGGCTGCCGCAGGGCGAAGTCGACGGCAATGCGGGTAACCGGCCGCTGGTACAACTCCAGGGCGGAGGCCTCATGTTCCGCGCCCTGTCCACCGAGGACATCGTGAGCGCCGAACGGTCCACCGATGGCGGGACGACCTGGTTCGGAATGCTCACTCCCGGAGTCGGCGGAAGCCCGAGCATCGCCGTTGGCAGCGATACGGTGCCGTGCGTGATCTTCACCCGCGCCGACACAGTCTACTGCTCCTGGTGGAGCACGGACTACCAGGACTGGGCCGAGCCGGTGACTGTGTTCATCGGTGCGGCGGACGCCGTTCCCGGCCCGGTCTCGGTCGCGCTCTATCCCGGGCTGCATGACGGGGTGAAGGTGGCGGCGGTGACGTTCGCGGTCTACGACCCGACCGCGGGGAGTTCCCTCGTTCTGTTCGCCAAGGCGGATTCCGGCCGGGTCCTGCTCGACACCGTCGCGACCGCCAACTCGCTGGCGGACAGCTTCCCGCAGGTGGTCCTCTGTGGCGACAGCACCGCCTACGTCGTCTGGCAGAGCTACGGCCAAGTCCTGAGCCGTCAGAAGGACTTCGATCCGTCCTGCTGGACGGCCCACGGCAGCGACTGGGGGTCGAGCATTGCACTGAGCGCGAGCGGCGCGAGGCCGTCACTGAGCGCCGAGGACGGCATCATCCACGCGGTATGGCGGGAGGTCGAGGACACTGGGATGGAGGACCTCTACGTCATCAGGAGCAAGAGTTGCGACCACGCCGGAGTGCAGTGGACCGGCTGGCAGGACGACGGCTCGGCAAGCGCGACCGACAACCGGGAGAAGGACTGGCCGGGCTATGCCGGCGCAGGCGTGACCTACTGGCTTGAGCGGGTCAGCGGCGTCTGGAACGTCCTCGCCCGGGTACGAGGCGACACCGTGACGCTGGTGGACACGGACGCGAACTCGTATCTCCCTTCTGCGGTGGCCGAATCGTCCGCGGTCTCACCGTCAGTCAACCAGGTTCGAGTCAAGCTGCACTGGGCGGAAGAGCTGCCGAGCGACTCATGCGAGTACCGGTTCGGAGTATGCTCGCTCAACGTTTCGAGTGCGGGCAGCAACGCGACCGGGCAGAACAACGGGGTCAAGCTCATCCGCAAGGACGGGTCGGACTCGCTCTTCGCGGTGTACTCGGACGTCAACGGCAGCCTGATGTACGCCCGCTCGGCCGGCGGCGGCGCGTGGACCCGGACCGCGCTCGGGAGCGACGCGGCCGAGCCGGCGCTGGCCGCGGACTCGACCGGCCGGCAGTGGGTGGCGAGCCGGTACGTCGGGATGGCCGGGGCTCCCCGGGTCGAGCTGGTCTACCGGGACGGCGCGGGCTGGTCCGGGTCCTGCCCGGTCTACGTGACCAGTCCGGGCAGTTCCGGGCCGGTCTCGGTCGCGGGCGCGTCCGACGGCACGGACCCGTGCGTCTGGGCCGCCTTCCTTCTTAACAGCGGCGCGCCGACCGGGCCGTCGCGCTTCGTCGTCGTCGCCAAGGCCGACGGCGCGAAGCTCTTCCTCGACACCCTGGCGTCGGGCGGGAGCGAGCTGGGCGACCCGTCGATTGCGACCGAGCTGGCCGGCGGCGGCGACTACGTCCACGTCTGCTGGGAGGACGACGGCGAGGTCCGCTACACCCGGACGACCGCGGCGATAGCGGCCGGGGCCTGGGACGGCGGCCTGGCGGTGGACTGGGAAGCCGCGGTCGACCTCTCCGAATCGCCGGCAGCGGCGTCGGCCCACCCGGTGGTCGGTGCGGACCGAGACC
>JAWOHE010000054.1:0-18232 GCA_046485285.1 bacterium
GCAATCAGGGCCGGCTCTTTGATCAGCTTGGCCATCGTTTCGGAACTGCCGTCCGGCAACCTGCCGCCGGCTTCGCGCTCGAAGCGCAGTCTGTACTTCGCCCAGCGGGCCGCGCCGTCGGGCGGTGGGACCCGATATGTCGACATCGTAGCTCCTTTGCGGGATTCCCGCAGTCTGCGAACATCACTGACTTCCGGGTTCCGGGTTGCCCGTGCGTGTCCGCACCCGCCTGCCGGCACCACGGCCGACCGGCCTCAGCCGGAACCCTCTATGAAGTTATGTCATCTCGGAGACCGGTTCTTGCACGTGACCTGCATCGGCAGGCGGACGAGGAGCGGCAGTGACCGGCCAAGCGGATTCTTTGCGGAGAGTTACGCGGCTCGTCGGACCATCAGCCTGCCGTGCCCGAGATGCACTCCCCGGCTGAGCCGGCCGATTGCCCGGGCAGTCACCGGGCCGGTGACATGGTCAGTGACCGGGCGGACCACCACCCGGACGACCCGGAGAATGACGGTCCGGATTGCCTCCCGAATCACCGGCCGGGTCGTCAGGCGGATGACCCGGATGATGATTGGCCGGGTGACTCACCGAGTCACCTCCCGGGTGACCGGGTGGGTGACCCGGGGGATAGGGGAGGGGGGAAATTCGGATTCGGCTAATCTGTTGCAATGTAGAGGGTTATGAACCTCGCTGGGAAATGCCGAATTGAGCGAAAACGCAATTTGCCTCGGCGATATTGGGTCGGGAAGCCGGGTCAGGCGCGCCGGGAAGCCGGCCTCAGCCGGCGGTCAGCCAGGGGTGTCCGGACCGGGTAACGCACGCGAATGTTGACGGGAAGGGCCGGATGCTGTTATCCTGTTGGCGGATGCCGAGCTATCTCGTCGACGGCTATAATGTCATCCACCGCGAGCCGGCGCTGAAGCCGCTACTCGAGCGGGACGCCGAGGCGGCGCGGACAGGGCTCATCTCGATGCTGGCCGGGTTCAGGGCCGGGCGCCGGGTGCGGGTGACCGTGGTTTTCGACGGCCGGGGCGGCACCGGGCTGGACGCGCGCACCATCGCGGCCGGGGTGCAGGTGGTGTACGCCCATTTCTCGGAGACCGCGGACGCGCGCATCGTCAGGCTGGTGCGGTCGTCGCGCCATCCCCGGTCGCTGACCGTGGTGAGCTCGGACCTGGGGCTGGTGGCGCAGTGCCGGGACTTCGGGGCGTCGTCGCTCGGCGCGGAGGAGTTCCTGGCCCGCTGCCGCGAGGTCGCGGGACGGCCGGCGGCCGGGCGCGGCGGGAACGGGGACCGGGCGGAGGTGACGCCGGGCGAGGCGGCGCAGGTGAATGCGGAGCTGGAGCGGCACTACCGTGACCGCGGGGTGTACGACCGTCGGGAGAGGCCGCGGTGAGCGCGGCCGCGCTGGCGTTCCTGCTCTTTGCGGCCGAGGCGGCCGGTCCGGACGTCGAGCTGTCGGTCCGGCTGGCGGACACGCTCCGGGTCGAGCTGGCGCTGACCTGCCCGGGCCGGCTCGCACCGCGCGAGGTCCTCGTCTACCGGAGCACGAGCCGGCTCGAACCGGACCCGGACACGCTGGTCCTGCCGGTGACGGTCCTGCGCTTCCCGGCGCCCGGGGACACCGGCCGGATGCTGAACCTGGTCGACTCGATGGTTGCGCACGACGCGCGGTATTTCTACCGGGCGCGGCTGGCCGGGGACCGGGAGGAGCCGCGCTGGAGCAATCTCGATTCGGTCGACACGCCGGATGCCGAGCTCGGCCGCATCACCGGCTCGAGCCTGCTGGTCGACAAGCTGAACTATTTCCTGGCGGTGCAGTGCGGCGGGCGGACGCGCAAGCGCTACCCGGTCGCGCTCGGCCGCGAGCCGCGCCGGCGCAAGCTGCACCAGGACAATGCCTCGACACCGGAGGGCATCTACCGCATCGCGGGCGCGCAGTCGCCGGCCCGCTATCACAAGGCGTTCGACCTCGACTACCCGAATCACGCCGACCGGACCCGGTACGAGTTCTGGCGCAGGCAGGGCGGGGCCGGCCGCGGCATCGGCGGGGAAATCCAGGTCCACGGCGAGGGCATCGAGCGGAACTGGACGCTCGGCTGTGTCGCCCTGCGCAACAGCGACATCGATGAGCTGTTCGCCCACCCGCGCGTCGGGCGGGGGACACCGGTCTACATCGTCGGGAGCGAGCTCTCCCGCGCGGACATCGAGAGCATCCTCGACTACCGGCCGCTTGGGGAGGTCGAGCGCATCCAGCGCCGGCTCCGGGAGCTGGGGCTGTACGAGGGCAAGGTCGACGGCGCGGTCGGCACCGGCACGCTGGCCGCGCTGGCGGAGTTCCAGCGCCGGCGCGGGCTGGCGGTGACCGGCCAGCTCGACGCCCGGACGGTCGCGGCGCTCGGGGAGCCAGCCGGGCCGGATTGACAAGCCGGGGCGGCGGACTAACATCTGAGCCTGGCACTATCGTGGCTGGCCGATCGGTACCGACCAGGAACAATCAACAGTTTGAACGGGCGCGGTTCGGGCGCCCGGCGAAACGGAGGTAGCATGGCTGAAGTCTGTTTCAACCTCGCCGGACAGGTGCTGGAGATCCGCTGGCACGGCCGCGGCGGGCAGGGCGCCAAGACCGCCGCGCTGCTCTTCGGCGAGTCGGCGCTCGACACCGGGATGCACATCCAGGCGTTCCCGGAGTACGGCCCGGAACGGATGGGCGCGCCGGTGCAGGCGTTCAACCGGGTGTCGGACAAGCCGATCAGGTCGCACGCGGGCGTGAAGCGGCCGCGGATCGTCGTCGTGCTCGACTCGTCGCTGATCGAGCCGGCGCGGGTGACCGAGGGCCTGCAGGAGGGCGGCATCCTGCTGGTCAACACGACCGAGGACCCGGTCGAACTGCGCAAGCGGCTCGACCTGCCGAAGGACGTCCAGCTCTACTGTGTGGACGCCTCGAAGATCGCGATGGAGACCGTCGGCAAGAACGTGCCGAACACGCCGATGCTCGGCGCGCTGGTCAAGGTCACCGGGGTGTTCGAGTTCGAGCCGATGATGGCGGCGATCAAGGCGAAGCTGGCCGACAAGTTCAGGGGCGGCAAGGAGAAGTTCATCGAGCCGAACCTGGTCAGCATCCGGCGGGCCTACGAGGAAGTGAGGTGCTAGCGTGGCGGAACTGAAGAGCTGGCAGGAGCTGCCCTGCGGGGCGATCATCGAGGACCAGAAGGCGGTCCTCGACAACAAGACCGGCGCCTGGCGGTCGGCGCGGCCGGTCTGGAACAAGGACACCTGCATCCATTGCCTGACCTGCTGGATCTACTGCCCGGACGCGTCGATCGTCGTCAAGGACGGGAAGATGACTGGCATCAACTACGACTACTGCAAGGGCTGCGGCATCTGCGCGGCGGTGTGCCCGCCGAAGGTGCACGCCATCGAGATGGAACAGGAGCGAAAATGATTCTCGCGAAGACCGGGAACGAGGCGCTCGCGTACGCGATGAAGCAGGTCAACCCGGACGTCGTCGCGGCCTACCCGATAACGCCGTCGACCGAGATCGTCCAGCTCTTCTCGAACTACGTCAACGACGGGCTGGTCGACTCCGAGTTCGTCGCGGTTGAGAGCGAGCACTCGGCGATGAGCGCCTGCATCGGCTCGGCGGCGTCGGGCTGCCGGACGATGACCGCGACCGCGTCGCAGGGGCTGGCGCTGATGCACGAGATGCTGTTCATCGCCGGCGGGCTCCGGCTGCCGATCGTGATGGCGGTGGCGTCGCGCTCGATCTCCTCGCCGCTGAACATCCACGGCGATCACTCGGACTCGCTGGCCTCGCGCGACTCGGGCTGGATGCAGTTCTTCTGCGAGTCGGTCCAGGAGGGCTACGACACGCTGATCCAGGCGGTGAAGATGGCAGAGCGGACGTCGCTGCCGGCGATGGTCTGCGTCGACGGGTTCATCCTGTCGCACTGCATGGAGCGCATCGAGAGCTTCGAGGACGAGAAGGTGCGCAAGTGGCTCGGGCCGTACCAGCCCAACTGGAACCTGCTCAACCTCGCCAAGCCGATACTGGTCGGGCCGGCGACGATGCAGGACTACTACTTCGAGTTCAAGCGCACCCAGGTCGAGGGAATGAACAAGGCCCTGCCGGTCATCGAGGCGGTGCAGGAGGAGTTCCGGCAGGAGTTCGGCCGGGGCTACGGGGTCATCGAGGAGTACCGCTGCGAGGACGCGACCGCGGCCGTCCTGCTGATGGGCTCGGCCTGCGGGACGATGCGCGAGGCGGTCGACGTCCTGCGCGATAAGGGACACAAGGTCGGGATGGTCAAGCTGCGGGTGTTCCGGCCCCTGCCGCACCCGGTGCTCAAGCAGGCGCTCAAGCGCTTCAAGACCGTCGCGGTGATGGACCGGATGGACACGGTTAGCTCGTGGGGCGGGGCGCTGTTCACCGAGACCGGCTCGGCGCTCTACGACCTCGCCGAGCGGCCGAGGCTCTTGTCCTACGTCTACGGGCTGGGCGGCAAGGAGTTCTCACCGGCCGACGCGCAGGCGGTGCTCGAGGGCGCGCTCGCCGGCAGGAAGGACGAACTCGTGACCTACGTGGGAGTGAGGTAAGCGATGGCACGACTCAAGGATCTCTGTCAGAACCCCGAGCTGTTCTCGAGCGGCCACCGCGCCTGCGCGGGCTGTGGCGAGGCGCTGGCGGTGCGCCAGGTCCTGCTGGCGGCGAAGCAGCCGGTGGTCGGGATAATGCCGACCGGCTGCACCGAGATTTTCTCGTCGATCTACCCGCACTCGGCGTGGCAGATACCGATGATTCACACCGCGTTCGAGACCGCGGCCTCGACCGCATCGGGCGTCGAGGCGGCGTACCGGTTCCACCGGAAGATGGGGCTGATGAAGGACGACGTGAAGTTCATCGCCTTCGGCGGCGACGGCGCGACCTACGACATCGGGTTCCAGGCGCTGTCGGGCGCGGTCGAGCGCCGGCACAAGTTCCTCTACGTCTGCACCGACAACGAGGGTTACATGAACACCGGCATCCAGCGGTCGTCGGCGACGCCCTACGGCGCGCACACGACGACGTCGCCGGCCGGGACCGTCGTCCCGGGCAAGCGCCAGCACCGCAAGGATATCGTCGAGATAATGATCGCCCACGACATCGCCTACGCCGGCCAGACGACGATCGCGCTCTGGAACGACCTCGTCACCAAGGTCGGGAAGGCGCTGGCCGCGGACGGGCCGAGCTTCCTCAACGTGCTGGTGCCCTGCCCGCTGGGCTGGGGCCACGCCGGCGACGAGACGGTCAAGCTCTCGCGCCTCGCGGCGGACACCTGCTTCTGGCCGGTGTACGAGTTCGAGAACGGCAGGTACACGATCAACCACGTCCCGAAGGAGAAGCTCCCGGTCGACGACTTCATCAAGCCGCAGGGCCGGTTCCGGCACCTCTACACCCACAAGGGCGGCAAGGAAGTCATTGCCGAACTCCAGCGGCACGTGGACGAGAAGTGGGCGCTGCTGCAGAAGAAGCAGCAGTGCTTCGGGCGGGACTGAGCGGCCGAGGGCGGTCACCGCGGGTCGAGTTCGGCACGGACGGGTCCGGCCGGACCGGCCGGCCGGTTCCGATGCGATAATGCTTGACAACCGCGCGGCCAGCATTAGAGTGGAGCCGTGGAGTCGGTTGAGTCCAGCACTGCAGTCCCCGGTGGTCCGAACAGCGCGAGGTTCACAATGAGATACTGCGTCCGAATCGCCAAACTGCGTGACCAGTGGCGGCTGTTCACGCTCGAGAGGGCCGAAGACGTCATCGATGCCGCCCAGCTCGTCATTGACGTTCCCGAGTTCGTCGGGCTCCTGCAGCCCGGCGGCCCGCTGCCGCGGGCGGCGATCGTCGCGCCCAGCTCGAACTCCGGGCGCGTGGTCCTGACCGTCGACGACGGCGGCCGGCTCCAGCTGATCGGCTGCCCGCACGACGGCGACGACGCCGAGCTGGCGATGGTAATGGGCGACCTCCTGTCGATCGGCGGCCGGCTGTGGCGCCAGCCATACGCGAGCGTCGCCGGGCCGTTCGAGCAACAACTGGGCGTGCCGCTCGAGAACTGGATCAGCGACCGCGTCGGCGACGGCTGGGCCGGGGAGAACTTCCAGCGGTCGGTCGAGCGCGGCCTGCGCGATGGCAGGTTCCCGGTGGTCATCGTTGCCCGCCGCGTCAGTACGGCACTGCTGGACATGCTCAACTACATGCGGAACATGAACATCGAGGTGTCGGTCGTCGGCTACGAGTACATCCGCAGCGGCGGGATCGAGATGGTCGCGCCGGTCCAGCTCGAGGGCCAGGCTGTGCAGCAGGACCCGGAGCCTGCCGTCGAGCCGGTCCGGAGCGTCCCACTCGAGCGACCTCAGGTCGAACAGCGCGCGCCGGTCGTCAACGTCCCGTCAAGGAAGCCGATTCCGCGAAAGGCCAGGCCCGAGCCGCCCGCGAACGCCGGCGTCTCGCCGGGACAGCAGAAGATCCTTGACGTTCTCGCCAAACTCGACGACCTGGGCCTGCAGCGGCGCGGGCTTGAGTTCTTCGTCCCCGGTCGCGATCGCCTCGATGACGCCAAGGCCGCGATTGCGCTCTCGGTCGACGCGAATCGCTGGCCGTTCCCGAAGCCGGAGGAGGTCGTCGTCGTGGTGGACACCGGGGCGGATCAGCTGGCGGGCTTCCTGAAGCTGTCGCCGGAGGAGATCCAGGAGTTCCTGGATTCGCTGCCCCGCGTTCAGCGCAAGGAGAACCGCGGCGCGCTGCTGTTGCTCGCGTCGAGCCTCCACGAGGCCGAGCAGCTCGTCAACGAGCTGCGCGCGCTTAAGGAAGTCGCGGTTTCCGGGGTCTGACCGCCCGGGTCAGGGCCCGAACCAGACGTATTCCCCGAACGGTTCAAAGCCGAGCGACTGCGTAAGGCTGAGCGAGGGCCGGTTTGTCCTCTCGATGTAGACGAAGGGCCGGATACCGAGCCGCAACTGACACCGGGCGAGCCGGATGCCGATTGACCGTGCCATTCCCTGGCCCCGGAACTCATCGAGGACGTGGAGGAAGCCCAACGCGCCGTCGGCGTGGGTAAGCGCCCACGCGACGAGCCGGCCTTCGCGGCGGATTGCCGCGCCGGGGCCGCGTGAGATGCGCCCGACAATGTAGTCGGGTCGGCGGCCATAGGGCCAGTGGCGGGCGATGGTCGGCGCGTCCTCGGCGCGGAGCGGTCCGACGCGGTGGGCGGACCGGTCGGGGAGCCGGCCCGGGTCCGTGAGCGCGTACATCTCGCACCGGGTCTGCCAGCCGACCCGGCCCAGGCGTGCGAGTCGACGGTGAACCCACCCCGGAGTGGCCGCGAAGCGCCGTTGCCATCGGGCGGGGAGCCAGTCGAGGGCTGGCGTTCCCTTCGATCGGGTCGAGCTGTAAAGGTAGAGCCAGTGGTGCCGGGCGAGGACGACTTGCGGGTCGGCCGGGTTGTCGGCCCGGACCCAGCGCGCCCGTTCGCCGGCGCGGCCGGTGGCAAGGCAGAGTAGCGAGGCGGCGGCAGGCCCGGACCGCTCGAGGAACCGCACCGTCGGGCCGAGGTCGCGACAGAGAAGCACCGGGGAGGATAGCCCGCGCCCGGCCCGAATCAAGCGGGCTTGACCGCGACGACGGCCCGGGTAGGCTGGGCTGTGAAGCCGCAACTGCTGCTGCACGTCTGCTGCGGGCCGTGCGCGACCGAGGCACTGCGCCGGCTGGCAGGCGAGTACGCGGTAATCGGCTGTTTCGCCAACCCCAACATCGCGCCCGAGGAGGAGTTCCTGCGCCGGGCGGCGGCCGCGGAGCAGTTGGCCGCGGCCTGGCACGTGCCGTTCGAGGTCCTGCCCTGCGACCACGGGGCGTTCCTGAGTGCGGTCCGCGGGCTCGAAGCCGAGCCGGAGGGCGGTCGGCGTTGCGACATCTGCTACCGTCTGCGCCTCGGGGCCGCGGCGGAGCGGGCGCTCGCCTACGGCTGTACCCACCTTGCGACGACGCTGACGGTCGGACCGCGGAAGCCGGCACTGGCCATCAACCCAATCGGCCACGACGTCTGCCGGAAGCGGGGACTCGAGTTCGTGGCTGGAGACTGGAAGAAGCAGGACGGCTTCCGGCGCAGCGTGGCGCGGGCCCGGGAACTCGGTCTTTACCGCCAGCACTACTGTGGCTGTGAGTTCTCGCTGCCGCCAGAAGAGTGATGCGGGGGCGCCTAAGCGCCCCCGCATCAGGGTCCGCTATGCTCCTGCTCAGCGCACCAGCGTGGTGCGGGTCACCGCTGCGCCCTGCGGTGTCTCGAGCCGGCAGAGATAGCTGCCGTTCGGGACCGCCACCCCGTCTTCATCGCGGCCGTCCCAGGTCGCGAGGTGCCGGCCGGCGGCAAGCGGCCCGGCGGCAATCGTGCGGATCTCGCGGCCGCTGACATCGAAAACGACGAGCGTTACCGGCGCGGGAGCCGGGAGTTCGAATGCGAGCGTCGTGCGGCCGCGGGACGGGCTCGGGCTCGCACGGAGGTCGAATTCGCGCACGCCCGGGCGTGTCGGGCGCTCGTCGGCAACCGCGACCGTCGGGCCGGTGGTCGTGAACCTGATGGCCCGGCCGGGCTCGATTCGTGCCGAGCCGCGATGGTAGGCGCCATCGAGCAGGCACTGGATGCCGATGGCGGTCGTCGAGTCGTTGATGCCGACGGTGGTCGACCCGTAGTTGTTGGCGGTCAGGTACTGGTAGGTGAACACGCTGTTCCCGTCCGGAGCAGCCAGCGTCGTGTCGTAGATGACGACCTGGAACCACTCAAACGCGGTCCGGTTCGAGTAGTAGGGCATCGAGTCGTACTGGATGATGAGTCGGTGGTTCGACGCGTCGTGGTGCCACCAGACCCCACCCGAGGTCGGCGGGTAGAGGTCGTCCCACGCCAGCGCGAGCATCGTCGCCTCGCTGGCGGATGGAAGTCTCGCGTTCGAGTAGGCGGTTCGCGTCGTGTAGCCCGGCCCGACCCAGCCGTTGCCGCAGACCGAGAACTGGGTGAACCTGCGGCCGTAGAAGTAGAAAGGCCCGAACGCGGTCGGGAGGTCGAACTGGACCGTTTGGTCGTCCGAGGTGATGGCGAGCCGCGTGCCGACCCCGGCGATGTCGAGCCACTCGAAGGTCGGCGCCTGGGAGTAGCCGGAATCGGCGTCATCGTAGGCCCAGTAGAGGGCCGGCTCGCGCGGGCCGTCAGGGGTCGGGTCGATTGACCGCAGCTCGCCGACCGTTACGTGGAGCCGGAGCGTGTCGCAGTAGTCCCCGTCGCCGGTGACGAAGAGCGTGCAGGTCACCCGGGTTTCGATCGGCATCGAGGCGTCGACCGAGACCCGGAACGGGCTCGAGCTGTTGACCCTCGTCTCGCCGGCCGGGATGTCGCCGTACTCGGCGACCGAGTCGGTGAAGACGAGCAGGCCGTGGCCGGAGCGGATGACCGCCCGGGCGCTGCCGACGCCGGCGTTGCCGGCGTTGCGGAGCGCGGCGAGCAGGCCTCCGGTCTCGCCCGGGTCGAAGCGGCCGTTGCCGTTACCGCCGGGCGGGCTGTCGAGGATGGTTGTGCCGGTACAGAAGAGGTACGGGCCGGAGGACAGGTTGGTGAGGGAGACGTCGTCGGCGAAGACCTTCGCCGAGGGCGTCCCTCAACCGTCGTAAGTGTAGCTGAAGAGCGCGACCTCGAGCTGGGCGACGTCGCCGGGGTTGACGCCGGGGAGGTTGGCGGTGATCTCCTGCGCGACGTCGAGCGAGTACTCCGCCCAGTCCGGGGCCGTGATGCGGTGGAGGCTGAGCGTCGGCGAAGGCACCCAGTTCGCGTAGGTCGAGTAGTACCACCGGGTCTCGCCGAGGGCGGTCCCCGCGCCGTCCAGATACCGGACGCTGAAGCAGGCGGCCGGCCAGCAGGTCGACACCCCGCCGGCCTCCTCGAACTTCGCCCAGAACGACAGGCTGAGCTGGATGCCGGGTGTGACGACGGTCTGGCTGAGCCGGCTCCAGCCCGGGTTGTCGTACTGGTAGGTCATTGCTTCGTAGTCCGGGTCGGGATGGTAGTCGATCGCCCGGTCGCTCTGATGGGTGCCGTAGCCGCTGTCGGTGTGGGTCCAGCCGGTCGCCAGCGGCTGCTCGAAGTCGCCGTTGACGAGCAGCTCCTGGGCCAGTCCGACCGACAGCGCCAGCACCGCGAGCACGGTCAGGGTCTTTCTCATTGCTTTCTCCTTTGCGCCTGACTCAGTGTAGGCGGGCACCGGCCGGCGTCAAGCCTCTGCGTGCTTGACCGGCCGGGTCGGTCACCTGAGAAGGCCGGTGCCTGCGAGGACGGTCCGCGACCGGGTCCACGGCGGCACCGACTTCACGGCCGAGGGCTGGCGGTCATCGACACGGGCGCGTTCCAGCAGCTCCCGCAGGTCAGGCAGCTCGGCGACGCGTACCCCGCCTCCCCGCAGGTGGTGCCGCCGGCCGACGGCCAGTCGCGGCCCGGTCCATCAAGGGCCTAGTCAAACTCCAGGGCCAGTTCGATGTCCTGTGCGAGGAGCCGACGGGCAAGGTCCGCGGCGGCCTGCTCGGCCCGGTAGTGCTCCCAGCGCGTGAGCTCATTACGGTGCGGCTCCAGCTCGGCGCGAAAGCGGGCGAAGGCGCCGGCACCGTCGATAACCGAACGCAGCCGGCCGCGCAGGGCATCGTCGTCGACCGTCTCGACGAATCGGGACATCACGGCATAGTCGTGCCGGCCGGCACGCGGAGCGAGTCGGAGGTAACGCCCGGGTTCGGCGCGGACCGTGGCCAGCACCCGCTCGCGGTTGAAGGCGAAGACCGGGATGACGTCACCGGTCTCCAGGTCAAGGTAGTGAACCGTGCCCGGCGCGCGGCCGCGCAGGGCGAAGGCCAAGTCGCGGGCGTAGACTCGGAGCTTGCGCACGGGCAATTCTAGGTGCGGCGGCGGCCTCGTCAATTGGCCGCCCTGTTACCAGCGGACGACCGGGTCGGCGTGGAACCGGAAGACGCTGTTGCGGAGCTCGAGCCAGCCGGACCGGCCGGACAGGCGTACCGGGCAGGCGGGCCAGCCGAGCTGGCGGGCGGCGTCGGTGATGGCGAGGAGGCGCCAGGCACCATCCTCGAGCCCGGCGAAGCTGCGGGCCGGGCCGCCGGGCCGGGAGCCGGGAACGAAGAAGCCGTAGGCGACCAGCGAGTCGCCCTGGTTGGCGAGGACGAGCCGCCCGCCGGGCAGGGTCTCTTCCCGGGCGAACCACTCCCGGAGCGGAAACGGGTTGCCCGTGAACCGGTACTGCCCATCGTCATCGAGATAGAGGACAGCGAGCGGGCTGGGCCCGGGCTCGCGCCGGATCCCGGCGACGACGGGCAGGCGGCCGGGGTAGTCTGGGAGCCGGATCGAACCGGTGAACACCACGTCCGTACCCTCGCGCCAGAACAGGCCGGTCAGGTAGTCGGAGAGCGGCGAGAAGCCGGTGTCGTTCGGGGCGTAGACCCGCACCAGCCGGGCCGCGAGGAGCGAATCGGTCGGCGCGGCCTCGAGCGTGACGAGTTCGTCACGGCCATCATCGTCGAGATCGGCCGCGACCGCGTCGGTGACCCAGGCGCCGGGCAGACTGAGTTCACGGGAGGTCACCGAATCAGGACCGAAGCGCCAGACCTCGCACCGTTCACCGCTGAAGACCGCGAGTTCGAGGAGCCCATCGCCGTCGAGGTCGATCGCGGTCCAGGCGTTGGGCGCGAGCATCGCCGCCGGAACCGGGTCGGCGAGGAGCGGCCGGCTGCGCCAGACCTCGCGCACGGTTCCGCCGAGGGGCCGGAACAGGCAGAGTCGGAACAGCCCGGGTTCGTTACGACCGAGGCCGGGGCGAAGGGCCGCGGGCAGCGCGCCGATCGACTCGAGGGCCAGTATGTCGTCGATGTCCCGCTGGACGAACGGTCCGGCGACGATGCGTTCGAGTGCCGGCCGGGGAGAACGTCCGAGAATCTCGTCAGCCCGTGCGGTTGGAGTCAGGCCCGGGAGCAGCCCGACGATGAGCAGAATCGTGGTTCGTACCGGCGCGCGCATGGAGCAGGATAGCCGTCTCAGGCCGACTGTCAAACCCACCCTGTCAGACACCCCCCTGTGCCTCTGCCTGAGACCGGGCGGGGGACAGAGTAGCCGCCAGGACCGATAGATGCCTGTCACGCCCCTGACTCCTGATTGGGCAAGACGCTGACGGAGTTGAATTTAGCAAAGATGGTGCGGCCGTATTGATATAGTTGATATATATACTCACGAATATTGATATTATGTGAAACTCTTGCTTGACATTGGCGTCTAAGATACTAATATGTACATAGTGAAAGTACATCATTGCCGAAATCAATCCGGAGAGGGCATGTACTCAGTCAAGTCAATTCAGGAAGATAGTTGTGTGGTTCTAGAGAATCGGGAGGTTGGTATGAAGTCGGAGATAGTCCGTTATGGATACGCGGTCGCGGTCGTGGCGGTCGTGTTGCTAGGTGCGCTGGCCGTGTCGTTCGGCGTGGCGAGGCAGAACTCAGTGCGGGGCTCGGACCTCACGCCGGCGGGCATGCTGGTTGAGGTCGAGGCAACGGCAGAAGGCCCGGTCGGTCTGCTGGACGAAGTGGTGGCAGTCGCCGAGGGTCCGCGGCAGGCGGTGTGCACGATTGACGTCGTGGCGACCGCGCTCGGCCCGGCCCGGGGCGAACAGCCGGTCGTCGAGGTCCGGGCTGCCCGGCCGCAGTATGCCGGCATCGGCCGGCTGCCCGCGAGCGGTCAGTACGAGTCTAAGGTCAACTGACGGAGGCAGAGATGAAGGCAAGTCACCTGCTCCACCGCTGCCCGGTTTGCTCGGGCCGGATGGCGGTTGCGGAGCTCAAGTGCGAGTCCTGTGATGTCTCGGTGCGGGGCAGGTTCGAGATTCCCGAGCTGTGCCGGTTGCCTAGGGAGCTGTACGACTTCCTGCTCGTGTTCGTGCGCAACCGGGGCGTGATCCGGGAGGTGGAGCGCGAGCTCGGGATTTCCTACCCGACGGTCCGCTCGCGGCTGGACGCCGTGCTGGCCGCGCTCGGGTCCGGCGCGAAGGCCCCGGCTGATGGCGAGAGGGTGATTGCGATGCTCGAGCGGGGGGAGATAACGGCCGAGGAAGCCGAGCGGATGCTCCACGGCGGAGAGGAACCGGGAGGAAACGATGAGTGAGGAGAGGGAGCGGGTGCTGAGGATGCTCGAGGAGGGCAAGATCACCGCCGAGCAGGCGGCAAGGCTGATCGAGGCGCTGGGCCGGTCGCGGGCCACCGCCTCACGGCAGGACGAGTGGTTCGCGCCGCCGCGGCCGCCGCGGATCCCCGGGGCGCGGATGGCGGACCTCGACCGGATTCCGGACATCGTCGCGAGCGCGGTCTCGTCGGCGATGAAGTCCGGGTTCGGCTCGCGCGGGGAGGAGGCGCGGACCGAGTTCCCGGGCAAGAGCTGCCTGTTCCTGAAGAGCGTCAGCGGCGACGTCACGGTCGCGGGCTGGGACGAGGAGCGCATCACGATCGAGAGCGAGGCCGGGATGACCCGGGTCCGCGAGCGCGAGGACATCGTGATGGTCCGGGCGATATCCGGCGACTTCAACATCCACCTTCCGCGCGAGGCGCGGCTCGAGGTGACGACAGTCTCTGGCGACGTGACGGTCCGCGGGGTCGGTGGCCGGTTCGGGCTCAAAGGCGTGTCGGGCGACGTCACCCTAGAGGGCTTCAAGGGCGAGGCCCGGGTCCAGACAGTGTCGGGCGACGTCAGGCTGGACCGTGCCGAGGGCAGGTTCGAGGTCGAGAGCAAGTCCGGGGACATCGAGCTCCTTTCCGGGCGCGCGGTCGGCGGCTCGCTCGTGACGAAGTCGGGCGACGTGACCCTCCGGCTCGGGCCGAGCGCGGACGTCCTGCTCGACCTCGAGTGCGAGGGAGACGGGAGCATCGAGTTCGACGCGGGCCTCGAGCACGAGGTCATCGAAGAGGGCGAGTGCCGGCTGAAGGTCCGCCTGGGGGCCGGCGCCCGCGAGTTGAAGGTTCGGACGACCGACGCCGTGATTGCCGTTCGGCGGGCGAAGGAGGAATAGATGGGACGCGGGATAATCTGGGGAGTCGTGCTGATGGCGGTCGGGGCGTGGCTCTGGCTCGCCAACCTCGGCGTCCTGCCGACCGGCATCGTGCCGAGCCGTGACTGGCCCCTGCTCATCGTCGTGGTCGGGCTGCTCACCGCGTTCGAGGGATTCCGCTGGCTGGTCCGGAGGCGGCGATGAGAAGGCTCTTCTGGGGAAGCGCGATTGTCCTGATTGGAGCGTGGATATGGTTATCGGCCCTTGGGGTATCCTGGATCTCGTTCCGGCGCGACTGGCCGATACTGCTCGTCGCGCTGGGCGGGTACGTCGCCTGGCGCGGCGCGCGCAGCCTGGCGCGACGCCGGCGCCGGAGCGTCCGGTTCGTCATCGACGACCTGGCGAGCGGCAGGGTGGACGTCGAAGAAGCGGTCAGTGAACTGAAAGGAAGGAAGCAATGAACGACGAGCGGCTGCGGGTTCTCAAGATGCTCGAGGAGAAGAAGGTGACCGCCGAGGAGGCGGCCCGGCTGCTTGACGCCATCGGCCAGGCCGAGGGCGAGGGCGGGCACAAGAATCGGTTCCTCAAGGTCCGGGTCTGGGAGCAGGGCAGCGAGAAGCCGAAGGTCAACGTCACGCTGCCGATATCGCTGGTCAAGTGGGGGATGCGGATGGCCCCGGAGCAGGCGCGGGCGAAGATCGCCGACGCCGACATCGACCTGAAGGCGGTCTCGGAGGCACTCGAGAGGGGCGTCACCGGCAAGATTGTTGAGGTCGACGAAGACGAAAAGGGCCAGCACGTCGAGGTCTGGCTCGAGTAACCGGTCCGGGCCGGGGCGTCTGCGCGGGCGCGGCGGGCCGCGCCCGCGGCCTTGACCGGTGCGGAGGCGGTCCTAGAATCGGGCCGAGTGGCGCCGAATCCTGTCCGGGTCGTCCGGGGCCTCGGCCGACTGCGCTTCGGGCGCGGGCCGGGGATGCTGCCGCGCGGCCGCCAGTTCGTCGAGATGCTCGCCGGCGCGGTCCAGGGCGGGTTCACCCCGCTCGAGTACCAGCTCTACGGCTTCGGCCGGCGCGACCGCGACCGGTCGGGCTACGTTCCTCTGCGCTGGATCGAGCGTGAGTTCCGCGCCCGGCTCAACCCGCCGGAGGCGGCGCGGGTGCTCAAGGACAAGCTCGAGTTCTTCCGGTCCTGCCGGGCGCGCGGACTGCCGGCGGCGCGGGTGCTCGCGCTGGTCGGGTCGGGAATGGCACCCGGGGGCGTCGCGGCGCTCGGTGACGCCGCCGCGCTGGTGGAGTTCCTCGCCGGGCTGGCGCCGGGCCGGTTCGTCGCCAAGCCGGCCGGCTCGGTCGGCGGCAAGGGCGTGATGCTGTTCGACCGCCGGCCGGACGGCTCGTTCGCGGACGCGACCGGCGAACTCACCCCGGCCGCGCTCTGGGCCCGGATGGCCGGGGACATCGAGCGGCAGGCGCGTGAAGACGCGCGTACCGGCTACCTCCTGCAGGAGTTCGTACGGCCCGACCCGGCGATGAACCCGGGCGGCGGCACCGCGCTCAACACCGTCCGCATCGCGACCCTGCTCGACCCCGGCGGCGAGGCCCGGCTCGACTTCGCGATGCTCCGGCTGGCGCGCCCCGGCGCGCCGAGCGACAACCTGCACCAGGGCGGGACCGTGGCCGGCATCGACCTCGAGACCGGTGCGATCCGCGCGCCGGCGTGGGGCTACGAGACGCCCGATGGGCCGTGGCTCGCGCCCCGGTCGGCTGACCCGGCCGCGCTCTTCCGGGCCGGGCGGCTGCCGCGCTGGGACGAGCTCGCGGCGCTGGCCCGGGCGTGCGCGCTGGCTCTGCCCGGCGCGCGGTCGGTGGGCTGGGACATCGTGCTCGCGGACACCGGGCCGGTGGTCATCGAGGGCAATGACAACTGGGACATGGTCATCGCGCAGGTGCTGGACGGTCCCTACCTGACCCCGATGCGACGGGAACTGCTCACCGAGCTCGGCCTGCGCCTGCCTGCCCGCGTCGCTTGACCCTGACTGCCCGATTCACCTCGGGGGCAGCCGCCCTTCTTCTCCGAGGGCGGGGTAGAGGCTCGGCCGGGCGGTGGCAAGGCTTGAGAAGGGTGAGAACGACGTCCGGCGGCTCGCGCCCGGGGTGTACTTCGTCCGCCGGCAGGACACCGACGAGTCGGCAAGGCTGGTGCTGGTCGAGTAGGGCGGTCCCCTTCCCGGGTCGGCCGACGGTGTGGAGAGTCACTGGCGGCAGCCGGCCGTCAATTCGCCCTTGACAGAGGGGGGCAGGGGACTATGCTTCTCCCGAAGCAGGTTGGAGAAACGGGTATGCGACCTGCCGGACCGAGTTCAGCAAACGGCACGATGGGGTTCACCGTGCCTGCATGGCTGAGAGAAGCCATGCCAGGAGGAATCAGATGCAACGTCCGTGCAGAACGAGAATCCTACCCCCCCCCCCCCGAGACCGCGTACCGGTCACTTCCTAACCAAAGGCATAGCAGCTGCGGGCTGCGCCGCAGCGCTACTCCTGGTCTGCAGCACCACCCTTCAAGCCACAGAGTACCCTGACATCGTCTGGGGGACTTATCGCCCCGTGTGGGTCAGTGACACGGCCGCGAACCTGACCCCGAATCCTGGAGGCAGACCGACGTCGGTATCCAAGTATGCCCGGCAGACGAATCGCCCCTGGACGAGCTTCGTCTTCACGGACGAAGTCGGGCGCGTCTGGTACCGGGCCGATTCCAGTGGACCGTCAGTCTCACCCACAAGAAGCCCTTGGCCCGGCAGGGCTGGCGGGAGCCGCGCAGTCTCAGCGTTCACTGGCTGCGGCATTGCAGGGTCGGACCATAACGACCGCGTGCACTGCGCTTGGTATCATGCCGCGGGCAATCGGGTCATCTATGCGGATACGCTCGTGAGAGCCAGTTGGACGGCGACTTCCCGTTGGCGCGTTGACTCCTTCCCGAACGTGGACTGCGCGGACATCGCAATGGACGCGTGGCGTACTGCGCAAGCCAATGAGCGCTACGTGTTCCTGGCCTTCAGAGCACAGCCTCCGGGCCAACAGAAGGGCGTCTATGTGATGCGGTCCACTGATGGTGGCAGTTCTTGGGCTGGTCCCATCCGCGTCGCGATAGCCGACAACGCAGACCGGATCGGCATCTGCACACCGATTTCGGGCGCCTGCTCTGACCAGGCTACCCCGCTCGTCTACGTGACATTCCACACCTACACCGGAGGCACGGACCGCGTACACTTCTACGGCTCTCAGGACTACGGGGCCACTTGGCCAGACAGCAACTACCGGTACTGGGCGAATGCCACGGAGCCCTGCCTTGCCGCGGACCAGGATGAGCTTGTTGTCAGCTGGGTCTTGGCGGGACGGGTCTACGCGGCTTGGAACACACACGCTGGACGCCCCAGCAAATGGTCTCAGGCTTTTGCCGTCAACTACGAGCAGTCCTACGGCGTGTACTCGCGACCGTCTGTAGCGCTTACTCAGGTGACCGGCAAACCCCGCAAGCGGGTTGACTTCACCGCGGTGTTGCGCCGTCCAGACGGCCGGCACCTTGTGTCGACAACGTACTTCTACACAAGAACAAGTAGCAACAATCCGCCCATCATCTTCCCCTCGGCCGAGCGCTGGCTGAGTTACGGAATCGCCCAGGCTGGCGCCAACGCCAATCCGTCCATCCTACGTTACATGGAAACCGAGACGGACAGCTTCCGTCTGTCCTGCGCTTGGACTGACGTCAGTGCAAACGCCTACTGGAGCACCGCCAGACGGAGGACCGCTCGGTCGTCGCCACCGCCGTACACCTTCGACGGCTCGGGCCGCCGGCTGGTGCCGGGACCCAACGCCGACATGGTCTACTCGGCGCGCTCAGGCGCCAGCGTCCTCTACGGCCCGGCCCTGCGCCAGGGTGAGCTGTGGCCCTTCACGGCCGGGGCCGGCGACCTGTCCGCGGTCGCGGCCGACCCGGACGGCAACGCGTGGGTCGCGTTCAGATGCGACGACACCATCTGGTGTCTGACCGGCGAGCAGTCGGTGGAACCGGTCTGGGCCGGAGACGGCAGCCGGGTTCCCGGCCAGCCGTCAATCGCGATCTACCCGTTGCAGGACAACGGCGA
>JAWOHE010000064.1:0-40468 GCA_046485285.1 bacterium
GCAATCAGGGCCGGCTCTTTGATCAGCTTGGCCATCGTTTCGGAACTGCCGTCCGGCAACCTGCCGCCGGCTTCGCGCTCGAAGCGCAGTCTGTACTTCGCCCAGCGGGCCGCGCCGTCGGGCGGTGGGACCCGATATGTCGACATCGTAGCTCCTTTGCGGGATTCCCGCAGTCTGCGAACATCACTGACCTCCGGGTTCCGGGCTGTCCGTGCGTGTCCGCACCCGCCTGCCGGCGCCACGGCCGACCGGCCTCAGCCGGAACCCTCTATGAAGTTATGTCATCTCGGAGACCGGTTCTTGCACGTGACCTGCATCGGCAGGCGGACGAGGAGGGGCAATGACCGGCCAAGCGGATTCTTTGCGGAGAGTTACGCGGCTCGTCGGACCATCAGCCTGCCGTGCCCGAGATGCACTCCCCGGCTGAGCCGGCCGATTGCCCGGGCAGTCACCGGGCCGGTGACATGGTCAGTGACCGGGCGGATCACCACCCGGACGACCCGGAAAATGACGGGCCGGATTGCCTCCCGAATCACCGGCCGGGTCGACAGGCGGATGACCCGGATGATGATTGGCCGGGTGACTCACCGAGTCACCTCCCGGGTGACCGGGTGGGTGACCCGGGGGATAGGGGAGGGGGGAAATTCGGGCAGGGGATAAATGCCGAGCTGACAAGAGATTACGGCGATTTGGCTCGGAAACGAAAATTGAGTTATCACGCAATATGCCCGCTGGAAATTCGAGGACGGACAGGGACAGGTTAAGGTTGAGGCTGAGGCGAAGGGAGCGGGTTTGACACAAAGCCACGAAGAGAGGCGAGGTGTGTCAGGGCGAGGGCGTCGGACCGGGGGAAAGACACAAAGGACGAGCCGGGGAGGGCCGGACTCAACACAACGGCACGAACAGGTGCTGTGTGACAGGGCCAGGGCGCGGACGGGAGGCAAAGACACAAAGGGCGGGACGGGGCGGACCGGACTCAACACAAGGGCACGAAGAGAAGTGATGTGTGTCAGGGCATGGGCGTCGGACCGGGGGGAAAGACACAAAGGACGAGGCGGGCGTCATCCCCGGTCGTTCCGCCGGAGCCCGAAGGTCGTCGAGTTGCGGTGACGCGGGCGGGTCCTGCCCCGCGCGGAGAGACGATTCCGCGTTGGATTCCCGGCCCGGCGGCATCTAACTGGCGACAGCCGGGCGGCCGCCGGGCCGCGGCCCGGTCAGAGCATCCCGGCGAGCAGTTCGGCGACGGCCTCGAGGAACTCGACGTCGGCCGGGCTGAAGGCGTTCCGGGTCGAGGAGTCGACGTCGATTTCGCCCCAGAGTTGGCCGCGGACGATTATCGGCACGACGATTTCCGACCGCGTCTCGCTGAAGCAGGCGAGGTAGCGGGGGTCGGCGCTGACGTCGGGAACCACCTCGGTCTTGCCGGACCTGGCGCACGCGCCGCAGATGCCTTCGCCGGGCCTGATGCGGGTGTGCTCGGTCGGCGCGGTTCCCTGCCAGGGGCCGAGGACGAGCTCGTCCCCCTCGAGCCGGTAGATGCCGACCCAGTCGTAGTCGCCGAAGTTCTCGTAGAGGTAGAGGACGACCCGGGCCTGGGCGTCTTCGGGCCGCTGGGCGGCGCGGACGAGCGCGCGGACGGCTTCGAAGTCCGACTGGAGTCTCATGGCTCGAGGAACCTGCCGTTGCGGTGGATGGGCCGGCCGTCGCCGTAGATCGTGAAGTCGCGGCGGGTGTCGCAGACCATGTCCCAGTGGAGGGAGGACCTGTTGCGGCCGCCGGACTCGGGCAGGGACGCGCCGAGGGCGATGTGGACGGTGCCGCCGATTTTCTCGTCGAAGAGGGTGTTGCGGGTGAAGCGGGTGATGTTGTAGTTGGTGCCGAAGGCGAGTTCGCCGACCCGGCGCGCGCCCGGGTCGGAGTCGAGCATCGCGCGGAGGTAGTCTTCGCCCTTGTCGGCCCGGGCCTCGACGACGCGGCCCTTCGCGAAGCGGAGCCGGATGCCGTCGACTTCGCGGCCGCCGTAGACCGCGGGGAAGTTGTAGCGGATGCGGCCCTCGGCCGAGTTCTCGACCGGGCCGGTGAAGACTTCGCCGTCCGGGAAGTTCTCGCGGCCGTCGCAGTTTATCCACTTGCGGCCGGCGATGCCGAACGAGAGGTCGGTGTCCGGGCCTTCGATGCGGATGGTCCGGAGCGTGCCGAGGAAGCGGGCGATGCGGGCCTGGCGTTTCGAGACCTTCTTCCACTCCGCGACCGGGTCGGGCTTGTGGAGGAGCCCGGCGCGGAAGACGAAGTCCTCGTAGTCGGCGAGCGACATCTCGGCGTCCTGGGCGGCGGAGTGGGTCGGGTACTGGGTGCCGACCCAGCGGAGCGAGCCGGCCGCGATGCGCTTGAGCATCTTGTCGAAGAGCGGCTTCTGGGCGGCGTGGGCGAAGGCGATCCGCTTCGGGTCGATGCCGGTCAGCGCCCGCGTGTTCCAGCCGCCCCAGAAGGAGATGAAGGCGTCGAGCTTCTCCGTTTCGAGCTGCAGCGAGGGCGGGATGAAGCGGAGCTGGGCGTCGCCGGCGTGCTTGAAGACGAGCTCGGCGACGCCGTCGATGTCGACCTTGAGGGTCGGGTGGCCGCCGGCGAGCAGGACTTCGCGCAGGCAGGCGCGGGCGAGGTCGGCGGCGAGGGCGCCGCCCTGGATGCGGACCCAGTCGCCCTTGCGGACGCCGATGCTGTAGCGGACGAGGACGCGGGCAAGTTTGTCGAGCCTGGGGTCGTTCATCGGGACCTCCTGGGTCGGGACCGGTCGTTGGCTGGCTGAACGGATGCCGGGACGGCGGCGACGCTCATATCGTGAAGCGGCCGTTCTCGTAGATGAGCCGGCCGTCGGCAAGGACGCGGCCGGGGTCCATCCGCCGGATGAGGTCGGCGTGGACCGCGCTCCGGTTGAGGCTGCCGGAGTCCGGGTAGCCGGCGCCGACGGCGAGGTGGATGGTGCCGCCGATCTTCTCGTCGAAGAGGATGTTGCCGGTCGGGCGGTCAATGCCGGCGTTGAGGCCGAAGGCGACCTCGCCGAGGACGCGGGAGCCCTCGTCGGTGTCGAGCAGGGCGGCGAGCGCGTCCGCGCCGCGGTCCGCGGAGTGGCCGACGACCCGGCCGGCCCGGAACTCGAGGACCGCGCCCTCGACCGGCCGGCCGAGGTAGTGGGCCGGGATGTCGAAGCGGACCCGGCCCTCGGCCGAGTCCTCGACCGGGCCGGTGAAGACCTCGCCGGAGGGAAAGTTAGCCCGGCCGTCGGAGTTTATCCACTTCCGGCCCCGGACCGAGAGCCGGAGGTCGAGGTCGGGCGCCTCGAAGCGGAGCTCGGCGACGGTGTCGAGGAAGTCGACGTAGCGCTGCTGGCCGCGCGACAGCTCCTGCCAGGCCGCGACCGGGTCGTCACGGTCGACGAAGCAGGCGCGATAGACGAAGTCCTCGTAGTCGGCGAGCGCCATCCCGGCGTGCTGGGCCGCGGCCTCGGTAGGGAACTGGGTCAGGCAGGACGCGAGCTCGCCTTTCGCCTTGCGCTCGAGGAAGCGCTCGAACCAGGACCGGCGCGAGCGGGCCCGAAGCGCCCGGCGGCCGGGGTCGGTGCCGGCGAGGGCGGCGACGTTGTCGGGCGCGCGGACGACGAGCCGGGCGCGGATTTCCTCGAGTTCGGCGTTTTCGAAGGCCGGGACGTGGCCGAGCTGTTCGTCGGAGCCTTCGAGGATGAGGATGCGTTCGGTCTCGGCATCGGCGAGGCGGAGGACGGGCAGGGCGCCGAGCGCGAGCGCGCGGCGGAAGACCGCGCGGAGCAGGGGCAGGCCGGCGACGTCGCCGGTGAGCAGGGCGAGCCGGCCCGGGCCGAGGCCGAGGCTGTAGCCGGCGATGACGCCGGCCATCCGGTCGATGCGGGGGTCGGTCAAGTTGCCTCCCGGCGGGCGTACCAGCGCCGGACCGGTCGGAGCGCGAAGAGCCCGGCCGCGGCCGCGGCACAGACGATGAGCCCGATTGCGAACAGCAGGTGCAGGTTGTCGAAGAGCCGGGTGAGCTGGCCGATGGCGAGGGCGTTGGCGGCGAAGGCGAGGTGCATCAGCCACTCGCGGTTGGAGAAGATGCGGCCCCGGGTCTCGGCCGGGACCGACTCGTGGAGGACGGTGTCCATCGCGACGTAGACCGGGGTCAGCGCCAGCCCGCCGAGGAAGGCGAGCGCGGCGACCGCGGCGAAGCTCCGGGCGAGCGAAAAGAGCACGACGGTCACGCCGAGGGCGCCGAAGCAGGCGACGAGGACGGTCTCGCGCCCGGCCCGGTGGCCGAGGAGGCCGTAGCCGACCGAGGAGAGAATGAGCCCGACCGAGCCGATCGCCGCGACGAAGCCGACGCCGCGGGTGCCGAGGTTGAGCGCGAAGGCGCCGGCGCTGCCCTGGATGACCGGGATGTAGAGGACGAGGAAGGCGGTGCCGCCGACGACGAGCGTTATCACCGAGCCGAAGACGAAGAGCACCGGCGGGGTGCGGGCGGCGAAGTGCCAGGCCGCGCGGATGTCGGACCAGGCGTGGCCGAGCCGGCGGGCGAGCGCGGCGAGGAGCGTCTGCGGCCCGGCGGCGGGCCGGGGCGGCGGCAGGAATCCGCCGAGCCGGCGGTAGATGAGCGCGAGGCCGAGGACCGAGACGAGGTAGGTGAGGCCGTCGAGGTAGAAGCCGGCGGACCAGGCCGGGCGGATGCCGACGCGCGCCCAGCCCGACCAGTCGACGACGAGGCCGCCGAGGACCATCCCGCCGAGGGTGGCGACGCGGCCGGCGAGGTTGATGAACGAGTTGGCGGCGAGCAGGCGGCCCGGGCCGGCGCCGGCAATCTGGGGGATGACCGACATCCGGGCGGACTGGAAGAGGTGGCCGCCGAGGAATACGAGGAAGGCGACCGCGAAGACCGGCGCGAGGGTGCGGGTCGCGACGGCGACGAGGGGGATGAGCGCGACCAGCACCGCCCGGGCCGAGTCGCAGGCGAGCATCAGCTTGCGGCGGTCAAGTCGGTCAACGATGACGCCGGCGACCGGCGCGAGGAGGATCGTCGGCAGGGCGGCGACGACCGAGAGCGAGGCGATGGCCCGGCTCGAATCGACCCCGTGCGTCGCCGAGAACCAGGCGAAGAGCGCGAGGAGCGCCATGTAGTCGAGCTTGTCGCCGAAGAGCGAGACCGCCTGGCTGAGCGTGAAGACGAGGAGCGGGCGGTTGGCGATGACGCCGGCGGCGCCGGGGCGGCGGGGCATCAGGGTTGACCGCAGAGGCACCGGGAGCCCGGCGGCAGAGGATGAACCACAAAGGCACGAAGAAGGGATTTCCGGGTTCGGAGTCGAAGCGGACAAACCACCAAGGCACGAAGAAGCGGCCTGCCGGCTCGGAGTCGAGGAGGATAGACCACCAGGGCACGAAGAAGGGATTTCCGGGTTCGGAGTCGAAGCGGACAAACCACCAAGGCACGAAGAAGCGGCCTGCCGGCCCGGAGTCGAAGAGGATAGACCGCCAGGGCACGAAGAAGGGACTTGCGGACTCGGACCCGTGAATCCTCCGGACTTGTGTCCCGGGGTGCTCCTGCTTTCATCGGCTAGCGCCCGTAGCGCGGTGCGGGGTAGCGGTCGAGGAGCTCGCGGTAGCAGGCCTCGATGCGGTCGGCGATGCGCGGCCAGGAGTAGCCGAGCGCCTTCTGTCGGCCGGCCTCGCCCATCCGGCGCCGGCGGGCGGGGTCCTTGAGCAGGCCGACGAGCGCCTCGGCGAGCGCGCCCGGGTCGCAGGGCGGAACGAGCAGGCCCTCGCGGCCGTCGGTGCCGACGACCTTGCGGTAGCCCTCGATGTCGGAGGCGACGACCGGCCGGCCGGTCGCCATCGCCTCGAGCAGGACGATGCCGAAGCTCTCGTTGCCGGTGGCGGGCGAGCAGTAGACGTCGCAACTGCGGTAGTAGCGCGGCCGGTCCTCGCCGGGGATGAGGCCGGGCCAGACGACGTGGTCGGCGAGGCGCTTGTCGAGGAAGTCGCGGTAGCTGTAGCCGAAAGGGCCGGCGCCGACCGCGACGAGCTGGACGTCGGGGACGTGGCGGACGATTTCGGGCAGGGCCATCAGCAGGTACTTGAGGCCCTTGCGCGGTTCGAATCGGCCGAGGAAGAGAATCCTGGGCCGGCCGTCGTCGAGCCCGGGCATCGGCTCGACGTCCGGACGGAAGGCCTGGATGTCGATGGCGTTGGGGATGATGCGGTAGGGGCCGGCGAAGTAGCGGGCGGTCGAGTCGCGGGCGCGCTCGCTGACCGCGATGAGGCCGTGGATCATCTTGAAGTAGGGGTTGAGGAGCGGCTTGAGGACCGTGTAGGCGAAGCTGCGCCTGAAGTCGGCGTGGAAGGTGAAGACGTTGACCGCGTTGGAGGCGCGCAGGGAGACGATCGGCAGTGACGGCGCGAGGGTGCCGTGGATGTGGACGATGTCGAACCGGCCGCGCTCGAAGTACTGCCGGACCTGGTGGGTCGGCCGCCAGGCGGTCGGGATCCGGGCGAAGCTCCGGTTGGTCGGGACGAGCAGGGCCCGGCCGACCCGGAAGACGTGCTCCTCGCCGGGCGTGCGGTCGAGGGTCTCGATGGTCTTGCCGCCGAAGGTTGAGGTAAGGACCTTGACGGTGTGGCCGCGGCGGCGGAGTTCGACCGCGAGGTAGTGGATGTGGTCCGGGATGCCGCCGACGTAGGGATAGTAGTTGTCGGTGACCATGCAGACCCTGAGCGGCGGGTCGCCGCGGCAGGCGGCCACTCAATCCCCGCTCGTGCGCCCGGGGTAGACCTCGAGCGCGCGGCGGAGGATGACCATCGCGCGCGCGAGGTCCTCGGTCCTGAGGACGTAGGCGATGCGGACCTCGTTGCGGCCGAGCCCGGGCGTGGCGTAGAAGCCGGCCGCGGGCGCGACCATCACCGTCTCGCCGTCGAGCGCGAAGTCGCGGAGCAACCAGGCGGCGAAGCGCTCGCTGTCGTCGACCGGCAGGCGGGTGACGGTGTAGAATGCGCCGCGGGGGAGCTGGCAGAGCACGCCCGGCATCGCGCAGAGCTCGCGGGCGAGGAGGTCGCGGCGGGCCCGGTACTCGGCGCGGACCGCGTCGAAGTAGGCCGGCGGGGTGGCAAGGGCGGCGAGGGCGGCAAGCTGGTCGACGGTCGGCGGGCAGAGCCGAGCCTGGCCGAACCTGAGCACGGTTGCCATCAGGTCGCGGTTGCGGCTGACGATGCAGCCGATGCGGGCGCCGCAGGCGCTGTAGCGCTTCGAGACGCTGTCGCACATCACCGCGCGGTCCGCCAGCCCCTCGAGCGCGAGGACGCTCTTGTGCCGGACCGTGTCGTCATAGATGAACTCGCGGTAGACCTCGTCGGCGATGAGGAAGAGGCCGCGCTCGAGCGCGAGGCGGCGGAGCATCGCGAGCTCGTCCGGCGAGAGCACGACGCCGGTCGGGTTGCCGGGGTTGGAGAACATTATCGCCCGGGTGCGGGGGGTGATCTTCGCCTCGAACTCGGCCGCCGGGGGCAGGGCGAAGCCGTTGTCGGCGCGGCAGGTGACCGGGACGAGGCTGACGCAGCTCATCGCCGCGAAACCGGCGTAGTTGGTGTAGAACGGCTCGGGGACGATGATCTCGTCGCCCGGGTCGCAGATCGCGTCGAAGACGAAGAGCAGGGCCTCGCTGCCGCCGGTCGTGACGAGGATGTCGCGGGGCTCGACCGCGAGGCCGAGCCCGGCGCCTTGCGCCGGGAATCCTCCGGAGGCAGAGGAACTGCTTCCTGTTCTTCCCGCGCCTTCGGCGCGGCATCCGGGGTCACAGACCCTGGTGTAGTAGCCGGCGAGCGCCGCGACGTAATCGTAGAGACCGCCGGACGGGCCGTAGGACAGGACCTTCGCGTCGAATCGGCGGTAGGCCTCGATCATCTCACGCGGGGTCTCGATGTCGGGCTGGCCGATGTTCAGGTGATAGACCTTGACGCCGCGCGCCTTCGCCTCGTCGGCGAGCGGCACGAGCTTGCGGATCGGCGAGGCCGGCGTCCGCCGGCCCCGGTCCGAGATCGCGACTCTTTCCGCCATCACAACTCCCTTCGGAGAACGTCCTTACACTCGCTCGAGAAGCCGGGCCAGCTCCCCGGTCGCCAGCGGGCCTACCGCGCCGACTCGCGGCCGGCTGTCGTCGAATACCGCACCGACCAGCCGGTTGACGTCATCGAGCGCCAGCCGGCGGTAGGCCGCGACCGTCTCGTCGATGCCGACGACCCGGCCGAGCAGGTGCCGGGTCCGGGCCAGCCGGAGCATCCGGCTGGCCGGGCTCTCCTGCGCCAGCAGCACCGAGCTCAGGGTCATGTTCAGCGCGCGGTCGAACTCCTCGCGGCTGACGAGCTCGCGCCGGAACCGGGCGAGTTCCTCGTCGAGCACCGCGAGGCAGCGTTCCAGCCGCCGCCGGTCGGCGACGAAGTACACCGCCACGAGGCCGGTGTCGGCGTAGAGCTCGGTGAAGCTCGAAATCGAATATACCAATCCCTCGTCCTCGCGCAAGCGCTGGAACAGCCGTGACGACACCCCGCCGCCGAGGGCGTTGTTGAGGAGCGACAGGGCGTAGCGGCGCTCGTCGGCGTAGCCGAAGACCGGCCAGGCCAGACAGGCGTAGACCTGGGTGAGTTCGTCGCGGCGGCCGGTGAGGACCGCGGGCGGGCCGGCGACGGCCGGGGCGCGTGCCGGGCCCGGGCTCGTCGACGCCCGGGAGCCGAGCCGGGCATCGAGCGCCGCGGCGAGCTCGTCGTGGTCAACGTCGCCGACGACGACCGCGAGGCCGGTCCCGCAGTGGTAGCGCTCCGGGTAGAGGCGGCCGAGCAGCGTTGAGTCGAGCCCGGCTACCGATTCGAGCGTGCCGGCGACCGGCCAGCCCATCGGACCGTCCGGGTAGAGCGCCTCGAGGGTCAGGCCGAGGGCCTTCGAGTCAGGGTCCTCCTCGGTCGAGCGGATCTCCTCGGCGATGACGGCCTGCTCTTTCGCCAGCTCCGCCGGCGCGAAGGCGGGCCGGGCGACGATCTCGGCGAGGAGTTCCGTCGTCTCGCGTCGGGTGTCGCCCGGGCCGCGGCCGTAGAAGACGGTGAGCTCCTTGTCGGTGAAGGCGTTGAGCTCGGCGCCGAGCGACTCGCTCCGTACCGAGATGTCGCGGGCCGACAGCCCGGGCGTGCCCTTGAAGACCATGTGCTCGAAGACGTGGGCGAGGCCGGCGGTCCCGGCCGGGTCGTCGCGGCTGCCGATCTTGAAGGCGAGCCCGAGCGCGACAGAGCTGACCCAGGGCAGGCGCTCGGAGATGAGCTCGAGCCCGCAGTCGAGCCGGGTCGAGCGGAGCTCGGCGGACGGCGGGGCAGGCCGGTCAGGTCTCACCTTCACCCCATCCCTCTCCCGGTGAAGGGAGAGGGATAGTGCTGACCAGCGCGGGCTGGCACGGGCGGGCGCACCGCCGGGCGCTAGCGGCGCGGACCGCGCCGGTCGCGGTCCCGGCCGCCGCGGTCGCGCCGATCGCGATCCCGGTCGCCCTCGCGCCGCGGCGGGCGCTTGGCGATGCCGTCGTCGTCCGAGGGCGGGATCTCGCCCCGTTCCTCCATCGCCTTGCGGCGGGAGAGGTTCACCCGGCCGAGGGCGTCGATCTCGACGACCTTGACCCAGACCTTGTCGCCGACCTTGACCGCGTCCTCGACCGCCCGGACCCGCTCGGACGCGAGCTGGGAGATGTGGACGAGGCCTTCCTTGCCGGGCAGGATTTCGACGAAGGCGCCGAAGTTCATCAGCCGGGTGACCGTGCCCTCGTAGACCCGGCCGACCTCGGCCTCGGCGACGAGTGACTCGACCCAGGCCTTCGCCCGGTCGAGCGCGTCGGCCTTGTTCGAGGCGATTGTCACCGTGCCGTCGTCCTCGATGTCGATGGTGGCGCCGGTCTCCTCGGTGATGCGGCGGATCATCTTGCCGCCGGGCCCGATGACCGTTCCGATCTTCTCCTTGTCGATGACGATCGAGACGATGCGCGGCGCGTAGCGGGAGAGCTCCGGCCGCGGCGCGGCGATGGCCTGGTCCATCACGTCAAGGACCTGGCGCCGGGCTTCGGTCGCCCTGATGAGCGCCTCGCGCAGGAGCGACCAGGGCACGCCGGGCAGTTTCAGGTCAAGCTGGATGGCGGTGATGGCGTCGCGCGTGCCGGTGACCTTGAAGTCCATGTCGCCGTAGTGGTCCTCGGCGCCGATGATATCGGTGAGGATGCGGTACTTGTCGCCTTCCTTGATCAGCCCCATCGCCATCCCGGCCACCGCGGCCTTCACCGGGATGCCCGCGTCCATCAGCGCCAGCGAGCCGGCGCAGGCCGAGGCCATCGAGCTCGAGCCGTTGGACTCGAGGATGTAGGAAACGAGCCTGATGGTGTAGGGGAACTCTTCCTCGGTCGGGGCGACCGCCTCGACCGCCTTCTCGGCCAGATCGCCGTGGCCGATGTCGCGCCGGCTCGGGCCGCGCAGGAAGCGGACTTCGCCGACCGAGAAGGGCGGGAAGTTGTAGTGAAGCATGAACCGCTTCTTCTCTTCGACCTCGAGCTCGACGTCGTCAATGACCTGCTCGTCCTGCTTGGTGCCGAGCGTGGCCGCGCAGAGCGCCTGGGTCTGGCCTCGGGTGAACAACGCCGAGCCGTGGGCCCGGGGCAGGACCCCGACCTCGCAGGTTATCGGCCGGACGACATCGAAGTCGCGGCCGTCGAGGCGGCGGTTGTCTTCGATTGCCATCCGGCGGACGTCGCGGCCGACAAGGGCGTCGAGCGCCTCGGTGACCGGGTCCTTCGAGTCCGGGAACTTCTCGCCCAGCTCGGCGACGAGCGCGAGCTTGAGTTCGTCGAGACCGCGCTGGCGTTCCAGCTTGTCCTCGACCCGGTTGAGCTCGCGCACCTTCGCCTCCGCCCGCTCGCGCACCGCGGCTTCGAGCTCGGGCGGTACGTTGGGCTTCTCGGGCTTGATCTTCGGCTTACCGACCTTGCCGACGAGCTCCAGCTGCATGTCCAGCGTCGTGCGGATGAGCGGCATCGCCAGCTCGACCGCCCGGTCGAGGTCGTCGTGGGATATCCCCTTCGCCTCACCGGCGATCATCATTACCAGGTCCTCGCCCGCCTCGTTGCGGATGCCCGCGAACATCATCGACATCTCGGCGGCGTCGAGCTGGCTCATCAGCGGGTTCGCGACGAGCTCGCCGCCGACCTTTCCGACCCGGCAGGCGCCGATCGGGCCGAGGAACGGGATCTCCGAGATCGCGAGGGCGCAGGACGCGCCGAGCAGGGCCAGCAGGTCGCTTTCGTTCTCCGAGTCGCTCGAGAACAGGTAGGACACGATCTGGGTCTCGTTCCGGAAGTTCTCCGGGAACAGCGGCCGGATGGGACGGTCCACCAGCCGACAGGTCAGTTTCTCCTTATCCCGGGGCGCGCCCTCGCGCTTGAAGAACCCGCCCGGGATCTTGCCGCTGGCGAAAGCCATCTCGCGGTAGTCCACGGTCAGCGGGAAAAACGCCATATAGTCGACCGGTTCCTTCTTGTAGCAGGCGCTCGAGAACACGATCGTGTCGCCGTAGCGCACCAGCAGCGCGGCGTCGGACTGGCGGGCGACCCGGCCGTATTCAAACGACAGGGACCGGCCGCAGACTTCTCTCTCGACGCGGTACACGGGCTAGCCCCGCAACCCGAGAGTTTCGACTACGTGGGCGTAGCGCTGCTTGTGGTGCTTGGACAGGTAGTCCAAGTGACGGCGCCGCTGGTTGACCAGCTTGATCAGCCCGCGACGGGAGTGTTTGTCCTTACCGTGTGTCTTCAGGTGCTCGCTCAGTAGATTGATCCTCTCGGAGAGGATGGCAACCTGCACCTCAGGGGAGCCGGTATCGGTCTCGTGCAGCCGGTAGTCCGCAATCAGCTGCCCCTTCTTCGTCTTCGTCATTACCATAACTCTTCTTTTTCCTCCGCGTACAGGATAGCCGGAACGGACGTGAAGTCAAACCGGGCCCGCCTGCCTTGACAGGCCGCACCCGCGGGCAGTAGAATCGCCGCACGCATTTCAAACGGAGGTGTCGATGCGCATCGCGATTCTGCTGTTCGCGTCCGGCCTCGCCGCCGTGACGGCCGAGCCCGCTGACCAGGATACGGTGATTCACTATGACTCCGGCATAAGCACGATCTGGTGGTGTTCGGACCGCGACAGCTTCGGCGCCGGGGTGAGGTTCACGCCGGGCGAGTATCCCTGCGAGGTCATCGGCGCCCGGGCCGAGGTCAACCACGACGCCGGTGGACGGGAGATCTACCTGCGGGTCTGGGACGACGACGGCCCGGACGGGAAACCCGGCACGGTTCTCTACGATGAGCTCAGGCTCGACATCCCGCCCAACCGGACGCCGGGATGGCAGGACTACCTCCTCACCGAGGTGGTGCGGGTCGACGAGGGCAACTTCTACATTGTCTTCTGGCAGAGGAGCCCCTGGGACCTCGTCTTCTCGTCGGACGAGGCGATGACGTGGCCAGCGCGGCAGTGGTGGTATTTCCCTGACCAGGGCTGGGTGACACCCTACGGGATGCACGCGAGCGACCACTTGGTCCGTGCGCTGGTGCGTTACGGCAGCGGGGTCGCGGAGGAGCCGGGTGGGCAGTTGCCACCCCGACTGGTCGTGGTGCCGAACCCGGTGACCGCAGGCCGGGCCGAACTCGTCCTGCCGGATAGCGATGCCGGCCCGGTTGCTGCGGTGCTCTGCGATGTCGCCGGCCGCGTCGTCAGGAGGTTCGACCTCGCGCCGGCGGCGCGCCGGCTCGACCTGCGCGGGCTCGCGCCCGGGGTCTACCTGGTCCGGGCCGCCGCGGGCGCGCACTCCACCCGGCTGGTCATTGCAGACTAGCGGCCGGCTGCTTTTACACCACCGGGGTCCGCATCCGCCGCCGCCGGCCCGGTGCTAGGGACGTCAATCCACCAGCACGACGCGCAAGGTGCCAACGAGCCCATCGATCTCAACGAACACCACCCCGGCGGCGAACCCGGCCAAGTCGAGGCGCAGGGTCCTGCCGTCAGGGTGGGTCAGCGAGGTCGGCAGGCGGCGCAGGAGCCGCCCGGCGGCATCGCGGACCAGGGCGACCGGGGCGGCGGTCAGCGACCGGCTGAGGCGGACACGGACCGGGCCGGGACGCCGGACCGTCGGCCCGAAGAGCATCGGGCCGGCGACAGGCCGGGGCGCCGGTCCGGCCGTGGCGGCTTGCGGCGGCCGGTACCAGCCGGTGCGCTCCTTGTCGAACCGGAAGGTCGGGCAGGGAAGCCCGACCGGGTCGGAACGGCCCTCGGTCCGCCAGAGCTGGAAGGTGCCGTCCGAGCCGGACACCAGAATCTCGACGAACCCGTCCGAGTCGAGGTCAACGAGATACGGGGTGCGCGACATCGGGATGATGCCCTCGAGGAAGGCATACGAGCCGCGGTCCGGGAGCCAGTAGGTCGGGAAGTCCGTTACCGGCCAGCCGGGCAGGGGACTGCCCGAGGCGTCGACGACGTAGAAGGTCGAGTCACAGCCGGCGGTGAGGATCTCCGGGGCCGGGTCGGCGTCGACATTCCCGGCGGCGGGCGAGTACCAGATGGCGTTGCGGGTCGGGACCGGGAAGCCGTGGATCGGCCCGCCGTCGGTCTTGAAGGCGTGAATCCGCCCGGCCCAGCGCGTGTTGCAGGCTTCGCGGCCCGAGGTGCCGACGATGATTTCGGGGCGAGCGTCGCCGCCGAGGTCGGCGAGCGCCGGGGTGGCAAAGGCCCGGGTGATCTCGCGCGTCGGCGGGTAGTAGCCGGCGTCGGTGTGGAGGTCTATCGGGAAGCCGGGGAGCATCGTGCCGAGCGTGTCGTAGCAGTCGAGCCAGCCGCCGCGACGGGCGACGATGATCTCCGGGATGCCGTCGCCGTCGAGGTCGCCGACCGCGGGCGAGGCGTAGTCGGGCGAGTAGGCGCCGCCCGGCCCCTCGGTCTGCCAGCTGCGTCGGACGGTGCCGTCGCCGTTGAGGATGAAGAGCCGTTTCTCGATGACCGGGTAGGGGTAGGCGCGCTGGAAGTGGCCGGCGTGGCAGATGATCTCGACCATCCCGTCGCCGTCAAGGTCCGCGACAGCCGGGCTGGTGTAGGCTCCGTGCCGGTCGAGGGTGTCGGTCCAGAACAGATGCTTCCAGAGCGAGTCGCCGTTCGCCTTGAGCGCGTAGAGTCCGGCGCCCGGCTTGCGGATCGAGCCCAGGTCCGCGACCTGACAGATGACTTCCAGCCGGCCGTCGCCGTCGAGGTCCGCGACCGCGACCTCGGAATGGGTGTCGTGGTACGGGTCCTCCGGCCAGCCGGGCAGGATGAACGGCCAGCCGGGTTTGGTCGCGCCGGTCGCCCCGTCAAGCACGTAGACCCGGCCCTTGTAGAGCGGCGCGGACTCGAAGAAGGTCTCGGCGAAGGGAATGATGATGTCATCGCGCCCGTCGTCGTCGATGTCCGCGATGGTCACCGAGGCCATCTCCGGGTTGCCCGAGTAGCCCCAGGAGTCCTGCCACATCACCGCCAGATCGTTGTCGAGCACGACGAGCTTCGATACGCTCAGGCCCGGGTTGCCGGGCGCGGGGAGGGACAGCCGGCAGGCGATCTCGAGCTCGGGGTCGGAGTCGAAGTTGCCGAGGTTGATGGTCACGCCCCATCGTCCCCCGAGGTCGACCAGCGTGTCGTCAAGGGCGTGCGGCCCGGCCGCGCCGTGGCTGAAGCCGGCAGGCGAGGTCCGGCAGACGGTCCGAGTTGCCCCGGGCGGGATGACGAGGCCCGTGAGCAGGGCGATGGCGGTTAATATCAGCATTGCTCCTCCTTGGCGTCTTCGCAGCCAGCCAGATTATCGGCCGCCCGGGCGGGCCGTCAATCCCGGCCGGCTTTACAGGGTCACCGGGCCCGCTATCCTTGGCCCCAGATGACCGGCGACGACAGCACCAGCAGGCGGTTCCGCGGGGCCGGCGTGCCGACCCTGCTCACCGCTGTCTTCGTCGCCGGCGTCGCGGCCGGGTTCATGCTCTACGGCCGCCAGCTCTGGACCCTCTTCCGCCACCCGGAGCAGCTGCGCGAGCTGATCGCGAGCTGGGGGGCGTGGGCACCGCTGGTGATCATCGCGTTCGAGGTGCTCCAGATAGTTGTCGCGCCCCTGCCGGGTCACGTCGTCGCCTTTGCGGTCGGCTACGCCTTCGGATTCTGGCCGGGCATCGCCTGGCTGATGCTGGGCATCCTGCTCGGCTCGAGCCTGAGCTTCATGCTTGCGCGGCTGCTGGGCCGCCGGATCCTGCGCCACCTCGTTCCGCCCGCCCGGCTGGCCCGGCTCGACAGCGCGGTCGTGCGGCGCGGGACGCTATACATCTTCCTGCTGATACTGGTTCCGAACCCGGTCGGCGACCTTGCTTACTACCTCGCCGGGCTGACGCGCCTGCCATTCCCGCTGTTCCTCGCGATGGTCCTGGCCGCCCGGCTGCCGTCGAGCGCGATCGAGTCCGGCCTGGGGAGCGGCGCGACGCGATTCGGCACGGTCCAGTGGCTGGTCCTGGCCGGGGCGGCGCTGGTCCTGACCGGCCTGTATCTCGCCAATCAGAAGCGGATAGGCCGATTACTCGAGAAGTGGAGCCACGTCGGCCGGTTCGCCGGTCCCGGGCGCACGGGCGATCCGGCGGACCATTGACACGGTTTCGCGCGAACCTATAATTGCGCCGAATGCCAGCCGTTCCCGACAGCGAGTTCCCCGCCCGCTACGACCCGAAGCCGGTCGAGGCGAAGTGGTATAAGTTCTGGGAGGACAGCGGGTTCCTGACCGCTGACCCCGGGTCGTCGAAACCCAAGTTCTCGATCGTCATTCCACCGCCGAATATCACCGGTTCCCTGCACGTCGGCCACGCGTTGAACAACTCCCTGCAGGACGCGCAGATACGGTTCAAGAAGATGCAGGGCTACGAAACCCTGTGGCTGCCGGGCACCGACCACGCGAGCATCGGCACTCACACCCACATCGACCGCGCCCTGGCCGCGGAGGGCACCGACCGGTTCAAGCTCGGGCGAGAGGAGTTCCTGAGGCGGGCCTGGGCGTGGAAGGAGAGGTACGGCGCTCGGATCATCGAGCAGTTGAAGCTCTTGGGCTGTGCCTGCGACTGGAGCCGGACCCGCTTCACGATGGACGAGATGTTGTCGCGGGCGGTGCGCGAGGCATTCGTGCGCTACTTCGAGGACGGGCTGATATACCGCGGTACGCGCATTGTCAACTGGTGCCCGCGCTGTCACACCGCGGTCTCCGACCTCGAGGTCAAGCACCAGGAGGTCAATAGCCACTGGTGGTACATCAGGTACCCGATAGCGGAAGGGGGAAGGGACCAAGGGGCAGGGGGACGAAGCGATGAAGGGTACGTCGTCGTGGCGACGACCCGGCCGGAGACGATGCTGGGCGACACGGCGGTAGCGGTCAATCCCGGCGACGAGCGCTACCGGGCGCTGGTCGGCCGGGAGCTGCTCCTGCCGTTGGTCGGCCGGCGCATCCCGGTCATCGCCGATGAGCTGGTGCTGTCGGATTTCGGCACCGGCGCGGTGAAGGTCACGCCGGCGCACGACGCCGCGGATTTCGAAATGGGCCGCCGCCACGGGCTCGAGTTCATCACCATAATCGGTGACGATGCCCGGATGACCAACAAGGTGCCGGCGAAGTACCGGGGGCTGTCCCGCGAGGAGTGTCGGAAGCGGGTCGTCACGGACCTCGAGGCCGAGGGACTGTTGGAGAGGACCGAGCCCTACCGGTTGAGCGCGAGCAGTTGCGAGCGGTGCGGGACCGCGGTCGAGCCGCTGGTCTCCGAGCAGTGGTTCGTCCGGATGGCGGAGCTCGCCCGGCCGGCGATCGAGGCGGTGGAATCGGGCCGGGTCCGGTTCATCCCGAAGCGCTGGACCAGGGTCTATCTCGACTGGATGCACAATATCAGGGACTGGTGCATCTCGCGCCAGCTCTGGTGGGGGCACCGGATCCCGGTCTGGTACTGCGACTGCGGCGAGACCCTCGTCAGCCGCGAGGATCCGGCGGCGTGCCCGAAGTGCGGCCGGTCGGCGCTGCGCCAGGACGAGGACATCCTCGACACCTGGTTCAGCTCCGCGCTCTGGCCGTTCTCGACGATGGGCTGGCCGGAGAAGACCCCGGACCTCGCGGCGTTCTACCCGACCGACTTCCTCTCGACCGCGCCGGACATCATCTTCCTCTGGGTCGCGCGGATGATCTTCTCGGGCCTCAAGTTCGCGGGCGACATCCCGTTCTCGCGGGTCTACTTCCACTCGTTCATCCTCGTCGAGTCGGGCGAGCGGATGAGCCGGTCGAAGGGCGTCGGCATCGACCCGGTCGACATGTTCCGGAAGTACGGCACCGACGCGGTGCGGTTCACGCTCGCCTACCTTGAGAGCCAGTCCCAGAGCTACCGGCTGAGCGAGAAGCGGTTCGAGTTCGGCCGGAACTTCACCAACAAGGTCTGGAACGCGGCGCGCCTGCTCCACCCGCACATCGGCGCGGGGAACCCGTCCGGCCCGCGGCCGGGGCTGGCGCCGGTGGACGAGTGGATTATCGGCCGCTACAACCGGACGGTGGAGGCGGTCGGCGACGGGCTCGAAGGATGCGCGTACTCGCAGGCCGCGGCGCGGCTCTACGACTTCGTCTGGCACGAGCTGTGCGACTGGTACCTCGAGTTTGCCAAGCAGCGGCTCGCGGCCGACGACCCGGCCTGCCGCTGGACGCTCGGCCGGGTCCTGCGCGGGACCCTGCAGCTGCTCCACCCGTTCATGCCGTTCGTCACCGAGGAGCTGTGGCAGCGCTTTGCTTTCGGCGGCAGCATAATGCAGTCGGCGTGGCCGGCGGCGCTGGCGGTCGACCAGGCGCAGGTTGACGAGGTCGAGGCGATGCGCGCGCTCATCGGCGCGGTGCGTAACATCAGGGCCGAGATGCGGGTGCCGCAGAAGGCTGAGGTTGCGTGCGTGGTCAAGGCCGACGACGAGGAGCTCAGGCGTTTCCTCGCCGGCCACGTCGGGCTCATCCGGGCGATGGCGCGGGTCAGGGAGCTGACCTTCGCGGCCGAGCGGCCCGCCCAGTCGTCGCTGGCGGTGCTCGACGGCGTCGAGGTCTACGTACCGCTCGCGGACATCGTCGACATCGAGCAGGAGGCGGCCCGCATCCGCCGGGAAATCGGCGGCCTGCGCGAGGGGCTCGGGGCAATCGAGCGCAAGTTTGCGAGCCCCGGGTTCGTCGAGCGGGCACGGCCGGAGGTCGTCGAGAGCGAGCGCGAGCGCAGGGCCGCGCTCGAGGACAAGCTGGCCCGGCTCGAGCGCCAGCTGAGGTCGCTTCAATGAAGAACACGCTCAGTTACGTCGGCTGGCTTGCTTTCCTGGCCGTGCTCGCGGTCGGGTTGATTCTCTACAACGCGGTCCACCTGCCGGTCGCGCGCCGGCTCGCCCGCCAGCAGAACGAGATCGGGATGTGGACGGTCGAGGTCGAGTCCCTGCGCGCGCAGGCGGGCCGGGCCGCGGCGCCGGCCGAGACTGCCTTCGCCGCGGTCTTCACCTTCGAGGAGCTTTTCGGCGCCTCCGAGGGCCTTGCCATAGGCGCGGGCGGCGAGGGGACGCTCCGGGGCATCGTGACGATGCTCCAGCAGGCGCCGGGCGCGGTGACGGTGTCCGGTCACACCGACTCGGCCGAGCTGCCGGCAAAGGTCAAGGGGCTCTACCCGAGCCACTGGCACTACGGTGCGGCGGCCGCGGCCTCGGTCTGCTGGGCGCTCGCGGCCTGGGGCGTCGGGGCGGACCGGCTCGAGGTCCGGAGCGCCGGCGCCGGCCGGCCGCGCGACTCGAACGCGACCGCGGAGGGCCGGGCGCGCAACCGACGGGTCGAAATCCTCATCATCAAGGGCAGGTGATGACCCGGTGGGTCCTGCCACTCGCGGCGGCCGGGCTGGTGCTAGCCGCGCCGGCCGATTCCCTGCCGGCCGCGCCGGGGAAGTCGCCCGGCCGGGCGGTGCTGTTGTCGCTGGCGATTCCCGGCGGCGGGCAGGCCTACAACGGCCAGCTCTGGAAGACGGCGATTATCGCCCCGGCCGAGCTCGGGCTGGCCTGGCTCTCGGTGTGCGAGCACCGGGCCGCGACCGCGGCGCTCGCGGCCGGCGACGAGGCACGTTACGTCGCCCGGCGCGACCGGCGCAACGCCTTGCTTTACTTCACCGGCGCGGTGCTGGCCTACTCGATGGCCGACGCCTGGGTGTCGGCCCGGATGCACGGCTTCGACCGCCAGATGGAGTTCGCGGTCGGTCCGGGCCGGGTCGGGCTGAGCCTGCGAATCTGAGGTGACGCAGTGGCCGAGATGATGGCGCTGGCCGGCCGGTTCCAGAGCGGCGAGCTCATCGCCGCGTTCCGGGAGCTCGCGACGGCCGGGTATCGCGCCGGCTACGGGGTCGCCTGGTGCCACGGCACCCTGCTTGGAGCGGCGCGCTCGGCCCAGCCGGAGTGGAACGGCCTCGCCGATATCAAGGCCGATATGGCGATCGCACGGCTGGCCGGCCCGGCCGGCCACGATGGCGAGCGCCAGCCGCTGATCCGGCGCGAGCACCCGCGGCCGCAGGCATTTCTGACGCCGGCCCGGCTCGGCGACCCGGCCGGGCTCGACATCGGCCAGCGCATCACCGACCGCGATGACCCGGACGAGCGGTTCTTCCTGCACGTCCTCCACTCGCTCGACGAGACCGACCCGCTCGGTTCGGTGACCGCGATGCACGAGCGGCTGGCCGCGGAGCCGGACCAGCGCTTCCTGTTGATGAACACCAACCTGCTCCTCGCCAGCACCTGGCGCGAGCCGGGCGTCGGGGCGACCTTGCTGGGCCGGTCGGACCAGCTCCGGGTCCTGGCGCCGGTGCGGCTCTCGGCGTTCGGCGAGATGAACTGGGAGGTGCTCCCGCCCCGGACCGTGATGTTCCTGTCCCGCCAGCGCTACGAGGCCGGCCAAACCGGCTAGCGGGCGGTCGCGGGCGTGGGGGAAGCCGGCCGCGGGCCGGCTATTTCCTTGAGCTCTTGACGGTCGTGCCGAACTCGATGAGCTCGCGGAAGCCCTTCGGGTCCATCGAGGACGCGATCGCGGTCTCGTAGGTGACCTTGCCCTGGCGGTAGAGCTCGGCCATGTAGGCGTCGAAGCTGATGCTGCCCTCGGAGGTGCCGGTCTGGATCGCCGAGGGCAGGTGTTCGACCTTGCGCTCGCGGATGAGGTTGCGGACCGCGGGCGTCGCGATCATCGCCTCGTAGACCCCGACCCGGCCCTTGCCACCGGCTTTGATGAGCAGGCGCTGGCAGAAGATCGCCAGTAGCGAGATCGAGAACTGGATGCGGATCTGGTCCCGGATTTCGGGCGGGAAGATGTCGATGAACCTGGTGACGGTTTCCGAGGCGTTGGTCGTGTGGAGGGTGCCGATTACCAGGTGGCCCGACTCGGCGGCCCAGATCGTCGCCTCGGCGGTCGCGAGGTCGCGGATTTCCGCGACGAGGATGACGTTCGGGTTCGAGCGCAGGCCCTTCATGATCGCCTCGCGGAACGAGGACACGTCAACCCCGACCTCGCGCTGGGTGATGAGCCCGTTCTTGTGGTCGTGGACGAACTCGACCGGGTCCTCGATGGTCAGGACGTGGCGCGGGCTCTCGAGGATGTAGTCGACGAAGGTCGCCTGGGTCGTCGTCTTGCCCATCCCGGTCGGGCCGGTGACGAGGATGAGGCCGTGGGGCCGGTCGAGGAGGTTCTTGATCCGCGGGATCATGTGCTGGGTCGCGAAGAGCTCCTCGAACGACAGGATCCGGCGCGGGATGAGCCGGAGCGCGAGGCCGAAGTAGCCTTTCTGCTTGTAGACCGCTACTCGGAACCGGGCCATGTTGCGGAACGACAGCGCGAAGTCGCCGCCGCCGCCGTTGTCAATCTGGGCGCGGAGGTGTTTGACGTCCTTGGTCGCGATATTCTTGAACCGCTCGGTCATCTCCGGGGTGAGGACCGGGCAACCCTGGATGGGCTGGAGGAAACCGTCGATCCGCAGGGTGGGTGGGCGACCGACCGTGATGTGCAGGTCCGAGGCATTGCGCTTGATGCACTCGGCCAGCAGTGACTCGAAGAATTCTTCGTCGGTCACGCGGGGATTATACGACCTCGTCCCGGCCTGTCAAGAAAACCGGGCGCGGCATCAGAAGTCGGCGGGCAGGGACTGGAGCTCACGGTAGCTGAAGACCGGCCCGTCCTTGCAGACATACTTCTCGCCGACGTTGCAGCGGCCGCACTTGCCGATGCCGCACTTCATCCGGTTCTCGAGCGAGAGCCAGACGTCGCCGGGCGCGAAGCCGAGCGCCTCGAGTACCGGGTGGGTGAAGCGGAGCATCACCGGCGGGCCGCAGACCAGCGCGACCGCGTTCTTCGCCGACGGCGCGACCGCCTTGAGGACGTTCGGGACAAGGCCCTCGGTCGCCGGCCAGTCGCCCGCGCGGCGGTCGACGCAGAGGGCGAGGTCGAGGTCGGGCGAGGCCTCCCAGGCGCGGAGCTCGTCCTTGTAGAGCAGCTCGCCCGGGCTGCGGGCGCCGTAGACGACGGTGATGCGGCCGTAGTCGCCCCGGCGCTCGGGCCGGAGCAGGTGGACGATGGTCGAGCGGAGGGTGGTGAAGCTGAAGCCGCCCGAGACGATGACGATGTCCCGGCCCTTCGCGGCGGCGAGCGGGTAGCTGTTGCCATACGGGCCGCGCAGGCCGATTTCGACCCCGGCCGAAAGCTCGTGGAGCGCGGCGGTGAACGTCCCGGCCCGCTTGACGGTGAAGGCGAGCCGGGCCTCGTGCGGGGCCGAGGCGATGCCGAACGGCGCCTCGCCGACCCCGGACAGGCTCAGGAACGCGAACTGGCCGGGCTCGTACCGGAAGCCGGCGCGGGCGGCGGGGTCGGGCAGCGCGAACTCGAAGGTCTTGAGGTCCCGGGCGTCATTCTCGACGGTGACCTTCTCGAGCCGGGCGGGCAGGGGCAGGTAAGGGTTGGCCGAGGATGACCGACGCTTCGCGTTCGCCATCAGGCCAGCGCGTCGCGCAGGGTCTCGAGCGTTTCGCGGAGGTCGATGCCGGCCGGGCATTCGGTTATGCACCGGCCGCAGCCGACGCAGAGCACCGGCGGCCAAAGGCCGCCGGAAGCCCCGGCGTCTTCGACGCCGGGGGAAGACGGAGGTTCCTTTGCTCCCGGAAGGGCTTCCGGCGCGAAGCGCCGGGGGAAGTACAGGAACTTATGGAGGGTGCGGTTGCGCAGGCGGTCGCGGCCGGTCGGCCGCGGGTTGTGGCCGGAGGCGTGGCGGGTGAAGAGCGCGAACTGGCAGGAGTCCCAGGTCCGGATGCGCGCGCCGGCGCCGTGGCGCTCCTCGTCGGTCACGTCGAAGCAGTGGCAGGTCGGGCAGATGAAGGTGCAGACCCCGCAGTTGACGCAGGGCCGGGCGAGCCTGTTCCAGACTTCGTGGTCGAACGCGCCGGCGAGCTTTGCGCCGAGCGCGGCAATGTCGAGTGCGAAGGTCATCTTCGCCCGGGCGGCCGCCGCTCGGCGGTCGGCCTCGGCGAGGTCGGCCGCGCCTGCCTCCTTGAGTCCGTCGGTCAGCTTCGCGCCCCGGTCGGTCAGCGGCCGGCAGAGCCAGCGGTCACCCGCGTCCTCGAGCAGGAGGTCGAGCGCCCGGGTGCCGTGCGGGTCGCCGCCGACCGCGGTGCAGAAGCAGGCCTCGCCCGGCTCGTCGCAGGCGAGCCCGACGATGGCGGTCCGCTCGCGGCGGAGGCGGTAGTAGGGGTCGTCGAACCCGGGCGCCTCGCCTTCTTTCCCGGCGAGGAACACCCGGTCGAAGAGCTCGAGCGCGGCCGCGTCGCAGGGCCGGACGCCGAATACGACCCGGTTGGGGACCTCGCCCGGCTCCTCGGCGCGGCCGCGGTCGCCGGCCTTGAACCGGAACAGCACCTCGCGCTGGGGGAAGAACAGCTCCTTGACCGGGAGCCTGGTGTTGAGGCAGTCGAGGCGGACCTGCCCGGCCCCGGTCACCGGGCCGAAACGGCAGGCGTCGGTGCCGGGCATCCGGACCGGCGCCCAGACCTCGCCTGCCTTCGCCAGCGCGGCGATAAAGCCGGCGAGGTCCTTCTTCGGCAGCAGGCGCGGGGTCACCGGATAAACTCCTGGCCGTCTTCGGGCTTGAAGGTCGCCAGCGGCAACGGGTCGTCGAGGCTCATCCCGGAGACGTGGCCGAAGCGCTCGCGGACGATGGCGGCGACCTTGCGGTTGATGAGCATCAGGTCGATGCCCATCGGGCAGGCGCGGGCGCAGGCGCCGCACTCGACGCACCGGCCGGCCATGTGCATCGCCCGGACGAGATGGAAGATGATATTGTCGGACAGGTCCGGGGTCCGGCCGACCCATTGGGGCCGGTCCGCGTCGACGAAGCAGGTCGGGCAGTAGCAGTTCGGGCAGACCTGGCGGCAGGCGTAGCAGCGGATGCAGCGGCCGAGCTCGGCGGCCAGGAACTCCCAGCGCTCGGCCGGGCTCCTTGATTCAAACTCGGCCTGGGCCGGGTCGCCGGCGGGCGCGGTCGCCGCGGCCCGGTCGCCGACGCTCTGCGTCCCCGCAGGTGTTCCTACAAACTCGTCGAACAGCACCGCGTCCGCGACCCCGGACGCCGACTCGGCCGGGTCGCTGACGCCGATGATGTGGAGTTTCTCGCGGTCGAACTGGTTCTCCTTGAGCAGGTTGACGATCGAGCGCGAGGTCGGGCCGGTCGCGATGACCGTCACCCGGCCCTGGCGGCGGAGGCCGGGAAGCCAGGCCGCGAGGTTCTGGCGGCAGTCGGCGTCGAGCGTCAGTCTGTCGCAGTCGTCCGGCCGGGTTATGAACGCGGGCACGGCGGTGCCGGGCCGGTGGCCGGCGCGGTAGCCGAGGACGATGTCGGTCCGGCCGCCGGCGAGCAGTTCCCGGCAGCGGGCGCGCAGTTCCGCGACCGCGCTCACCCGGACGCCTCCACGGCCGCGCGGCTCGCGGCCAGCCGGTTGGACGGGCCGAGCCGGCGGACGTTCTCGGTGGCCTCGCGGACGACCTCGGCGAAGCGCTCGCCTTCCGCGGCCGAAACCCACGAGAAGGTCACCCGGCCCGGCTCGATGCCGAAGAACTCGAGCAGGTCGGCAAGGACCGCGAACCGGCGGCGGGCGACGTAGTTGCCGGTCAGGTAATGGCAGTCGCCGGGGTGACAGCCGGAGACGAGCACGCCGTCCGCGCCGTGCTGGAGCGCCTTGAGGATGTAGAACGGGTCGACCCGGCCCGAGCAGGGGACCCGGATGACGCGGATCGAGGGTGGGTACTGGATGCGCGAGATGCCGGCCAGGTCCGCGCCGGCGTATGAGCACCAGTTACACAGGAACGCGACGATGCGGGGCTGGAAATCGGTCGAGCCAGGTTCAGACATTTGTGAGCGGCGATTATATATGAGCAACCCGGGCCTGTCCACCCGGCGCTGCGCGCCGGGAGTCGGTTCCGGAATTCCTGAGGAGCTCTTTCCCTTCCCGCGCCGGCGGGCCACCCGCGCGCCGCTGTTGACCGCGGCCCGGCGTTCGCTAGACTATCCGAGGCGCAGTCAAGAACTCATAAGGAGGCCGTTCGATGAAGAAGCTGTTATCGGTGCTCGCCCTCGCGCTGCTCGCCGGCGGCGTGATGGCGTGGCCGGGCCCGGGCACGCCCGCGCCCGACTTCACCGCGCAGGACACCGCCTGGCAGAACCACACCCTGAGTGAGCTCCGGGGCAAGGTCGTCCTGCTGAACTTCTGGCAGTCGACTTGACCGGTCTGTCGCGCGGAGTTGCCGCGCTTACAGGATATGTACGACGAATACGGCGACCGCGGCTTCGTGCCGGTCACCATCAACCTCTGGCAGGAAATGTCGGTCGTCATCGCCTACGCCAGCCAGTATACCTACCCATTCTGGCGTGACGGGTCGGGCGCGATCTGGAACCTCTACAAGATCGACAGCTACATCCCGCTCAACTACGTCATCGACACCGCCGGGGTCGTGGTCAACGGAACCGAGGGGTTCCCGGAGTCCACCATCCGGTCCTGGATCGAGAGCGCGCTGCCCCAGGTCGGGGTCGAGGAGCAGTCGCCTGCCCTCGCGCGCATCGAGGGCGTCCGGCCGAGCCCGGCGCGCGGGCCAGCGACGGTCCGGCTGGCGCTGCCGCACGCGGGCCGCGTCTCGGTCCGGGTCTGGTCGAGCGCGGGCCGGCTGGTCAACGAGGTCTTCGCGGGCGAGCTCGCGGCCGGTTCGAGCGAGTTCACCTGGCGGCTGGGTGACGGGAGCGGTTCCCGCGTGCCGGCCGGGACCTACTTCGTCGAGCTCAATGCCGCCGGGCAGGTGAGCCGGACGAAGCTGTCGGTCCTCGACTAGCCGCTCGACGCAGTATCTTCACCGGGGGCCTTTGCGGCCCCCGGTGGTTTCACACCGCGGGCCGGGCCTCACCAGCGGGGAGCGGGCCGCGGCGCGGCAGGCCCTACCGCACCAGGACCAGCCGGGCCGACACGCCCTGAAGGTACATCTCCTGTAAGGTCAGCAGAAACGCCTGCTCGCTGCGCTGGTAGCGATCGAACAGCCGGGTCCGGTAGCCGCCGCTCCGCTCGGTCGGCACCGACAGCGCCAGTTCGCCCAGCCGGGTCCGCAGCTTCCGCGGCCGGTGCCCGCTCCGGTACCCGCGCCGGCTCCCGGCCCGCTCGTAGCGTCCGGCGCCAAGGTAGTCACGCAGCTCGCTCTCCAGCAGCTCCTGCAGCCATCGCCGCACCACCTCCTTGAGCACTTCCGGGTCATCCAGTAGAAACCCTTGTCCGGGCGCCCCGGCTGTGTTACTATCGGTCATTCTTCTTGTGGCCATTCGAGCTTTTCTTTCGATCATAACTGACGCCACATTCTCATCGGAATGCGGCACGGCTCAATGGCCACTCTCTCTTTGCCAATTTGCAGACATTACGGCACGCAACTTCGTCGCCCGGGTCTATTGCGCGTCCCACCCCCACCCGCACTCCCGGAGTTACTCCCCCAGTAACTCCCGGAGTAAACCCCCCAGTAACCCCCGGAGTAACCCCCGGAGTAACACCGGGAGTAACCCCGGGAGTTACTCCCGGAGTAACCCCCGGAGTTACTGGGGGAGTAATACCGGGTATGGGGGAGGGGGTAAATTCGAAGCCCAATGAAGTTCTGGTTTTTCAACCAATTGCGACGATTTCCCGATTGGCCGAGTCGTTAGTTTCTACTAATATAGGCCAGGAATGGTGATGCGAAGGCGGTTGGCTATGGCCCGGGGGAGACGGTTGCGCTGGGCGCGGCGTTGTGCGGGTTGCGGCTTCGGGCCGGGCTGAGCCTGGTCGAGCTGGCGCACCTGATGGGACGGAGGCCGGGCCTCTACCCGCACCTCAGCCGGCTTGAGCACGGCCGGGTGGGGCGCCCGACGCTGGGGCTGATTGCCGGGCGGCGTTCGGGAGCTGGTGCCGGTGCTGGACCGGTACGTCGCGGGCGGTACGGGAGGACCGAATCCTCGTGACTGCGAGAGCCGGGCGCGGCGAGCGCGCAATCGGTTGAGTTGGAGAGGCGCGGGCTGGTTTCGGTCGCGGCGGAGTGACGATTCGGCGCTGGCTTTCCCGGCCGGCGGCATCTGACAGGCGAGGGAATACGGTGGCGCGGCGAGCGAATCACGCACCAGGGCGCGAGGTCGAGGGAGGGGGCATCTCCGCTTGACGGCTGCCCGGGTGAGGTCAGGAGATGTCCGGGAAGCGCCGGGGCAGGGCCGGGCCGGCTTGACTTGCCCCGGCGCCCTATTACACTTCCTGTCCGATGTTGATGGCCGGAGTGTTGCTGTTGGCGGCATTGCCGGTGCAGGGGAGCCTCGAACTGACCCTGGACCAGGCAGTGTACGCCGCCGAGGGCGCAACCCGGCAGTTGGACGTCAGCTACGAGATTCCCCACGCTTCGCTGGCCTTCCTCAGGGTCGATTCCGGGTTCGCGGCGCGGTTCCGGGTCGGGATCGACCTGCTCGACGGCCGGGGCAACCCGGTGGCGGGCGATTTCGCGGACCGGCGGGTGGAGGTCGCCGACTACGACGAGACCGTGAGCCGGACCGCGAGCATCGTCGGGACCTTGTCGGTAGCGGTGCCGGCCGGGGCGGGCGAGGCGTTGGTGCAGGTCTCCGACCTCGGGAGCGAGCGGCGGGCAAGGGCCCGGTTCCGGCTCGGCGACGGCGGGAGCGGGCTCAGGCTGGTGTTCCTGAAGTCGGGCGAGCCGAACCCGGCCCGGGCGTACGCGCCCGAGGACACGCTCGAGGTGCGGGCCGAGGTGCTGGACCAGGCCCGGCCGGACAGCGTCCGGTTCGCGGTGCGCGACGGGCGGCGGCCGATACTGGGCCGGGCCGTCGCGGTCGAGGATTCGGGGGGGCGGTTCCGGGCCCGGCTGGTCGAGCCGCTGGCCGATTCGAGCGGCGCGCCGGCGTTCCCGGGCGGTGAGTACCGGCTCGAGGCGGCCGGGGTCGGCGGAACGGCCGAGCTGCGGGCGCAGGCCGGGTTCAGATTCATGGTGCCGTTCTTCCTCGACGAGACCGCCTGGCGGAACCGGGTCGACCGGCTGGTCTGGGTCGCGACGGTCGAGCAGATGCGGGAGCTGCGCGGGCTCGCCGCGGAGGAGCGCGAGCCGGCCTGGCGCGAGTTCTGGCAGAAGCTCGACCCGAGCCCGACGACCGGGCACAACGAGCGCGAGGTGCAGTATTTCGAGCGCATCGAATACGCCGAGGAGCATTTCGGCCGGGGCGACCGCGGCTACCGGAGCGACCGGGCCCGCGTCTACGTGACGCTGGGCGCGCCGGACCAGGTTGACGCCCGGCCGTTCGAGCTGGATTCATACGCATACGAGGTCTGGAACTACTATTCGCTGGGGCTCGAGTTCGTGTTCGCGGACCGTTACGGGTTCGGCGAGTACGTGATGGAGAGCCCGAGGAGCTGGCGTGAACGTTAGACTACTGACCGTGCTGGCGGCCGGGGCGGTGGCCCTGGCCGGTGCCGCGCCGCGCCTGGCCGCGGACTGGGCGGTGTTTCAGGGCGAGGCGGATTCGAGCCGGGTCGAGGTGTTCTACTCGGTGCCGTACCGCCTGCTGAACTACGTCCGGGCCGAGCAGGGGCTGGAGGCGAAGTTCGCGGTGCGGTTCGAGATGAGCGGGCCGGGCTTCGAGCGGGAGGCGACGCTGTACCGGCGCGGGGCGATCGAGTCGTTCGCCGCGGCCGAGGAGGCGGACCGGACGTTCGTGGACGGGTTCAGCCTCGCGGCGCCGGCGGGCCGCTACCTGTTGCGGGTGACGCTCTCGGTGCTGGACAGCGCGGTGCGCCACGAGGAGCCGGGTTTCGTCCCGGCCGACGTCTTCGAGGACAGCATCGAGGTGCCGGCGTTCCGGGCGCGGCCGGACCTGAGCACGCTCCAGCTCGCCTCGGGCGTGGTCCACGATTCGGCGTCGGGCGGGTTTTCGGTCGTGCCGAACCCGTCCCGGGTGTTCGGCGCGGACCGGGTCTACTTCTACTACGAGGGCTACGGGCTGAGCCCGGCGGCGGACAGCTACGAACTCGCGACGGCGGTCATCCGGCCGGCGGCCGAGACGCTGGTCGCGAGCCGCCAGGCCCGGCACAAGGGCGGGCGCGAGCGGGTGTCGGCCGCGCTCGGGGTCAGCGTCGAGGGACTCGCGCCGGGCGAGTACCGGCTGGCGGTGACGATGCGCGACCGGGCGACCGGCGCCACGGCCGGGCGGGTCGCGCCCTTCCGGGTCGCCGGGGCCGACGAGGGGCCGGAGGGCGGCACGGTCTACCGGCTCCAGATGACCCCGCTCGAGGCGAAGTACCACGACCGGCTCGAGTTCATCGCGAGCCCGCGCGAGCTTGCCTACTACCGGGCGCTGGGCGACTCGGGGAAGCAGTCCTACCTGGCGTGGTTCTGGTCGCGCCACAACCTGGCCGAGTTCGCCCGGCGGATGGAGACCGCGAGCGAGCGCTTCCGGTCGATGCAGACCGACGGCCTGCGCACCGACCGGGGCAGGATATACGTCAAGTACGGCCAGCCCGACGAGATCGACCGGCGGGTGCTGGAGATTGACCGGCGGCCGCGCGAGTACTGGAGTTACTACGCCCAGGGCCACGTCTTCGTGTTCATCGACATCACCGGGAGCGATGACTACCGGCTGGCGTGGACGAACAGCCCGGACGAGCCCCGGACCGGCTACGAGGGCCTCCTGACGCCGGACGAGCAGGAGACGTTCCGCTGACGATGGCGGCGGCAGTGCCCGGCGCGCGCCGGGGCCCGGAGTTCGTGCGGGTGGAGATGCACCCGTTCCGGGCCGAGGTCTGCGCGGTGCCGCTGAGCATCGAGCTGAAGCCCGGGGACATGGTCGTCATCCACGACGAGGATGGTGAGGACCTGGGCCGGGTCGTCGGCGAGGCGGACGCGGACGAGGGCGGCGGGGTGGTCATCCGGGTCGCGACCGCCGAGGACCTCGCCGGGCAGGCCGAGCTGGCCGAGAAGACCCGGCGGGCGCTCGAGCTGTTCCGGCAGCAGAAGGACGAGTTCAACCTGCAGATGAAGGTCGTCGACGCCCACTTCCGCTGGGACCGCCGGAAGGTCTGCTTCTACTTCATCGCCGACCAGCGGCTCGACTTCCGGGCCTTGCACAAGGTGGTGTCCTCGACGCTCGGGGTCCGGGTCGCGATAAAGCAGGTCGGCGTGCGCGACCACGCCCGGATGCTGGGCGGGCTCGGCGCGTGCGGGCGCGAGGTCTGCTGCCGGTCGCACCTGGCCGAGATGTCGCCGGTCGCGCTGCGGATGGCGCGGCTCCAGAACCTGTTCGTCGAGCCGGCGAAGATATCGGGCATCTGCGGGAAGCTGCTCTGCTGTCTCCGGTTCGAGGAGGAGACCTACCGGCAGGCGCTGACCGAGATGCCCCGGCCGGGCAGCCGGGTCCGAACCGCGCGGGGCGAGGGCGAGGTCACCGCGGTGAACGTCCCGTCCCGGCGGGTGACGGTGAAGTACGAGGATGAGTTCGAACAGGTCGTCGCGCTGGAGGAAATCAGGAGTGAAGACCGCTAAGGGCAGGGCCGCGGCGCGGAAGCCGGCACCGGGCGCGCTCGAGCGCGTCGCCCGGCGCGAGGGACTCGAGCCGGCGGAGCTCCGCCGGCTGGTCCGGGCCGGCCGGGTGGTGCTGGTCCGCAGCCGCCGGCGCCGGAACATCGAGCCGCTGGCGATCGGCGAGGGCACGCGGGTGAAGGTCAACGCCAACATCGGGACCTCGCCCGACCGCTGCGACCTCGAGCAGGAGCTGGCCAAGCTCCGGGCCGCGGTCGCGGCCGGGGCGGACACGGTGATGGACCTGTCGGTCGGCGGGGACGTCGACGAGGTCCGGCGCGCGGTCATCAGCGAGTCGCCGGTCCCGGTCGGGACGGTACCGATTTACCAGGTCGCGCTTGACGCGCGCGGCCGGCGTCGGTCCTGGCTCGAGGCGAAGCCGCGCGAGGTGCTGGCCGGGGTCGAGAAGCATCTCGCCGACGGGGTCGACTTCGTGACGGTTCATTGCGGGGTGACCCGGCGCACGGTCGAGACCCTGCGCCGGACGGGCCGGGTCTGCGGCATCGTCTCCCGGGGCGGCTCGATGACCGCCGAGTGGATGAAGCTCAACCGGCGCGAGAACCCGCTCTACGAATACTACGACGAGCTGCTGGCGATGGCGAAGTCCTACCGGGCGGTGCTCAGCATCGGTGACGGGCTCAGGCCCGGAGCACTGGCCGACGCGACCGACGAGGCGCAGGTCGCCGAGCTGCTGCTCATCGGCGAGCTGGTCGAGCGGGCGCGCGCGGCCGGGGTCCAGGCGATGGTCGAGGGACCGGGGCACGTGCCGCTCGACCAGGTCGAGGCCAACGTCCGGCTCGAGAAGCAGGTCTGCGCCGGCGCGCCGTTCTACCTGCTCGGCCCGCTGGTGACCGACTGCGCGGCCGGCCACGACCACATCGCCGGCGCGATCGGCGGCGCGCTGGCGGCCTGGCACGGGGCGGACTTCCTCTGCTACGTTACGCCCTCGGAGCACCTCGGCCTGCCCGGGGTCGAGGACGTCCGGCTCGGCGTCATCGCCTCGCGGATCGCCGGTCACGCGGCCGACCTCGCCCGCCGGCGGCCCGGCGCGGCGGCCCGCGACCTCCGGATGTCGCGCGCCCGGGCCGCGCTCGACTGGCCGGCGATGTGGAAGGAAGCGATTGACCCGGAGCGGGCGCGCTCGGTCTTCGAGGCGAGCCGCTCCCGGACCGACGGCGTCTGCACGATGTGCGGCGAATTCTGCGCGATCAAGAGAACGAAGGAGACGTTTGATGAGTAAGAACCTGGTCAAGCCGAAGTACCGGCTGTTCACGCCCGGCCCGGTCCAGGTGCGGGAGGAACTGCTCGGGGTAATGTCGTCGGAGCTGGTCTACCACCGTGAGGCCAGCTTCGGGAAGATCTACGCATCGGTCCAGAAGGGCCTGCAGAAGCTGATGATGACGAAGAACGAGGTCTACGTGCTGACCTCCTCGGGCACCGGCGCGATGGAGGCCGCGGTCGCCAACCTCGTCCTGCCCAACGAGAAGGTCCTTGTCGCGACGGCGGGCCGGTTCGGCGAGCGCTGGCGCGAGCTGACAATCCGGTTCGGAGCCTACGTCGATGTGCTCGCCCGGCCCTACGGCGAGTCGATACCGCCGGTCGAGGTCGAGCGGCAGCTCCGCGCCAACGACACCGCCCGGTGCGTGTTCACGACCCTGACCGAGACCTCGACCGGCGCGCTCCACGACATCAAGGCGATCGGCGAAATCTGCCGCCGGCTCAACCGCATCCTCGTCGTCGACGCGGTCGCCGGGCTCGGCGCCGACGAGCTCCGGATGGACACCTGGCACGTCGACTGCGTCGTCGGCGGGTCGCAGAAGGCGGTCGCGGTTCCGCCCGGACTCGCGTTCATCTCGCTGAGCGAGCGGGCGTGGGAGCTCGCCGGCCGCGCCCGCGGCGCCCGGTTCTACTTCGACCTCAAGGCCTACCGGAAGTACGCCGAGAAGGGCCAGACGCCGTGGACGCCGGCGATATCGCTGTTCTACGCGCTCGACCTCGGGCTCAGGCGCAACGTCGGCAGGAGCGCCTCGGCGAGCTGGCTCGCCCACCGGCGGCAGGCCGCCCGGGTCCGGGACCGGGTCAAGGGCCTCAAGCTCGAGATGTTCCCCCAGAACCCGTCGAACGCGCTGACGGTCTTCAAGATGCCGGATGGCGTCGACGGGGTCCGGGTCATCGAGCTGTGCAAGAAGGACGGCTTCCTGTTCGCCAACGGGCAGGGCGACCTGCGCGGCAAGGTCGTGCGCATCGGCCACATGGGGTCGATCAAGCCGGCGCTGATGGAACGGGCGCTTGCGAGCTTCAAGCGCAACTACCTGAAGGTCGCCGGCCGCAAGGCCGGCTAGCTGCCCGGCGTCGGTCCGGGTTCGTCGCTGCGCTCGGCCGGGAGCCGGTAGCCGATCATCCAGCGGAAGAACACGCTGACGTAGTTCAGGAACGACACGACGATCAGCACGGTGACCGTCGAGTCGACCCAGCCCTTCGCGGGCGCGAGCGCGGGCAGGTCGAGCGTGTAGTAGACGATGAGCAGCGCGAAGGTGAAGCCGGTTATCTTGCCGAGGACGTCGGAGGAGACGAAGGTCCCGCGCTTCTTCATTATCACCAGGCTGCCGGCGAGGATGAGCAGGTCGCGGCCGATGACCGCGACCGCGATGTAGGCCGGCAGGTTGCGGATCAGCACGAGCATCACCAGCACGGTGCCGATCCAGATCTTGTCGACGAAGTGGTCGAGCACCCGGCCGAGGTTCGAGACCTGGTGGAGGCGCCGGGCGAACCAGCCGTCAAGCCCGTCGGTAATCCACGCGACGACCATCAGGCCGAGCGCGATTTCGCCACGACCGCGGCCGAGCAGGAGCAGGATCGGCGGCAGCAGCAACAGCCGGACCAGGCTCAGGATGTTGGGCAGGGTCACCAGCCGGCGCGCGCCGCCGGGCTCGTGGTTCGGGTGAGCCAGGTCACTCATCGCCGGCCGCCGAGTCGAGAAGCTCGCGGGCGTGGGCGAGCGCGGTCGCGGTGACGGTCGCGCCCGCGGTCATCCGGGCGAGCTCGCCGACCCGCTCCTCGCCCTCGAGCCGGCGCAGGCTGGTCCGGGTCCGGCCCCGGCTCGTCGTCTTGGCGATCAGGAAGTGGTGGTCGGCACAGCGGGCGAGCTGGGGCAGGTGGGTGATGCAGATGACCTGCTGGCTCCGGCCGAGCCGGGCCAGCCGCCGGCCGACCGCCTCGGCGACCCGGCCGCCGATGCCGGCGTCGATCTCGTCGAAGACCATCACCGGCACGAACGCGACCCGGCTCAGCGTGCTCTTGAGCGCGAGCATCACCCGGGACAGCTCGCCGCCCGAGGCGACCCGGCGCAACGGCTTGAGCTCCTCGCCCGGGTTGGCTGAGAAACGGAACTCGACCGTGTCGAACCCGGCCGGGCCGAGGTCGGCCGGGCCCGGTTCGGCCGGGTTCGCGATGCCGGCCTCGAGCCGGGCGCCGGCGAGGCCGAGCGCGGCGAACTCGGTGCCGATGCGCCGGGCGAGCTCGGCGCCGGCGGCCCGGCGGCGCTTCGACAGCGCGGCCGCCGCGGCGAGCAGCTCCCGGCGGCGGGACTCGATCTCGCCGGCGAGCTCGGCCGTGCGGGTCTCGTCGAGCTCGGCGGTCGCGAGCTCGGCGGTCAGCTTCTCGGCCAGCGCGGGCAGCTCGTCGGCCGGGACGCCGTACTTGCGTTCGAGCTTCTCGAGCAGGAACAGCCGGGCGTTGACCTCGTCGGCCCGCTCGGGCGCGAACTGGACGCTCTCCTGGTAGCGGCTGACCCTGCGCCAGAGCTCGTCGAGCAGGACCCGGGCGGTCCGGGCCGGCTCGATGTCGTCGGCAAGGGCCGGGTCGAGCTTCGCCAGCTCGGCGACCCGGTCGGCGATTGCCGAGGCCAGCTCGACCGCCGCCCCGTCGCGCTCGGACAGCAGCTCGCCCAGCTCCCGGGCCAGCCGGTGCCGGCGCTCGGAGCTGGCGAGCAGCTCCTGTTCGCGGCGGAGCCCGTCCGCCTCGCCGGCAACGACCGCGGCCTCGGCGAGCTCGCGGGCCTGGTACTCGGTTAGGTCGCGGCGGCGGCGGCGCTCGGCGACCGCGGCCTCGAGCGCGGCGAGCTCGGCCTCGGCCGCGCGCAGGGCCTCGTGGCCGGTGCGGTACCTGGCGCGGGCGGCGTCGAGCCGGGCGTGGGCGTCGAGGATGTCGAGCTGGGCCGCGGGGTCGAGCAGGAGCTGGTGCTGGTGCTGGCCGTGGAGGTCGACGAGCCGGTCGCCCAGCCGGCGGAGCGCACCGGCGGTGACCGGGGTGTCGTTGAGCCAGGCGCTCGACCGGCCGTCGACGCCGGCCCGGCGGCGGATGATGAGCTCGTCCGACTCGAGCTCGATCCCCGCCTCCAGGCAGGCCCCGGCCAGCCCGGCGACCCCGACGAACCGCGCCTCGACCGTGCAGTCGGTCGCGCCGGTCCGGATCATCGTCGCGTCGTGGCGCTCGCCGAGCGCGAGCGAGAGCGCGCCGACGATTATCGACTTGCCAGCGCCGGTCTCGCCGGTCAGCACGGTCAGCCCGGGGCCGAGCTCGACCGCGAGGTCGTCAATCAGCGCGTAGTTGCGGACCCGCAGTTCGGCGAGCACGCTAGACCTGGCTCCCGCGCCACTTGAGCTTGTCGCGCAGGATGCCGTACCAGCTTTTGCGGTGCGGCGTCACGAGCCGGACGCAGAACCCGGCGCGGCCGATCGCGAACGGCCGGCCGGGCCGGAGCGGCCAGACCTGCTGGCCGTCGATGTTGAGCGTCGCCGGGTCCGAGCCGGCGGCGAGCTCGACCTCGAGCGCGGCGTCGGCGGGCAGGATCAGCGGCCGGGCGGCGAGCGCGTGGGGGGCGAGCGGGGTCAGTACGATCGCCGCCATCGTCGGGACGACTACCGGGCCGCCGGCCGCGAGCGAGTAGGCGGTCGAGCCGGTCGGGGTCGCGATGACGATGCCGTCGCCGGAGAAGCGGTTGATGAACTCGCCGTCGGCGCGGACGATGACCTTGATGACCCGGCCGGCCCGGCCCATGTTGACCGCGCAGTCGTTGACCGCGAAGCCGCGGCGCCGGCCGAGCCGGCAGGCGAGCGCCATCCGGCGCTCCTCGCGGTGCCGGCCGCGGGCGAAGGCGGTGACGCCGGCGCGGGCCTCGCCGGTCGAGAACTCGGTCAGGAACCCGAGCCCGCCGAGGTTGACGCCCATTATCGGGGTCTCGCTCGCGCCGACGAGCCGGGCTGCGCGAAGCAGGGTGCCGTCGCCGCCGAGCGCGACGACGAGGTCGGCGGCGCGGACGATTTCCCCGGGCGGCCGGCAGGCGGCCCGGATCCCGAACGCCCGGGCCGTGCCCGGGGCGAGCACCGGGCGGTGGCCGCGCGCGCTCAGCCACTCGACGAAGCCGGCAAGAAACCGCCGGGCGGCGGGCTTCTCGCGGTTGACGAGCAGGCCGACGTTCATCGGCCGGCCCCCGGGTGTTCGAGGAAGAGATAGCGGACGCGGCCGGCGAGGTCGCGCTCGACGCGCGCGGCAGGCGCGCGCCGCCGGAGCGCGCCGGCGTGCGAGCCGTCGATTTCGAGCGCCAGGAGCCCGCCGGGTGCGAGCCGATCCGGTCCCCCGTCAATCAGCATCGTGAGAATCCTAGCGCCGTCCGGGCCGCCATCAAGTGCCGCGCGCGGCTCGTGGTCGCGGACCCGCCAGGCGAGTCGGGCGAGCCGGGCGGTCGGGACGTAGGGCGGGTTGGCGATGATGAGGTCGAAACGGCGGCGCGCCAGCGCCGGCGCGTCGAGCCGGTCCGCGGCGGCGAGGCGGACCCGGGGCCCGAGCCGGTGCTCACCGACGTTCCGGCCGGCGAGCGCGAGCGCGCGGCGCGAGGAGTCGACCGCGAGCACGCGGCAGCGCGGGCAGAGCCGGGCGACCGCGATCGCGATGCAGCCGGAGCCGGTCCCGAAGTCGAGGACCCGGCGCGGGTCGGGCCGGCGCTCGAGCGCGCGCAGGACCAGCTCCTCGGTCTCGGGTCGGGGCACCAGCACCCGCCGGTCGACCCGGACCTCGAAGTCGAGGAACGGCGCGCGGCCGGTGACGTACTGGGGCGGCTCGCCGGCCGCGACCCGGCGCGCCAGCCGCGCGAACCGGGCGGCCCGGGACGGGGCGACCGGCCGGTCGTCGAGCCAGAGCTCGTGGCGGGAACAGCCGAGCAGGGCGAGGAGCAGGAACTCGGCGTCGGCGCGGCTGATGCCGCGGGTACGGCGGAGCAGGTCGCGGGGCCGGCGGGCGACGGGCTTCCGGTCGGCGCTTTCCCGGCGCATTGCCGGTCAGCCGGCGGTGTTGAGCTCCGCCTCGGCCGCCTCGAGCGCGTCGAAGACCGGGTCGAGCTCGCCCGCGAGGACCCGGTCGAGCGAGTGGACGGTGAACTTGATGCGGTGGTCGGTGACGCGGTTCTGGGGGAAGTTGTAGGTGCGAATCTTTTCGCTCCGCTCGCCGGTGCCGACCTGCTTGCGCCGGGCCCGGGCGGTCTTCGCGGCCTCGGCCTGGCGCCGGGCGTCGAGCAGGCGGGCGGCGAGAACCTTCATCGCCTTGGCCTTGTTCCGGCCCTGGGAGCGCTCGTCCTGGCACTGGACGACGATGCCGGACGGGACGTGGGTGATCCGTACCGCCGAGTCGGTGACGTTGACGTGCTGGCCGCCGTGGCCGCCGGCGCGGAACACGTCGACGCGCAGGTCGCCGGGGTCGATCCTGAGGTCGACCTCCTCGGGCTCGGGCAGGACCGCGACGGTGACGGTCGAGGTGTGAATCCGGCCCGCGGCCTCGGTCTCGGGCACGCGCTGGACCCGGTGGACGCCGCTCTCGAACCGGAACCAGCGGAACGGTTCCTCGCCGGCGACCGCGAACGACATGTCCTTGAACCCGTCGAGCTCGGACGGCCGCGACGACATCACCTCGACCTTGAGGTCGTGGTTCTCGGCGTAGCGGCAGTACATCCGGTAGAGCGCGCCCGCGAACAGCGCCGCTTCTTCGCCGCCGGCCGCGGGCCGGAGCTCGACGATGCAACCCTTGTCCCAGTCCGGCGAGCGGGGGGCGAGGTCGCGGGCGAACGCGGCGTCGAGCCCGGCGAGCCGGGCACCGAGCCCGGCCGCCTCGGTCCCGGCCAGTTCCTTCATCTCCGGGTCCTCGGCGCTGTCGGCCAGCGCCTCGGCCTCGGCCAACTCGCGCTCGAGCCGGCGGTACTCGATGAGCCGCGCCCGGAGCTCGCCGATGCGGCGGAACTCGCGGGTCAGCTCGCGGAGCCGGGCCGGGTCGCGGCTGACGTCGGGATGGGACAGCGCGGCCTCGACCTCGGCCGCGCGGCCGAGCACCGGGGCCAGCCGTCGCTCGAACTCGCTTGATGGCGTCGGCATCGGGGATAGTCGGGCGGGCTAGAGGTGGCAGGCCCGGGTCGGGCCGGGGAATGCGTTTCCAGTCACGCGCCATTATCGCCCCGCGTCCCGGCCTGTCAAGCAGGTGGGCATCCGAACCGGCCGACGCGGGTCTAAGCGGGAGAAGAACGAAAGCAGAAAGAAGGTGATTAAGGTGAAAAAGCAGATTAAGAAGAAGGTCGAGCAAAGGGACTGTCGCGACGAGCAGACGGTGAGTTGCTGCTACTGCAGCTACGACCCCTGTGGCTGCTGCAGCTACTACTGCTGCTAGCGCCGACCGTCCCCGCGGGGCGCAGGCCGGCGACCCCGCCTGCGCCCCGCGCCTGATTCGGGCCGGGTCGATTCACCTCCCAGACCAAACTTGACAGTTTGGACTGTTGGCATATCTTGGCCTCGTGGTGGTACTGTTCACGCGTCGTGGACGAAGTTGCGCCGGCGGAGGGCGAAGATGGCCGGGATGATCGCCTACTGCGGCATCGATTGCCGGAAGTGCCCGAGGTTCCGGATGACGCGACTCGCGGACCGGACCGGCCGGCGCGGGCTGGCGCGCTGGCTGATGCGGGTGCTGAGCCGGGGGAGAATCACTGGCGAGCCGAGTTGCGACGGTTGCACGGCGATCGACGCGCGGATGGTTCCGACCGGCCTTGAGTGCCCGGCACGCTGTTGCGCGATGGAGCACGGGGTGAGGACCTGCGCCGACTGCGACCGGTTCGGCTGCGACCGGCTGGCGTTCGTCTGGAAGCGGACGATGTTCCGGGACGCGGAGCCGCGCCTGCGCCGGATGCACGCCGCGCGTACTGCCGGAAGGTGAGCCGGCCGGTCCGGCACCAGGACGCCGGGATACCGGCATAGCCCGGGCCGGTGTGGGGAAACCCCTCGCCGCTATCCGTCATCTCGACCGGAGTCCGTCAGGACGGAATCGAGGAATCAATCTCTGGTCCCCGTCCGGGTCTTAGTTCTGACTGGGGTGCCCCCCTTCTCGACCTTGCTTCCTCGCGCCCGGACGCGCACTTCCGTCCGCGCCCGGCTCACGCCTGTTAGCTGCCGCTGGCCGGGAGTCTAACGCCGAATCGTAACTCCGCCGGGCGCGAAACCGCCCCGCGTCTCCGCAGCTCAACCGATTGCGCGCTCTTGCACCGCCCGCGCGAGTATGGTTTTCGCGGGCCGAACCGCCGAAAGGGGCACCATCCTGGGGGCATCCGGGCAACCGCTACCGGGGTGCTTCCCCGGGTGCCTGTCCTGAGCCCCATCCGGGCGCTCGTCCGGGGCACCGCCAGTGCGCCAGCCCGGGCGCCTGCCAAGTGCCCCCTCTGAGCGCCATCTTGGTGTCTGGCTGTGGCGCTACCTGAGCGCCTGCCCGGTGGCGCCATCCGAGCGGCCTGCCGGAGCGCTCGCGGAGTGCGGCTGGGTATGCAGTTGGCGGGCGGGCAGTCACGCTGGACAACCCGGCAGGAAGTGCCATCCTGCGCGGAATCCGGAGCGCTCGCGCCCTCGGCGCAATCGTCCTCAGGGAGATGGGCCGGGACCGGCGGAGTAGGGCTCGTTGGGCTAACCTGCTGATATGGCTGCGGGTTGCGCGTGGGCAGGAGCGCTCCGGGGGGTATACCCGGGGATATCCCCGGGACGGTTCCCGGGGCCGCCCCGGGGACCGTCCCGGAGGCCGCTCCCGGGACCGTCCGGGGAACCGCTCCTGGGGATATCGGGGGGACGGTTCCGGGGGCCGCCCCGGGGACCGCTCCGGGAGCCGTCCCGGGGGCCGTCCCGGGGGCCGCTAGGGGAGGCGTCCCCGGGGCCGCTAGGGGAAGGCAGGTGGGGGTGGGGGTCCGGGTGCGGCTCGACGCGCTCCGGGCCGTCCGCCGAAGCCTTACCTCGCCAGCACCAGCCGGCTGGATTCGCCGCTGTCCTGCCGGCGGACGAAGTACACGCCGGGGCTGAGGTGCCGGACGTCGTTCTCACCCTTCTCAAGCCGCGCCACCGCACGGCCGCTGACGTCGAGCAGCAGCCCGGCAGCCTCGACGCGCAGACGACCCGCGGTGACCGAGGCCCGGACGCGCGACGGCCACCCGGCCACCGGCCCCGGCTCTTCCAGCCCGGTCACCGAGTCCTTGATGACGAAGATCCAGGAGCCGCTCCAGTGGGCAACGTAGACATAGCCGTACTCAGGCGCCGCCACCATCACCTCCGGCAGCCCGCCTACCCGCAGCTTCTTCCGCACCCCGGTCCCGTCGGCGGACAGCACCGCCACCTCGTCGAGGTAACAGGCGGCGTAGAGCAGCCCGGACGCCGCGCTGTACAACAGCGCGAACACTTCGCCCGTCCCGACCGGTACCACTGCCGAGACCGTGTCGGCCCGCGTGTCCACAAACCAGACTTCCTCACGCCCCAAGCCGTTACCGACCGCCACCGCGATCAGCGTGTCACTCCCGAGCCCAGTGATGGCCCGCGGCCCGAGCCCTGCCGGCGGTTCGATGACCGCAACCACGCTGTCCCCGGCCCCGCAGACCACCACCACCCGGTTGTGCGCGCCGCAGTAGTACTTGTCCACCGCCGCGCAGCAATACCCGCAGACCGGCACGTTGCCCATCGCCAGCGTCTTCACCACCCTGAGGGTCGCAATGTCGATTGTCGACACCGACTCGCTGTCCCAGTTCCGCACGTACAGCTTGCGGCGGCGCGTGTTGAGCTCCGGCCGCTCCGGGTCCCGACCCACGCGAACGTGCGCAATCACCGAGTCCGTCGCACAGTCA
>JAWOHE010000075.1:0-17014 GCA_046485285.1 bacterium
CCACGACCCGGATCCGGATGCCCCAGACCGTCCCGACCGCGGTCCCGGACACCGCCGGGTCCAGCTCCAGCCGGTCGCCGACGACCTCGTAGGTCACCTCGACCGGCGTCTGGGTCGCGTAGAGCGTGAACACCCCGGGCTCGGTCAGCGGCACGCGGTCCGACCGCGACGTCAGGAACTCGTATCGCTTCCCCCGGAAATACACGTACGCGGTGACGTCGCCGATCGTCGAGAGAATCCCGGTCTGGCGCACCGTCAGCGAATCCCCGACCCGGAACGTCGGCAGCTCCTCGGTCGTGTAGAACCGCTGCATCCCGTAGTTCAGCGTGTCGGGCCGGAGCAGCATCCGAAGCGTCGTGTCGGCCATCCCGACCCGCTTCGCCACCAGCCCCATGTAGACCACGTAAGGCGCGTCGTTCGGGTTCGGCGCGTAGAACCGCGACCCGCCCGACCACTTCCACGGCGACCAGGACCCGCCCGACTTCCGGAGCACCGCGCCGTCGATGCTCGCGCCCTCGAAGGTCTTCACGACCTCCCGCGAAATCGGCGAAAAGACCTGCTCGAAGAACGGCAGGGCCAGCGTCTCGCCCGGCTGGGTCTCGATCAGCGAATCACGCAGGTACTTCGTGTAGCTGAACGCACGGTACCTCAGGAGGCCCGGGATGGACTCCACCACCGTCACGGTCGCGGTCGTCTCGTACGCCCAGGTCGTCTCCGCGCCGGCCACGGACACCAGCGTGTCCACCGACGCGATGAACGACGGCGCGAACCGGCGGCCGGACGACGAAAACTCGCGCTGGAAACCGTCGTGGCGGAACCTCTGCTTGAACGGGTTCTCGGTCACCTCCCTCCGCAGCCGCGTCGCGGTCGTCCCCGGCATCACGGTATCGCACGCGCGCAGGGAGTCATCGTCGAACGCGGCGGTGAACAGCGACCGATTCGCCTCCACCCAGCCGTTTATCGCGGCCGAATCCTCGGCCGACGGCTCCCAGAACCCCTCCGGCGGCATCCGCCCGCACCCGGCCACCAGGGCCAGTGCGAGCGCGAAGCCTGCCCACCTGCCCGCGCGATGCGCGCAGGCGGGCCTGGCGAGCGAAGGCGCGCCTCTCTGGGCCCGCCTCCGGCCTGCCTCGCATACACTCTGCATCATCAGCCTCCTTATGTGCCCTGCCGACAACGGACCCCGGACTCGGGTCTCCGGTCCCCGACGCGGCAGGAACCTCAGTCAAACCGGCAACTCTACCTCCGCACCCCGCCCCGGCCCGGGCCCTCCGAGGAACCGGGGTGCATTCAGCCTGCACAGAATCTATGCGCAATATTCTCGGTGTCAAGACGGTGATTGCCGGCCCGGACGCGAGCCGGGCATCGGCGGTCGGAAGCGGTCATCCCCCGCCCGGCGGCCCGGTATTGACAACGCCGACTTCGGTCCTATCATCCACCAGACCCGGCAACGAAACAAAACAGCGATGAACGGGAAAGCGAGACTCGAGGTTCGGACGCTGGCGCCGGAACACTGGCGCCCGGTTGCCCGGCTCACGACGTCGATTTCGCGGGAACTCCGGGCCGAGGCACCCCGCCCGCTCAAAACCCAGCTCGCAATACTCTCCTCGCCTTGGCTGAAAGAGGAAGACGAGGCGCTGGTGCTCACCGAAACCGGCCGCGTGATCGGTTACGGTTGGGCCCGCGACCTCCCTTGGCGGGGGCGAACCGAATACGTCCACACCGGGCTCTTTCTCGCTCCCGAGGCGCGCTCGCCCGACCGCTACCGACTCCTCACCGACCGCCTCCTCGAGTCCGCCCGTCGCATCGCGCGGGAACGAGGTCGCCTCGAGGCGTGGATGCACTACCGGAGCATCGACACGGTCCATCCCCCGATTGTCCGGGCCATCGGCTTCCGCGACACGCCGGTCGTGATGCTCGGTTTCAGCCACGACCTGACCCGGATACCGGACCTCCCGCCCCCGCCCGGGCTCGACTTCCGGCCTGCGCGCTTTCCCGAGGAACTCCCACTCATCCGGGAGTTGGCCCGCCGAAGTTTCACAAACCCCGAGACCGAAGGTGAGGCCGTGGAGCAGGACTTCTGGGACCTGTGGGCCGCGGACTTCACCGCCGACCCCGAACTTCTCATCGTCGCCGATGCTGGCGGCGGCCCGGTCGGGTACTTGGCAGTCGCGCTTGCCGAGACACCCTCCTTCGCTGCGGAAATCGCCGAGACCGCGGTCGCTCCGGAGTGGCGCCGGCGCGGCATCGCCTCGCACCTCGCATCCCGTGCGCTCCGACACTGCCGCAAACGCCGCCTGCGTCGGGTCGTCCTGTCCGAGCTCAGCGCATCGCCCGCCGCCGCGATGCTCTGGCGCCTCGGCTTCAGACCTGACGCCGTCCGCACATACTACTTCTACACCCGGCCGCTCGACATCTAGCCGAGACCCGCCCTCCTCACCCTTCCTGGGCGCGGCCGGAGAAGCACCAAGACACGAAGACAGAGAATCCCTGTATCGCCCCCCCAAACCCTGTTCTTCTTCATGTATTTGTATCGAGTCCGCTCCTACCCGGAAGGCGCCCATGCCTTGACTCCCCGGGCGCCTGCCCTACAATCGAGTCGCCATGAACAATCGCATACCGGCCTTGCGCCGATTGCTGGTCGGTGAAAATCTCGATGGCATCATCATCACCGATCTGGCCAACATCCGCTGGCTCTCCGGCTTCACCGGCTCCAACGCATTCGTTACCGTCACACGCTGGGGGGGCTGGTTGTACACCGATTTCCGGTACAAGGAGCAGTCCCGCCGGCAGGTGAGCGGATGTCGGGTTGCCGTGATCGAGCGCGGGCTGGTCGATAGCCTGCCTCTCGGGCCTCTGCGCGGGCTCAGGCGGGTCGGGGTCGAGAAACACCATTTACCTCTCTATGCGTTCGAGGCCATCCGGCGCCAGGTCCGGCCAATCGGGGCGAAGCTCGTGCCGGTCCGCAACCTAGTGCTGGAACTGCGCCGGGCCAAGGACCCGGACGAGGTAAGGCTCATCGCCGCGGCCCAGCGCCACACTGACCGGGTGTTCCGGGAGGTGCTGGCGCTTGTCGCTCCCGGCGTCACGGAGCTGAGACTGGCATCGGAAATCATCTGCCGCTTCAGCAGGGTCGGCGAGAGCGCTTTCCCGCCCATCGTCGCCTCCGGCCCGAACGGGGCAAAGCCGCACGCCGAACCCTCCGCCCGCAGGCTCCGGCCGGGCGACGCCGTCACCTTCGACATCGGCTGCCGTTACCGGGGCTACTGCTCGGATATGACCCGGACCGTCTTTGTTGGACGTCCGCACCCGGACCTGCTCCAGGTCTACCACATCGTCCGCGAGGCCCAGCGCCGCGCCCTTGCCGAGGTCCGGCCCGGCGCCGCCTGCGCCGACGTCGACCGCGCGGCCCGGGACTACATTGCCGACGCGGGCTACGGACCGCAGTTCGGCCACGGCCTCGGCCACGGCGTCGGCCTCGCGGTCCACGAACTCCCATCGGCCCACGCGCGTAGCCGACACGTGCTCGCGCCGGGCGATGTCCTGACGGTCGAGCCGGGCATCTACCTCCCCGGCCTCGGCGGCGTCCGCATCGAGGATATGGTCGCGGTGACCCGGACCGGCCGCCGCAACCTGACCCGCAGCCCCAAGGACGTGGTTCGCATCCAACCCCGTCACAAATCATGAACTGTGAACCATAAACTAGCCATATGATCACCCCCAACGAGTTCCGCGCCGGCTCGCTCATCAGGTACCGGGACGGCATCTACGAAGTCCTCTCCTACCAGCGAAGCCGCACCGCCCAGCGCCGGGCGCGCGTTCAGGCGCGCATCCGCAACATCGACACCGGCGCCCAGATCGATGAGAGCTTCGAGTCGGAGCTCAAACTCGAGGAGGCCGACCTCGAGCGCCGGAAGAGCCAGTTTATGTACGCCGACGACGTCGGCTACCACTTCATGGACCTCGTGACCTACGACCAGTTCGCCCTGCCCGTCGATGTGATTGGCGACAAGAAGTACTACCTGACCGACAACTGCGAAGTCGAGGTTGTGTACATCGACGGCGCGCCCAGGACCTTCCAGGTGCCGATATTCGTCGTCCTCGAGATCACCGAGACCGTGCCCGACTACAAGGGCGACACGGCCAGCGGCGGCGGCAAGCCGGCCACGACAGCCACCGGGCTCGTCGTCACGGTCCCCTTCTTTGTCAAGGTTGGCGACCGGATAAAGGTGGATACGCGCGAGAACAGCTACGTCGAGCGGGCATGAGCGGGGACCCCTGCCCGCGCGTTGCGCGCAGGCGGGAGCGATCGGCGCTTCGCTTCCCGTCTCCCACCCCCCCCCGTTCTCCACGGCCGGAGTCTGAACGATGAAGAAGGTGCTTGTCGCGAACCGGGGTGAGGTGGCGGTCCGGGTCGTCCGCGCCTGCCGCGACCTCGGCCTCGGGTCGGTGGTGACTTTTTCCGAGCCGGACCGGGACTCCCTGCCGGTGCTCATCGCCGACGAGGCGGTCTGCATCGGCCCCGCGCCGGCCGCGGACAGTTACCTGAACGTCTCCCGGGTGCTGTCCGCCGCGGAAATCAGCAACTGCGATGCCCTCCACCCCGGCTACGGTTTCCTCTCCGAGTCGCCGGAGTTCGTCGAGGCGACCGAATCCTGCGGCCTGACCTGGGTCGGCCCCGGCGCGGAGACAATGCGCCTGCTCGGGGACAAGGTGAAGGCCCGGCGGACCGCGGCCGGGGCCGGGGTGCCGGTCCTGCCCGGCTCCGACGGCGAGGTGCGGGACTTCAAGGATGCCGCGCAGTTCGGCGCCGAGCTCGGCTACCCCCTGCTCATCAAGGCCGCGGCCGGCGGCGGCGGCAAGGGGATGCGGGTCGTCCGGAAGGCGCGCGACCTCGAAAGCGGGTTCAGGATGTGCCAGGCCGAGGCGAAGGCGGCGTTCGGCGATGGCCGGGTCTACGTCGAGCAGTACCTGTCCTCCGCCCACCACGTCGAGGTCCAGGTCCTCGCCGACCGGCACGACACCGTCATCCACCTCGGCGAGCGCGACTGCTCGGCCCAGCGCCGGCACCAGAAACTGCTCGAGGAATCGCCCTCGCCGATCGTCGGTCCGGAGCTCCGCGAGAGGCTCGGCGGCTGGGCGGTCGCGGTCGCCCGCGCGGCCGGCTACGTCGGCGCGGGTACCGTCGAGTTCATCGTCGACGCCGACGGCAACCCGTACTTCCTCGAGATGAACACCCGGCTCCAGGTCGAGCACGCGGTCACCGAGGAGGTCACCGACGTCGACATCGTCCGCCGCCAGCTCCAGATTGCCGCGGGCGAGACGCTCGACCTGCCCGCCGACGCCGGGGTCCCGCGCGGGCACGCGGTCGAGTGCCGCATCTACGCCGAGGACCCGGACGCGGATTTCGAGCCGTCGCCCGGGCTCGTCACCGAGCTCAGGATGCCTGGCGGCCCTGGCATACGGGTCGAATCGTGTCTGATGCCGGGCTGGCGCATCCCGCCCCAGTACGACCCGCTGGTCGCGAAGATCATCGCTCGCGGCCGCGACCGGGCGCAGGCAATCACCCGGATGGACCGCGCGCTGGCCGAGACTGTCATCGGCGGCGTCGCGACGACGGTCGGCTTCCACCGCCGCCTGCTCAAGAGCGGCCGGTTCCTGCGCGGCCAGCTCACGACCGCGATGCTCGACGAGGTCGGCTAGCCCGGCATCTTGACATCCCGGCTCCCGGCGAATAGCATTCCCCGAAGTGATGAGACTGGCGGCTCGGCCGTGAAGGACCGGCGACGGGAGTCGGGAAACGGGTCCCCGGTGCCGCCCGCCTGCGCGAAACGCGCGGGTAGGCCGTTCGAGGCCGCGCTCGCCCGGGTCGATGCGATGGTCGCGCGCGCGGCCCGGCAGTTCCCTGAAGCCCTGCCCGCCTTCCACCCGGCCCGCCTGCGCGATTTCGCGGCCCTGGACCGGACCGAGGAAAACCCCGACATCGCCGCCTGGAGCGACCTCGGCGGACCAGCCCGGCGCTGCGCGCCGGGCGGACAATCCGGAAACCTGCCGGAATCCTCCCTCTCTCCGCGCCGAGGGCGCGGCTTCCCGGCGGCTCTGGCCGCCGGGGCGACCGAGCCCGGCGCCGACGCTGACGCCGCCCGCCTCTTCTCCGCCGGCCGGGACCACGCCCTGGCCCTGCTCGCCGCCGAGGACCTCGGCGACGCCCTCCTGAGCGCGGACGAGCGCGAGCGGCTCATCATCCGGGCGGCCGGCGTCGCGCCCGCGGACTGCGCCGACCTGTTCGCCGAGCTCGCGCCCGGACCCGCGCTCGCGCCCGGCACTCTCGCCGGCGACCCGGCCGGGCTGGTGAGCGCGGTCCGGGCCATCGGCCGGCACTACCGGCCCGGCCCGGCGCTGGCCTGGGGAATGCTGGCACTCGCCAACTGCCGGGCTCCGGAGCAGTTGCGCGCGGCGGCCGGGAAGCTGGACCGTGCCGCCGGGCTGGTGACGTCCGCGTCCGCGGTCGCCCAGGCCTTCGAACGCGCCGCGGCCGCGTTCGACGCGCGCCGGGCGGTCGGGGTCCGCCGCCCCTCGACCGGCCTGTCCGCGCGTTTCGCGCAGGCGGGCGGCCAGGACCCCTGCCTCGAGACCGGGCTCGGCCTGCTCACAGCGGTCCGCGACCGGCTCTGGGAGCTTAAGCCCGACCGGGTCTCGACCCCGTTCCTCCTGCCCCAGGTCCTCGACTGCTTCCTCGGCCCGGAGGCCGGGGTCGGCAACTCGCTCGGCCTGGCCCTGCTCGACGCGCTCGTCCTCGACCGGCTCGGCTTCGAGTGCGGCTTCCTCGCCGACGGCGGCACGACCAGGCTCGAGGTCGGGCTCGAGGACCGCAAGGTCCACTGGCAGACGACCCGGCCCGGCCCGCTCGGCTTCATCGCCCCGGCCGGCGCGCGCCGGCTGTCGCTCGAGGAGCTGTTCGGCCTCGCCTGGTCGAGCCTCGCCGCCGCGCACTTCCTGAACGGCAGGGTCGAGCCCGCGATCGCGAACTACGAGCGCGTCCTCGCGGTCCTGCCCGGGTCCGCCGACGCGCACCTGAACATCGGCAACTGCTGGCTCCGCCGCCGGATGCCGGACAAGGCGGCCGCGAGCTTCGAGCGGGCGGCCGAACTCCGCCACGACTTCGCCGAGGCGCTCTGCGGGCTCGGCAACGCCTTCTCGATGCTCGAGCGCTGGCCGTGCGCCATCGCCGCCTATCGCCGGGCGGTCGCGGCCCGGCCCGACTACGTCGAGGCCTGGAACAACCTCGGCTTCGCCTACCAGCACCACGGCGACCCGGGGCAGGCCGTCGCCGCCTACCGCCGGGCGGTCGAGGCCCGGCCCGATTACGTCCAGGCGCACTTCAACCTCGGCAACGTCGCGCTCGAGCTCGAGCGCTGGGAGGACGCGGTCGGGCACTACCGCGAAGCGGCCAGGCTCCAGCCCTCGCTCGCCCAGGCCTGGTACAACATGGGCCAGGCGCTGTACCGCGCGGGCGAGCTCGACGGGGCCATCGCCGCCTATCGCCGGGCGGTCGAGGCGAACCCGAAGCACTTCGGCGCCTGGCACAACCTCGGCATCGCCTGGCGCGACAAGGGCGAGACCGATAAGGCGGTCGAGGCGATCGAGCGCGCGGTCGCCATCAACCCGAACCTGATGAGATGACCCTGAACCTCGAACCTTCCCCGGCCCGCGGGAGCCGGGTCTAGCGATGCCGCCCCGCCTCCGCCTCGACGCCGAGCGCTCGCTCGAAATCTCGCTCGCCCGGCTCTCGCCCCGCATCGGCTGCGGCCTGATGCTCGGCGGCCTGCCCGGGCTCGGCGGCCCGGAGCCGCTGCTCAACATAATGGAGAACTATGGCTACGGCCGCCTCGCCGCGGACAAGCCCGGCCGCAAGGTAGTCGAGAACAGCTCCCTGCTCAAGACCTTCCACGAGAACGCCTTCATCCAGAAACTGCCCATCCGCCGCAACTTCCAGCAGGTCTACGGCCAGCGCGATGTCCTGCTCGCCCTCGACGAGCGCGAGAAGCGGGCCTGGTTCGTCGGCGACCCCCAGAACCGCCTCGTCCTCGCCAACTACCACCGCGACTCGCTCGCGCTCGGGCTCAAGCCCCACGGCGTCGCACTCGTCGGCTCGATGGTCCGGCTCTCGGCCGTCGGCTGGCAAAACCTCGCCGAGCTCCTCGACGACAGGTTCCTCGACGCCCACCCCGAAGTCCAACGGGTGGAGGTGCTGACCGTGATTACCGGCGTCCGCTGGCGCCCGCCCTGCCTCGGCATCGGCGCGTCGTTCCTCAATTTCCAGGAACTCGAGAAGGTCAGCCGGGCGGCCGCGGCCGTCCTCCGCGGCGAGGCCGGCGGCGAAATCCCGGGCTGACGGCGAGACGAAGGAACCGGGGGACAAAGGGATGAAGGGAGGAAGGGGCAAAACCTCCCCTTCCGCTTCCTCCCCTTCCTGTTCTCGCCCTTCCGCTCCTCCCCCTTCCGCCTGCGGCTTCCCGGCGGCCCGGGCCCGGGCCGCCGGGCTTCTCGTGCCGTTGTGCCTGGGTTTCACCCTCGCCGCGCCTGCGACCATCGCCATTGACGAGCTCAGGCCCGGGATGACCGGCTTCGGCCTCAGCGTCTTCGCCCCCGGCGGCCGGGTCGACACCTTCGCGGTCGAGCTCGTCGACGTGATGCGCAACGTCGCGCCCCAAAGCGACCTCATCCTCGTCCGCTGTTCCGGCCAGGGCCTGGAGCATTCCGGCATCGTCGCCGGGATGTCGGGCAGTCCCGTCTACTTCGAGGGCCGCCTCGCCGGCGCGCTGGCCTACGGCTGGGGCTTTGCCAAGGACCCGGTCGGCGGCGTCACGCCGATAGCCGAGATGCTGGCGCTCCTCGACCTGCCCGACCCGCCCCCGGCCTCCCCCCGCTCTGGCGTGCCCGGCCCGTCGCCCGGCCTGTCCGCGCGTTTCGCGCAGGCGGGCCTGCCCGCGCGTTGCGCGCAGGCGGGCCCGGCCGGCTCGCTTCCCCGGCTCCGCCTGCCGCTCGGCATTGCCGGCGGCTCGCGCGGCCTGCCCGCGCTCGCGGCCCCGCTCATCGAGGAGGCCGGCTTCCTGCCGGTCGCGGCCGGCGCGGTGCCGGGAGCCGGTCCCCGGTCGCCGGGCTCCTCGTTTGAGCCCGGTTCCGCGGTCTGCGTCCTGCTCGCCGACGGCGACTTCACCGCCGCCGCGGTCGGCACCGTAACCTGGGTCGAGGGCGACCGCCTGCTCGCCTTCGGCCACCCGATGTTCCAGGCCGGCCCGGCCGCGATGCCGATGGCGCCGGCCGAGGTCCACGCGGTCGTCGCCAGCTACGCCAGCTCGATCAAGCTCTTCTCGCCCGGCCCGCCGGTCGGCACGGTCGTCCAGGACCGGGCAACGGCAATCAGCGGCGTCGTCGGCCCGGCGGCGCCGATGTTCCCGGTCCGGGTGTCGCTCGCGACCCCGGGCCTCGAGCGCGAGTACCGCTACCGGGTCGCCCGGGTCGGCCCGCTCGTCCCGGTCATCGCCGCGATCGGGGTCGCCGACGTCGTCTACGCGACCGAGGGCGTCCACGAGGAGGCGACCCTCGAGGCCGACGTCCGGCTCAAGCTCGCCGGCCGCCCGGCGCTCGCGCTCCGCCACGTCTTCACCAGCCGCGCGCCGGCCGCGCTCCTCGCCGGAACGCTTGCCGACCGGCTCCGGCTCCTGCTCGAGAACCGCTTCGAGCCGGTCGAGGTCGAGAGTATCACCGTCGCGCTCGACCTCCGCCCGGGCCTCCGCCGGCTGACAATCACCGGCGCCCGGCCGTCGCGGACGACGGTCGCGCCCGGCGAAACGCTCTCGCTCTGGCTGTCACTGCGCGACGACGCGGGCCGGGCCTCGTCCCGCCGCTTCAGCGTCACCATCCCGCCGACCGCGCCCGCCGGCCGGCTCGCGCTCGCGGTCTCGTCCGCGGACAGCGCCCTGCTCCGCGACCTCTCCCGCGCCCAGGGCGCGGCCGAGCCGCGCTCGCTCGCCGAGCTCGCCGACCTGCTCGAGAAGACCGGCAACGAGGACGAGCTGGTGATTGCCGGCTACTCGTCCGCGCCCGGCCTCGCGCTCGGCACCCGCGAACTGCCCGCCGCCCCGCCGACCCTGCTCGGCCTGCTCGGCTCCGGCCGCCGCCTGCGCCTCGCGGCCGAGAGCCGGCTCTTCGTCGTGCGCGAGCGGCTCGACGGCGTGATTGCCGGCAGCCACGAAGTCCTGCTGGAGGTGAAGCGATGAACCTTGTCCTGCTTTCCGCGCTCGTCCTCGTCCCCGCCGCCTGGACCTCGACCGGGCTCGACCTGCTCCGCTCCGAGCGGGCTCCCCGGCTCGAGAACGTCCTCGTCGACCACGACGGCGCGATCCGTCTCTCCGCCGGCCGCGAACTGCTCGCCGAGCTGGACGCCGACGCGGTCTGGCGCCTCGCGGCCGCGCCGGGCGGCGCATGGTATGTCGGCACCGGCTCCGACGGCCGGCTCTACACGGTCGGCCGGGCCGCCCCGGTGTTCGACTCGGTCGGCGAGGGCGACCTGCTCGCGGTCGCCCCCGACGCGCGGGCGGGCGTGCTCTTCGGCCTCACGCCCGGCGGCACGGTCCACCGCCTGGCCCCCGGCCGCGCGCCCGAGCAGGTTCTCGCGACCGGCGAGGACTACGTCTTCGACCTGCTCGCCGCCCCGGGCGGCGAATTCTACGCCGCGACCGGCGCCGCCGGCCGCCTCTACCGCTTCTCCCCCGGCGGCCAGAGCCGCCGGGAAGCCGCGCCTTCGGCGCGGAGAGAAGGAGAATTCCGGCAGGATTCCGGAACGGACTCCCGGCGCGTGGCGCCGGGCGAGCTCGTCTTCACCGCGCCGCAGGCCCACATCACCTGCCTTGCCTGGCTCGAACCGGGCCGGGTCCTGCTCGCCGGCACCTCGCCCGACGGCATTGTCTACCGGCTTGATATCCCGCCCGGCCGGGCCCGCCCCGAAGTCTCGGTCCTCTACGACACGCCCTACGACGAGGTCCGCGCGCTCGCGGTCGCCGGCGCCGGCGAGGATGCGATTGTCTTCGTCGCCGCCAACGGCTCGGCCGGCGGCACGGCCGGTCCGCCGCCGCCCCGGCCCGGCGGCGGACCTGCCCGCGCCCCGGCAGGCGGGCCGGAACCCGGCGCGGTACTCTGCGTCCGCCCGAACGGCGTGCGGGACTGGCAGTGGAGCGCGCCGGAATCGGCCGTCTACGACCTCGCGGTCCGGGACGGGGAAGTCCTCGTCGCGACCGGCCGGGAAGGGCTCATCTACCGGCTCGACCGGCTCGGCCGGGCGGCCCTCTTCGCGCAACTGCCCGCCGCCCGCGTCCTCTGCCTGGTCCCGGACGGTGCCGGCCTCGTTGCCGGCACTTCGGAACCGGCCGCGGTCTTCCGCCTCCCGGCCGGCCTCGCCGCGTCGGGCAGCGTCGAGTCCGAGGTCCGCGACTGCGCCGGGCCGGCGACCTTCGGCCGCATCGAACACCGCGCGACGGTCCCCTCCGGCGCCTCGCTCGCGCTCGACACCCGGACCGGCAACTCGGAGCGGCCCGACTCGACCTGGAGCGAATGGCTGCCTGCCGACGGCACGGTCCGCTCCCGGCCCGCCCGCTTCATCCAGTGGCGCGCGCGGCTGGGTTCCAGCTTCCCCGGCCGCACCCCGACCCTCGAGCGCGTCACGATTCACTACCGGGTTCCCAACCGGCCGCCCCGGGTAACCGAACTCGCGGTCAGCGAGCCCAGCCCGGCCGAGGCCGCCCGCGGCGCCGCGAACCCGGTCCGGGAAATCACCTGGACCGCCGCGGACCCTGACGAAGACTCGCTCGCCTTCACCCTGTCCTGCCGGCCGGACGGCCTCGACCGCTGGCTCGTCCTCGCCGAGGACCTCGGCCAGCCCCGCCACGAGCTCGACACCCGACTCCTGCCCGATGGCTGGTACCGCTTCCGCGTCGAGGCGACCGACGCGCCGGCCCGGCCCGCGTCCGAGGCCGCCCGGTCCGAGGTCGTCTCGCCGCCCGCGCTGGTTGACAACACCCCGCCCCGCGTGACCGGGCTCCGGCTCGACGGCCCGCCTGCCGCGGCGCGGGCAGGCGACCGCCTGCTCTTCACCGTCACCGACGCCGCCTCGCCGCTCGCCGCCGCCCGGGTCGCGGTCAACGCCGGGCCCTGGCAGCCGGCCCTCCCGCTCGACGGGCTGTTCGACCGGGAAGAGGAGCGGTTCGCGGTCCCGGTCTCGCTCCGGCCGGGCGCGAACCACGTCGCGGTCTGGGCCGCGGACGCCCGCGGCAACGCCGCGAGCGCGGCCGTCACCGTCACCCGCTGAGCGGTGAGCGACCGGACCGGCTGGCGCAGGCTCGAGCACACCGCCGACCTGCTGGTCGAGTTCCGGGCCGCGGACCGGGCCGGTCTGTTCCGGGTCGCGGTCGACTTCCTCGCGCCGACCCTGCTCGGCCGCCCGGCCGAGCCGCGCTTACCCCGGCACGTCTCGCTCCGCTCCGCCGACCCGGCCGAGCTCTTCCTCGACTGGCTCCGCGAGCTCGCCTTCCTGCTCTCGACCGGCTTCGTCCCGGCCCGCGTCGAAGAGCTCGATCTGTCCGGGGAAGACCGGGCCCTGCGCGCCCGGCTCGTCGGCGAGGAACTCGACCCTGCCCGCGGCCGCCTGCGCCTGGAAATCAAGGGCCCGACCTACCACGGCTTCGCCTTCGGCCCGGACGCCGGCGGCTTTCGGGCAAAGGTGCTCTTCGACGTCTAGGACCGGCTCAGGCCGGTCCCGGCCGGTTCTTCCATATCGGCGAGATCGCCCGCAGTCGGCTGACGACCCGCTCGAACACCTCGAGCGTGTAGTCAACGTCCTCCGCGGTCGTCTCGCGCCCGAGCGAGAACCGGAGCGGCGAGTTGCGGAACAGCGGCGGGATATCGATCGCTTCGAGCGTCGGCGACGGTCCGCCCTCGCCCGCCGAGCAGGCCGACCCCGAGGCGAGCGCGATTCCCTCGAGGTCGAGGCTGAGCAGCAGCGCCTCACCCTCGACGTAGCCGACGCTGAAGTGGGCGGTGTTGGGCAGGCGCTTCTCCGGGTGGCCGTTCCGCCGGACCTCCGCGACTCGGGCGAGGATGCCCTGCTCGAGCCGGTCGCGGTTCGCCCGCATCCGGGCCGCGTCCTCGCGCCACTCGGCCGCGGCGAGCTCGCAGGCCCGGCCCAGCCCGACGATGCCCGCGACGTTCTCGGTCCCGGCCCGGAGCCCGCGCTCCTGGTGGCCGCCGTGAATCAGTGGGTCGATCTCGACCCCGTCCCGGATGTAGAGCGCGCCGACGCCCTTCGGCGCGTGGAGCTTGTGGCCGGAGATGGTCAGCAGGTCCACCCCCAGCGCCCGGACGTCGACCTCGATCTTGCCCGCGGCCGCGACCGCGTCGGTATGGCAGGCGACCCCGCGCTCGCGGCAGGCCACCGCTATCTCGCGCACCGGCTCGACCGTCCCGATCTCGTTGTTCGCGAGCATCACCGTGACGAGGACCGTGTCCTTCCGGAGCGCGCGCCGGACGTCATCCGGGTCGACGAGCCCGTAACCGTCAACCTTGAGCCACGAGACCTCGAAGCCCCGGCCGCCGAGATACTTGACGGACTCGAGCACCGCGCCGTGCTCGATCGGGCTTGCGACGATGTGCCGGCCCCGGCCCTCGTGCCGGAACGCGGTGCCGATGACCGCCCAGTTGTCGGCCTCGCTGCCGCCGCCGGTGAAGTAGACCTCACCGGGCTTGGCGTTGAGGAAGCGCGCGACCTGCTCCCGGGCCTCGGCCAGCCCCTCCGCGCACTCCCGTCCGAAGCTGTGCAGGTTCGACGGGTTGCCGAACAGCTCGGCCAGGTACGGCCGCATCGCCGCCGCCACCCGGGGGTCGAGCGGCGTCGTCGAGTTATTGTCGAGGTAGACCCGTCTCACTGTCGGTTGCCGCCGGCGTCACCGAATCGCCGGCCGAACCGGGCTGCGTCAACGAACCTGCGGCCCTGCGCCCGAAGAGCTCGCGCGCGAGCAGGACCCCGATCCCGACGACGAGCAGGGCGTCGGCGAGGTTGAAGGTGAACCAGCGGAATCCGAGCTGGGGCAGCCGGAAGTCGATGAAGTCTATCACCCAGCCGACCCGGGCCCGGTCGATGAGATTGCCCAGCGCGCCGGCGAGAATCATCCCGTAGGCCGCCCCGGCCCAGCGGTCGCGGTTGCGGAGCGCGAACCAGACCACCAGCCCGACGCCGACCAGCGGCAGGATGAAGTACACGAACCGCGGCCCGTAGCGCCAGCTGAACAGCCCGTGCGGGTTCCGGGCCGGCGAGATGAAGAGGTACTCGCCGAGCAGGCGGACGCTGGTCCAGTTCTCGGGCGGCCCGGTCATGTGCGCGCCCTGGACGAGGAGCTTGGTGAGCTGGTCGAGGAACAGCCCGAGTATCGCGGCCCAGGCGAAAGTGTGACGGGGAGTCAAGACCTGGCGGCGGTCAGACCTTCAGCTCGACGTCCGAGCGGCTGAGCTGTTCGGCGTCGAAGACCTTCATGTGGTAGTGGCCGGCGAAGCTCCGCGCGTCATCGCTCAGCCGCGGCGAGGCGACCATGATGATGTCCTGCGCGCTGACGTCGTAGGCCTTCGCGTAGAGCTTGATGACCTCCTCGGAATCGACCGCCTCCTCCGCGCTCGCGAACCCGACGACGATCCGGTGTTCGAGCGGGCCGGATCGCTTCGTCGCCAGCAGGTCGAGCTCGTGCTCGGCGCCGGACCGGCCGGTCGCCCGCACCGCCTCCTGGACCTCGTAGCCCTCGCGGACAAGGTATTCACGGACCCTGGCCTTCGGGATCCGCTCGACCCGCATCCGGGCGAGCTGGGACTGGTTCACCGTGTAGCGGTAGAGAACCTCCTCGCGCAGCATCGCCTTGCCGAACGTCCGCCGGCAGGCCCGGCACTGCCACTCCTCGACCGGCTGGTCGACCAGCTCCGAGCAGTCGACGCACCGGCGGCGCATCCCGAGGTCGTCGTAGTCGGTGCCGACCAGCACGAGGTCGACCCGGCACTTCGGGCAGGCGCGGGTCCCGCTCCGGTCGAAGTCCTCCTCCGGCGCCCGCATCCCGCACGCCTTGTGCTCGAGCATCCGGTTCCGGACCAGGTGCCGCGAGCCGCACTTCGGACAGCGGCTGATGAGCTTGAGTTCCTCGGAATTGCAGACCGGACAGAACTGGACGCAGTCGTGAAACTCCCGCCGCAGGTAGCCGAGCCGGTGCAGGTCCTCGAGCATCCGGGCCGCGTAGCCGGCGTCGATGCCCAGCCGCCCCTCGACCGCGGGGTAGCTGGCCCAGCCGTCACTGCGCGGGGCGAAGATCGGCTCGAGCGTCGCGTTGCCGGCCTCGGTCAGCAACTCGAAAAGTCGCACGACCCTCGGGTCATTCAGCACGGGGTCAGTATAGGCCTCCGGCCCGGACCGTCAAGTCGCCGGCGCTGATTGCCACTGCCCCGGCCCGCGGCTATAATTCCCTGTTATGACCCCACGCGCCAAGGTCGCCGTCCTCCGAACGCGGCCGGAGACGGTGCTCGACGACTACCGCCGACTGCTTCGGCTCGCCGAGGCGGACCGCTTCCTCAAGCCCGGCGTCACCACCATCCTCAAGGACAACATCTCCTGGCACTACCCCGCGCCCGCGGCCAACACCACCCCCTGGCAGCTCGAAGGCACCATCCTCGGGCTCAAGGACCTCGGCTACCACGACCTCTCGGTCGTCCAGAACAAGACCGTCGTCATCGACACCCACAAAGGTGAGGACCTCAACGGCTACCTCCCCATCTTCAAGCACTACGACCTGCCGGTGCTCTACAACTTCAAGCCGGAGGATATGACCTGGGTCCCCTGCGAGCCGAAGGCGGAGATGCTCGTGCTCCGCGACATCTACCCGGAGGGCATCCGCATCCCGGACTACTTCTGCGGCAAGAACATCGTCCACCTCCCGACCGTCAAGTGCCACATCTACACCACCACCACCGGCGCGATGAAGAACGCCTTCGGCGGCCTGCTCGCCACCCACCGCCACTACACCCACAGCTGGATTCACCAGACGCTGGTGGACCTGCTCAAGATCCAGCGCGAAATCCACCCCGGCATGCTCGCGGTGATGGACGGCACCACCGCCGGCAACGGCCCCGGCCCGCGGACGATGGACCCGCAGGTCAAGAACGTCATCCTCGCCTCCGGCGACCAGGTCGCGATCGACGCGGTCGCGGCCAAGATGATGGGCTTCGACCCCCTCTCCATCGGGTACATCCGGCTCGGCCATGAAAACGGCCTCGGCGTCGGCGACGTCCGGGAAATCGAGATTGTCGGCGACGACGTCTCGGGCGAGAACTGGAACTTCGCGGTCGGCCGCAGCTTCCACAAATTCCTCGGCTGGCTCTCCTGGTACGGCCCGACCAGGTTCCTCCAGAAGCTCCTCTTCCGCACCTGGTTCGTCAACATCCCGATCTTCGTCTCCGAGGCCAACCACGACTTCATCCACTGGCCGCTCAGAGACTCAAAGCTCTACCAGAAATGGCGCGCCGAGACTCCCTGGGGTCGGCTCTTCGCGCAGTACCAACAGCACGGCCACATGGCCGGCCGCCCGGTCGAACCCTAGCCCGGCCCGGTCATCCCGACCGACCGCCGCACGGCACCTTCCCGTCATCCCGACCGGAGGATCGCAGGCCCGAAGTGGAGAGATTCCTTCCCGCTGGCTGTCACTTCGACCGGAGCGCAGCGAAGTGGAGGAATCCCTCTCCGCTGTACTGCTTCACGCGAAATGGGACAAAACGGGCATTGGATCTAGAGAGTCCTTTGCCTGTTTTGCGGTCCGCTTCTGCCCGTCCTGAGACGAGCGGTTGAGGGCCAGGTTCGTCTGCCGGCGATGTTCCCGGGCCGCCGCCGTCTTCTGCGCCCTTTCCGCCAGGAGCGCATGCGGATTACCACGAT
>JAWOHE010000011.1:0-4920 GCA_046485285.1 bacterium
GACGTGCGGTCCGCGCCGTATTCGCGCCACGCGCCGCAGTTCAACCGGGAGCCGCTGGCCGCCGCGATGGAGCGGGCGGGAATCGAATATCTGTACCTGGGCCGCGAGCTGGGCGGGAAGCCGGAGCCGCCGATGTCTTTCGACCGGATTGCGCAGACGCCCGGGTTCAGGCGTGCCGTCCGACGGCTGGCCGAGCTCTCAGCCGGGCACCGGGTCGCGATTGCCTGCGGTGAGGAGGACCCGGCGCGGTGCCACCGCCGGCTGTTGATTGCGCCGGCGCTGGCGCGGCTCGGGGTGGAGGTTCTGCACATCCGGGGCGACGGCCGGGTGCAGACCGAGGACGAGGTCGAGCGGGAAGTCAGCGGCGGGCAGGCGTCGTTCAGATTCAAGGACGAGGGACCGGGCTGACGGCACGCCTCCGCTCAAGGCGGGCGGCGCACCGAGGACATTGACGCAGGACGTCCTGGAGGGTAATCTCAGTCATGCGTCCGGAACTGACGCAGCACGCGCGCAAGGAGGCCGAACGGCGCGGAATCGCGCCGGAGTGGATCGAGGAGACGCTGGCAGGACCGGAGCAGATTGTTGACGCGTCTGGAGGTCGCAAGGCGTATCAGTCAAGGTTCGACCGTGACGGGCGGGTCTGCCTCCTGCGCGCAATCGTGGAGGAGAAGCGCGGACAGCAGGTAGTTGTGACCGTGTACCGGACCAGCAAGGTCGAGAAGTACTGGAGGTTTGAGTGAAGGTCATCTATGACCCCGAGGTCGACGTGCTGAGAGTGGTCTTCCGAGCCGGGCCGGTCGAGGAGAGCGATGAGGACAAGCCGGGCGTCATCATCGACTACGACCGTGACGGCAATGTCGTCGGGATAGAGATCCTCGACGCTTCGCGCCGGGTGGAGAATCCACGCGCGCTGGACTACGCGATCACGGGCTGAGGCAGGGTCGCTCGGTTGCCGGGTCGGACGCGGGGCACCTGCCCCGCGTTCGCGCTTGAAAGGGACGGTTGGTGAATGAGAATCGTCGTTGATCATGTGACCCGGATGAAGCCGGGCCGGGTGTGCGCGGCCGGGGTGGACCTGGCAAGGACGCGGCACGTCCGGCCGGTGCTGAGATGGGGCCACTTGCGGCGCGGGCTGGTGGAGCGGCCCGGCGCGCCGTTCAACGTCGGTTGCCTGGCCGAAATCGGCGAGGTCAGCCTGCGGCCGCGCGCCCCGGCGGTCGAGGACGCGGTGTTTCACCGCCGCAAGGCGCGCCTGCTGGGCGTGGTTCCCGCGCCGGAGTTCTGGACAATGCTCCGCGGGATGGCCCGGCCGAGCCTGCGCGAGGTATTCGGGCCGGACCTGCGGCCTCAGGGCGCGAGCTACGGCGTGGACAGGAACAGGGGCGAGGCGTCGCTCGGGACGCTCAGGCCGCGGTCGGCTTCCGGGCCTTTCGTGGAGTCTGTCGAGAGCCGGGGCAGGGCCAGGCCGCGCATCGTCATCGAGGTCCAGGACGAGTTCGGATACTGCCGTCTGCCGGTGACCGACCTCCGGCTCTGGGAGAGGGACCAGCGGACCCCGAAGCGGGAGGCGGTCGCGGATGTCGCGCGGCGCATCGGCCGGGGCGTGTCGGTGCTGTTGTCGGTCGGGCTGACCCGGCCGATGCACAGGGGCGTGTGCTGGCTGCAGGCGAACAACATCCATCTTGAGGACGACCCGGTCTGGCAGGTCCCCGAGCGGCGGTCGTGGCTGGAGCGGGTGTTCGGGCGAGGGTGACGGCCGGGGCGGGATGATTGCAGATTGCAGATTGCAGGGTGCAGACCAATGAGGGAAGGAGGAGCGGGCAGACCTCACTGGATTTCGATAGTTGAGAATCGTCGTTGACCACGTGACCCGGATGAAGCCGGGCCGGGACCGGAGTCGGTCAGGCGATGGCTTCGAGCCGGCCGCGGAGCCAGTCGAGCGCGCCCGGGGTGTCCTGCCAGCTTGACGCGGTTCGCAGGGCCACGACCGCCGCTTCGTTCTCGTCACCCGGCGAGAAGCTGTCGGCGACTTCGTCGGGCAGAGGCCGCCTGCCGAGTAGGTATTCCGGGACGTGGAGGTTTGACGCGAGGGCCAGCCGCAGGGCGTCCCGCGAGTTCTCGGTGTCGCCCTGGAGTCGGAAGAGCAGCAGCGCCCGGGGGTAGCTGAGGTCGGCGCAGACCTCGTCGTACCGCTCGAGCAGGCGGGACAGACCGGCGTGGTCGCGGGCCTTGAGCAACCAGCCGGCGTAGAGGTAGCGCATGCCCTGGTTGTCGCCGGGGTTGAGCTCGAGCAGGGCGCGGGCGTGTTCGAGCGCGGCGTCGTGCTCGCCGGCGACCCAGAGGGCCTGGGCGAGGGCCGCCCGGGCCCGCATGTAGGGCCGGGTGACGATCGCGCCCCAGAAGCCGCCTTCATAGGTTTTGAAGGCGTCGGGCCCGAGCGCCCGTTCGCCGGCCCGGACCGCGGCCTCGCAGAGGGCGATGGCTTCGGCGATGGTGCAGTCCTGCAATTCGACAAGGACGAGGTAGGCGTCCGCGCAGTCGCGGGACAGGTCAAGCGCGCGCCGGGCGAGGTTGACGCTCTTCCGGCGGGACGGGGCTTCCCACGCGTCGTAGACGAGCTGTTGGGCGATCTCGAGCGGGGTCGGCTCGCGCTCCGGGCCGCGGTCCCCGCTGAGCCGGCGGGTGATGTACTCGCGGGCATCCTCGATGGTCTTGAACTCCTGCTTCGAGAGGTCGCCGAGCAGTTCGCCGAGATGGCGTTCCGCTGTCCGCGGGTCGAGGGGCGGCGGCGCGTCTTCCCGGCGCGGGCGTTCTTTTCGCTTCCCGGGCATGGCTGAGCGTATCCCGGACAGGACCGGTGTCAACCGGAATCGTCGTCCCGGGCGGGCCGCGCGAGAGCCGTTTCCGGCCTCGCTTGCGGCCCGGATGTTGACATCCTCGCCCCGCGGTCCTATCCTGAGCGCGGTGAGTGCCTTCCAGCGTCCGCCCGCCCCGAAGAAGCACCACAACTGGCGCCGGTACGAGGAGCGCGCAATCACGCGCTACGCGCGCCGGCTGGCGCGCGGCCGGTTCGATTCCGCCCTCGAGGCGGCCCGCGCCTGCCGCGAGGAACTGGCGTCGCACGGGGTGGTCCTCTCCGTCGAGGCGGTCCGGCGCCGGATGCGCGACCGGCGCGACGAGCTGAACCTTGCCGTCCGCAACACCTGGTGGATTCCGGCCGAGCACGAGATACTCGAGCGCCACGCCCGCGCGCTCGCGGCCAACCGGGTCAGGTTGCTGGCCGCGGCGGTCGCGGCCTGCCGGCGCGACCTCGACGCGCTGCACCGCCGTCTCGCCCGGGAGAGTCCCGCTCACCCGCTCGCCGGCCTCGGTCGCCCGGCGACAACGGTCGAGGACAAGCTGAGGGCCCGTGCGCGAGTCCTGAACCCGACGTGGCGCGCGGGCCGTTGGAACGACGCCGAAAGGCAGATTGCCGAGAGGTTCGCGCGCGCGGTGGTCGCGGGCAGGTACGCCCGGGTGGGGCAGGCGGCTCAGGGGTGTCACGCGGAGCTCGCCGCAAAACGGGTCGGCCCGCCGCGCACGAGAATGGCGGTGAACGTGTTTGTCGGCATTCTCACGCGCCGGCTCGGGCTGCGGCACGCGTCTCCCTGGACTCTGGCACAGGACCGGGTGGTTGACCGCTACGTCAGGGAACTGGTCCGGGGCCGCCATCCTTCGCTGTTCGACGCGGCCCGGGCCTGCACGGTCGAGCTGGCGCGAGCCGCCGGGACTCGGCGACGCCGGAAGTCGCGGAGCGATGAGCACCGGCATCCGCTGAGTTCGGTGGTTACGCGCATCCGCGGCCGGGCGAGAGAGCTCGGGTTGACGTGGAGCAAGGGCGCCTACCTGCCGGAGGAGGACCGCGTCGTCGATCGCTTCGCGCGGGCTGTTGTCGCCGGTCGGTACCGCAGCGTCCGCGCCGCGGTCGGCCCGTGCCTCGAGGAGTTGAGGGCCCTGCACCGGGCACTGGCGAAGCGGGCGGGAATCGGCACCCGGTACTCGCCCGGCCGCCGTTGGGAGGGCGTCTGCACGCGCATTAATCAGCGCAGTCGGGAGCTGGGTCGCAGGCGGGTGACGTACGTCCGCTGGGCCGGGTGGGAGAAGCGGCTGCTCGAGCGCTGGTGTGGCTGGTACGAGCTGTGGCACGACCGCCGGCCAAAGTGGGCACTGGGCGACGCCGTGACCGGACTGCAGGACGCGCTCGGGGCGCGCGGCGCGCGGCGGTCGCGCGATGCCTGCAAGACCGCGCTGGTGGTTCTCCACCGCAGGCGCCGGCTCGGCTGAGGCGGCGGGACTGCGTCGCGCTTCCCGACCCGGTGTTGCCCGGACCGGTCATCACGGTCACCGGTGCTGTTGTCGGTCCGGCTGACCCGGCCGATGTCCCGCGGCTGAGACGCACCGCGCCTCGCGCGGCCGGTGCCCGCTCCGGGCTCTCGGTCCGCGAGTCGGACGTCACCCCTATCCCCACCCGCATCCCGGGAGCGGTCCCCGGAGCGGTCCCCGGAGCGGTCCCCGGGGCGGCCCCCGGAGCGGCTCCCGGGGCGGCTCCCGGAGCGACCCCCGGGGCGGCTCCCGGGACGGTCCCCGGGACGGCCCCCGGAGCGGCTCCCGGGACGGTCCCCGGAGCGGTCCCCGGGGCGGCCCCCGGGACCATCCCCGGGGCGGCCCCCGGGACCGTCCCGGGGATATCCCCGGGGATATCCCCGGGGATATCCCCGGGGATATCCCCCCCTGCGGTCAAAGCTCGCAGGTGCGACACTTACGTTTTGGGGCCCGAAAGAGGGGCCTGCGGGCGGTTCCTGCTCGACTGCGCCGGCCGGGTGGCACGCGCGGCGAACCCGGGGCCGGGCGTGTACTTCTTCCGCGCACCCGCGGGCAGCA
>JAWOHE010000087.1:0-24685 GCA_046485285.1 bacterium
CTGGCTGGGCGACATCACGCAGTTTGCGACCGGCGAGGGCGTCTTGTACCTGGCGTTCCTGCTCGACCTGTGCTCGCGGATGATTGTCGGCTGGGCGGGCGGGGCGACCAAGGATCGCCGGCTGACAATCGGGGTGCTCGAGATGGCCCTTGGCTGGCGGCAGCCGCCGGAGGAACTGGTCCATCACACTGACCGTGCCAGGCAGTATGCCTGTGCCGGCTACGTCGCCGTGCTCCGGTGCCACGGCGTACTGGCAAGCATGAGCCGGGCCGGGACGCCGCTCGACAATGCGCCGATGGAGAGCTTCATCAAGACCTTCAAAGCCGAGTTTGTCCGCCGGCACAGCTTCGAGACAAGAGAGGAGGCACTAACGGAGGCTGGCAACTACCTGCAGCTGTTCTATAATTGTGAGCGAAGACACTCAGCCTTGGGCTACGTCAGCCCGGCCGAGTACGAGAAGCAGATGAGAAACCACGCCTGACTGCATGTCTACAATACTGGTGGCAGTCCATCTCGCTGTGGCGCCAGTACGACACATTCGCTGTGGTCTGACACATCCTTGCGGCCCGGGAGGTGCAGTGCCCGGCGGGGCGCCCGGGCCGAACGAGGCTACATACCTCTCGTGCCTCCCCGTCAAGACCGAGGAGGACAGATGGTCGGAACAGCACCTGTTCTGACGGCCCTGCTCGCGATCGCCGGGCCCGGACCGAACGTTGGTCCATCGCTACGACGGCCCGGCCGGCGGGAATGACGCGGGACGCTCGCTGGTCGTGGCTCTGAATGGCAGCATCTACGCCGCTGGCGAAAGCTGGGGCAGCGGCACGGGCGCCGACTTTGCCGTCATCAGCCTCGACCCCGAGGTGGGCGCGGCCGAGCCGGGACGGGAAGCCGGTCGGGCGCGGCACCGAACCTCGCTCGTCGCCGACCGTCTGCACGCCGACGCGGCGGGTTCCCTGCTTGACATCAGCGGTCGGGCGGTGGCGGGAATCGAGCGGGGCGACAACGAGCTGCGGCGGCTTCCTCCCGGGGTCTACGTCGTGCGGACCCGGCTGGGCGTGACCGGCCGGGTCGTGAAGGTCCGCTGACCGCCGGACCGGTCAGGACTGCTTGCGCTCGCGCATCGGCCGGCGGAAGAACAGCACCGCCCGGGTCATCACGCCGTCCTTGTCCGAGCCGTTGATGACCCCGGTCAGCTCCCAGCCCTGCGCGCCGAACTCGTTGATGTACTTCTCGACCTCGGCCATCCCGGAGCGCGGCTTCTTCTCGCCGTCGACGCGCACGCCCCAGCGGGCCATCGCGAGCACCGGGCTCATGTGAATGTCAATCCAGGCCAGGCGGTATTCCCATTTCTGCATCAGTTTTCCTTTCGCTCCGATGTTAGCCGCGCACGGGTCAGGGTCAAGCCGTGCCCGACCTCGGGCCGCTGTCTTCAGCGCGGGCTTGACCGGCGACCCTCCCCGGGCAAGATTGGCGGATGGTGAACGGCGAACTCGTTCGGAACCTGCTCGCGCCCTGGCGTGACGAAATCGCCGGCGTCGCCGGCGAGCTCGCCCGCGCGGGCTGGGCCGAGGCGGGAGCGGGCAATGTCTCGGTCCGGCTCGATGGGCCGAACCCCGCGGCCGCGGCGGACCGGGCGCTGCTGCTGCCGCTCGCGGTCCCGGAGCTCGCCGGCCGCGCCTTCATCGTGTCGGTCGCCGGCAGCCGGATGCGGGAAATCGCCCGGGACCCGGCGCCACACTTCGGCCTGCTTGCCGTCGGCCCGGACGGCGCGTCCGGCCGCTGGCTCGGCGCCCGGCCGCCGACGAGCGAACTCGCGGCTCACCTCGCCTGCCACGCCGTGCTGGCCCGGCAATCCCCCGCGCAGCGCTGTCTGCTTCACGCCCACCCGACCGCGCTGATTGCCCTGGGCCGGCTGGTTTCACGCCCGGATGACCTCCTCGCCATGCTCGCGCCGGCCGGCGCCGAGAGCACATTTCTCCGCGACCGGCTCGCCGTCACTCCGCCGCTGCCGCCCGGCTCGGAAGAGCTGGCCCGCGCCTCGGCCGGGCTCGTCGGCCGGTTCCCGGCCGTGGCCTGGCCCGGCCACGGGATGCTCACGGCCGGTGAGACGTTCGGCGCCGCGCTTGACCTCATCCAGCTCGCCGACAAGGCCGCGGCGGTCGCGCTCGCGGGCCTTCACCCCGCGGCCGGCACGCGCGCCGTCGGCCGGCCGATGCGCCCGGGCCGCTCGCTCCAGGGCCGGCCCGCGCCCGACGGCATCGAGACCCGCTACGAAGTCCGCTCCCGCGACTCGGCCCTGCCGCCTGCCGAGTTCGCCCGCCTGCCGCGCCGGCCGGTGTTCATCGTGCTTGACAACATCCGGAGCGCGTTCAATGTCGGCTCGATCTTCCGGCTTGCCGACGCCTGCCGCGCGGCCGAGGTCATCACCTGCGGCTACACCGCTCATCCCCCGCACCACAAGCTCGACCAGGCCGCGCTCGGCACGACCGGCTCGGTGCCGTGGCGGTCGGCCCGGAAGACGGTCGCGGTCTTGAGCGAACTGCGCGGCCGGGGTGTCCAGCTCGTCGCGGCCGAGACCGCCGCGCCGGCCGTGCCCTATCACCGGTTCGAGTACCGTCCGCCGGTCGCGCTGGTATTCGGCAACGAGGCGCTCGGCCTGCCCGGGCTGGTCCTCGACGCCTGCGACGGCGTGGTCGACATCCCGGTCGCCGGGCTCAAGAACTCGATCAACGTCGCGGCCGCGGCCGGCATCCTGCTCTTCGACCTCTGCCGCCGCCAGGGCTGGCTGGAACCCGGCTAGGGCAGGACCAGGAAGCTGACCGGTTCGCTCTCCCGCTTCCCGGCCCGGACCCGGAGCGTGTGTCTGCCCGGCTCGAGCGGCCAGAACCAGCCGCCCGGCGGCTCGACCCGGGCGAGCTCGCGGCCGTCAAGCAGCCACACCGCCTCGGTCGTTCCCTCCGGGACCGCCGCCCTCAGCCGCACCGCCTGGGCCGCCCGGGAAATGTCCGGGTCGAGCTTGAACACGTCGCCGTCGTCCGGGAACAGCACCGCCGGCCGGCCCGACTCCCGTCCCGACGCAGATCCCGAGGGCGTAATCGCAACCAGCCGCTCACCATCGGCCAGCCCGGCCTGCTCCTCCATCCACGCCCGGTACTCGGGCGGGTAGTGCTCGACCACCCGCCAGTCGGCCGCCGCGCTGTCGAGCCGCCCGGCCGCCGGCCGGCCGCTCACCGGGTCGAAGGCTATCAGCCGGTGCACTTCGCAGTATTTTGATGGCTCCCGGCCCCGGCAGAAGAACTCACGCACCGCGGTCGGGCAGTGCGGGCCCGGTCTCGCGCCGGAGACCGGACAGACTTGAACCTCCGCGATGCCATCAGGCATCGGGAAGTGCGCAGGCTCGCGCTGTTGCGCCGCGAGCATCACGTCCCGGAACAGCGGCCCGGCGCCGGTGACGCCGGATACCCGGCGCATCGGGCTGCCGTCGAAGTTGCCGACCCAGGTCCCGACGACGTAGTCACTGGTGTAACCGATTGCCCAGTTATCACGGTAATCCTTTGAAGTTCCGGTCTTTACCGCACAGGGAAACGGCAGGTCCAGGGATGAGAACTCGCCGAAGCCCGCGGCCCGGGCGTCATTGTCGGACAGGATGTCGGTCACCAGCCAGGCCGCTTCCGGGCTGAGCAGCCGGGTCGGCTCGGCCGGCTCGTCCCCGGCCAGCAGCCGCACCGGCGTGAACTCGCCGCGGTTGGCCAGCAGCCGGTAGGCATTGGTCAGCTCAAGCAGGGACATATCGCCGACGCCGAGCGCCAGCGCAAGCCCGTAGTGGTTTGCGGTCCGGTCAAGGCCGGTCGCGCCGGCCGCGCGAAGGAAACCGAGCAGCCGCTCGGGTCCGAGCCGCTCCAGCACCCGCACCGCCGGGATGTTGTAGGAACAGGCCAGCGCCTGCCGCGCCGGGACCGGCCCGCGCCACTGGCGGTCGTAGTTGACCGGCCGGTAACTGCCTGCGGCCTCGCCGAACCAGCTCGGCAGGTCGGGCAGTATCGTGGCCGGAGTCAGGTCCGACTCGAACCCGAGCGCGAACACGAACGGCTTGACCGCGGACCCGGTCTGACGCGGGCTCAGACAGGCGTTGACCTGCCCTTCATCCGGGTCAAACCAGTCGCGCGAGCCAACCATCGCCAGCACGTCGCCGGCCCGGCGGTCGAGCACGACGACTGCGCCATTGGTCACCCGGCTGCCGGCAAGTAGCTCGAGCTGACGGTCAACCAGCGCCTCGCAGGTGCGCTGGAGCCCGAGGTCGAGCGTGGTCCGGACCCGGTCCTCCCCGTCCCCGATGCCGTGCCCGCGCTTGAGTACAAGCTCGCAGAAGTGCGGGGCGAGGAAACGACCCCGCGGCCGGCGCACGACCACCGACTCGGCCAGTGCCTGCCGGTACTCGAACTCGCCCAGCCGGCCCCGACGGCGCAGCATCGCGAGGATGTCGCGCTGGCGGGCAAGCGCGCGCCGGTAGTTCCGGTACGGGTCATACCCGGCCGGCGCCCGCGCCAGCCCGATGAGGAACGCGGCCTGGGCCGGCGACAGTTCGCGGCATGAGCGGTCGAAGTACCGCCGACTTGCCGCCTCGACGCCCCAGACCGAGCCGCCGAATGGCACCCGGTTCAGCCATGCTTCGAGAACCGCCCGCTTGTCGGCGTGGAGTTCGAGTCGGACCGCCTCCAGCATCTCGGCCAGCTTGACCGGCAGGGTCCGACGCGCGGCCGGGTAGCGGTTGCGGACGAGCTGCTGGCTGATTGTCGAGCCGCCGGCCACGACCCGGCCCGCCCGCACGTTGGCGACCAGCGCCCGGGCGAGCCCGACCGGGTCCACGCCCGGGTGATACCGAAACCGACGGTCCTCGACCTCGACCGCAATCAGGGGCAGGTGCGGCCCCATCTCGTCGAGCGCCAGCCAGTGGGCCGTACCCCAGGGCGCGGACCGGACCACCCGGAGCTGCCCGCCGTTACGGTCGGTCAGTTCGAGCGAGCGGAAGCCGTCGCCGCGCAGGACCGCGCCGGGCACCGGCACCGCGAGGTACGCGACCAGCGCGACGAACACGACCTGCGGCAGTGCCGCCGCAACCGCGAGCAGGAGCGGTCCGACGGCCCGACGGCCACTCACCGGCTACTCGACCTCGATCACCTGCTGGCCGGTGTACCCGAACACCTCGGGCGCGTACATCTCCTCGACCTTGACCGGTGGCGCGAGGAACCGGCCCGGGGTCAAGGCCTTCATCAGGTAGGTCTTCGTGTGGGTGCCCCGGGCGAGCGACGTCGCGAACAGCACGTAGCGGTCGTCATAGGCCTCCTCGTGGTCGAAGCCGCCCTGCCACGGGCTCGCGTCAGCCTGCCGGGCCTCGCCCAGCCGTTCGGCCAGCGCGCGGCTCTCGGTCGCGAACGAGGTGTTGACAATCTCGAACCCGGCCGGCAGGGGGTCGTCGAGCACGACATAGAGCCGCTCCTGGTCGGTATTGACCGTCAGGGTTACGAGGTAGCTCTGCCCGCGCCGGTAGCCGGCCTGCCGGCCCTCGGCCGGCCGGATCGTCTTCTCGACCCGGAAACCCTCACTCCGCGGCTTGAGCTCGCCGGTCGGCGCATAGCTCAACCTGAGCCCGTAGTAGAGCCGGCCCGGGCCCCGCTTGTCGAGCTCGACCGCCGACCGACCCGGCTTGAGCCCGGCCATCGGCAGGAACGCCCGCCGGCTCGAAAGCGCCCGCCCCCGGAACACCGCCGCCAGCGCCTCCCTGCCCTCGAGTCGCACGGTCAGAGCGAAGTCGGGCGTGACCTTCTCGTAGGCCCGGTAGTAGGCGGCGAGCGCGTCGAACACGTAGGCATTCTCCTGGGTCGTCCGCCAGCGCCCGGCCCGTCGCTCGCTCAGTAGCCAGCGCGCGACCTTCTCCGCGTGCTCGAATCCGCCGCGCGCGGAAAGCAGCGCCTCGAGCACGGCCGCGGTCGTCCGGACGTTCGAATGCCAGACCCAGCCGCCCTCGGTCGCCTCCTCGAAGTGAGCGGTTGTCGGGCTGAGCTTGACCTTGTTCAGCAGGGCTGAGGCCACCCGGTTCGCGGCCTCGCGCGCGCCGGCCCGGGCCAGCGCCTTGAGCAGGCAGGCCTTGCCGAACGTGGAGAGCTGGTCAATGCTCTCGACCAGCAGGTTGAGCTGTCCGGCCGCGTCCGCGTCCCAGAGTGACAGCGCGTGAAGCGCCAGCGCCCGGGTCGCAAGCCGCTCGTCGGCCGAGTAAGGCCAGTCGCCGCCCGGCTTCGAGTAGCTCAGCCAGTTGAGGAGCCAGGCCCGGCCGAGTGCCGCGACCTTCGCGTCGACCGGGTAGCCGGCCTCGCGCGCCCGGCCCAGCACGTACAGGCAGTAGGCCGAGAGGTAGGGCGATGCCTGGCCGCGGTAGCCCTCCCCGGCCCAGAACCGGAACCCGCCGGCCTGGTCCTGGTAACGACCGACCTGGTCGAGTTCGCCCTGGACGAACTTCCGCAACTCCGCACCCCGCAGATCCGACAGCCCGAACTCGTTGATGAGTTCCTCGCCGGCAACGAATGGCAGGACCTTGCTCAGCCGCTGTTCGAGGCACTCATAGGGGTAGGTCCGCAGATACTCAAGCCCGCGCTCGAGTCCGGCAAGGCCCGAGGACGCAGCGGTGATTTCCAGCCCGCCGACCCCGGGTAGCGCGTCCGCCGGCACGCTCAGCCACTGCGTCACGAGCGAGTCCTCGCTCGATTCGAAGAGTGCGACCGCCTCGACAAGCAGCGGGTTGCGGACCGGCAGTGGCAGTCGCAGCGCGTCACGGTAGCTCCCGGCCGCGGCCTCGAACGATACCTCGGCCGGCCCGTCGCCTTCGCATCGCCAGTCGAACACCAACTCGACCGGCTCGCCTGGCCTGACGCTCACCCGCCGGCTCGCCTGACTGCCGATGACCGCCGCGCCGCTGCCGCGGGCCCGGACCTCGACCTCGAGCTCCCGGCCGGTCCGGTTGTGCACCATCACCCCGGCCCGGAACTCGTCACCCGGCCGCATAAACCGCGGCAAGGACGGCGCGAGCAGCAGCGGCTTGTTGGCCCGGAACCGTGCCTCGCCCGACCCGAACTCCTCGACCGTCGCCGCCACCGCCATCGCCTGCCAGGTCGTCAGGTTGTCGGGCAGGACGACACGCACCCGAGCCCGTCCATCCGCCCCGGTCCGGACCGCGGGCAGCCAGAGCGCGGTTTCGAGGAACTTCTCCCGGAACCGGCCGCCGAACTGCTCGCCGGCCGCGCCGGTGGACGCCCCGCGCACTTCACCATCGCCGGCCGCCCCTCCCTTCTGGCCGTAGTTGCGCTGTCCGACGACGTGCAGCCGCGACTCGACCGTCGCGACCGACAGCCACCGCGGGGCGTAGAACACCGCGAACGGATCCGGCGTCTCGAACCCGATGAGCCTGAGCACGCCGAGGTCAACGACCGCGACCACGACCTCGGCGCGCGCCGGACCGCCGTCCCGGTGCCGGACCTCGATGTCGAGCTCGACCGTGTCGCCCGGCTCGTACTCGTCCCGGCCGGTGCCGAGCTTGACCCGCAGGCGCCGGGATTCGGCCTCGACCGGCAGTTCGACATAGCCGACCCGGAAGGCCGGCTTGCCCAGGTCCTGCCCCTCTTCGCCGAAACCGGCGTCCGCGGTCCGGCCCTTGAACAGCATCACCGACACGAACGCGTTGGGCAGGTACTCCTCGCGCACCGGCACCCGGACGTAGTCGGCATTGCCCTTGATGTCGACCATGAAGCGGTCGAGGACGTGCTCGCGCTCGATTGTCACCAGCGCCCGGACGTTCTGCCAGGGCGACTTGACGAGGATTCGGGCTGTGTCGCCCGGCCGGTAGCTCGGCCGGTCCCGGACCAGCTCGAGCAGGTCGTCGTCCTTCATCAGCCACGACGCCTCGCCCGGGCCCGCGACCCAGAAGTTCGCGTCGGTGCGGACCGGGTTGCGGCGCCGGTCCTGGCCCTCGACCCGGAGCCAGTAGTAGCCCGGCCGGTCGGGCCGGAACGACCTCTGCACCGGCTCGATCCCGGTCCGGACCCGGAACGACGCCACCCTTTCGTCCTTGGGCTCGCTCAGCCAGCCGTACCGGCCGCCGGTCTGGGCCTTGCGCGCGGACAGCCAGACCCGGCGAAAGACGGTCACGCTCAGGCTCTGCCCGGGCTGCGCGGTGCCGTCAGGGCCGGCCGCGACGATGCGGAACGAAGCGGAATCGCCGACCACCACGAACGGGTCAGCGACCTTGACCCCGGCGTGGAACTCCGCCCGGTGCAGCAGCCACGACCCGCGGCCGGCGATACTCCGCTCGTCCCGGGTGGTGACCTCGGCCTCGAGGTTGACACGATAGTCGGACAGCCCGGCGCCCGGGTTCAGCCGCGCCCGCACCGCCAGCCGGCCGGCCTCGTCGAGCCGGCCGCTGCCCGAGGCCAGTTGGCGGTACTCATCCCGCCAGTCCTCGATTGCCGGCCCCCATTCGTAACCATCCCAGCCGGGTGGCTCGTGCCGGGTCGGGCTCAGGCTCACCGACCAGCTCACCCGCTCGCCGCCCATCGCCGCGCCGAACAGGTACCTGGCCTCGACCGTGCCGGCCAGTTCGTCACCGGCGATGTACTCCTTCTGCCCGGACTCGACCCGGACATCGAACTCGGCCGGCCGGTAGGCCTCGACCCGGAACGAACCGTGGAACTCATCCTCGCCGAACTCGCAGAGCACCGAGTAGGAGCCCGAGACCGCGTCCGGCCGCAGCGGCACCGAAAGGTCAAAGCCGCCGAACTCGCCGAGCGTCACCTCCCGGGCCGCGACCTCGTCCCCGCGCGAGTCGCACACCCGCACCCGCCCGCGCCGCGTCACGGGCAGGACCCAACGCCCCAGCCGCCGCGACCGGACCATCCCCTTGACCCGGACCGTGTCGCCCGCGCGGTAAAGCCCCTTCTCGGTGAACAGGAACGCCCGGGGCCGGGTCGGGTCCGGGTTCCAGTCATGGTTCACCCCGAACTCCCAGGGCCCGATGCCGGTGCCCCAGTCCGAATGCACGAAGGCCTCGCCCGCCTCGCCCCGGCAGAACAGCCACAGCCGCGGGCTCGACCACTCGTTCCTTGACTTCACGCCCAGCGCCTGCCAGCCGGGCAGCAGCGCCATCCCGTCCGGCCCGGTCCGGCCCTGCCAGACCAGCCGGTTCTCGTCGTCGCGCAGCTCGAGCGCGGCGCCCGCGACCGGGCTCGCGTCGCCCAGCCGGGTCACCAGCGCCAGCCCGTTCTCGGGCGAGAACTTGCCGGTCAGCCCGTACGGTGTCACCTGCAGGAACGCCCGCGAGAATCGGGAATGCCGTCTCACCTGCTCGTACCCGTCAAGCTCGACGAACAGGAAGCCGGACCGCGCGCCGCCGAGCCCGGGCTCGAGCCGGATCGGCATCAGCGCCCGCTGGTTCCACTCCAGCCCCGGCCGCCAGGCACGGGCGTGCCGGAAGAACCCGGCCCGCTGCCACGGCCGGACGCTGTCGTCGTCCCGCTCGTAGGCCGCGCGCCAGAACGGCGCCACCTCGGCCGGCTCGAGCCGACGCATCCGAATCGCGAGGCTGTCGATGTTGACCAGCCGCACCGGGTAGAGCAGTTCGCCCTCGCTCTCGACGACACCCGGGCCGGTCAGCATTGTAAACGACGGCCGGTAGGACACCGTCCGGAGGTCGAAAGTCACGTCCCGGCCCAGCCGGTTGCCGTATACGTCCTTCAGCCACTTCGACAACCGGACCCGGTAGCGCGTCTCGGGTGCGAGCCCGAGCGCGAACGACGGCTCCTCGCTCACCCAGTCCCGCCGGCGATAGCGCGCCGGGAACTCCACGGCCGGCGTGAACAGAACATTGTCCGCGACCTCGCTCAACTGCACCGGGTTCGAGAACCAGAACGTAAGCTCGTCCTCCGGGTGCAGCCCGTCGGCGTCTGCCGCGCCCTCGAACCGAAAGCGGTTGAAGGTCCGGAACTCGATGACCCGCTCCTGTGCCATGCCGAGATTGCCCTCCCGGGCCGCGAGCCCGGCCTCCAGCACCAGCCGGTAGCTCGTCTCGATCCGCAGCCGCCCGACCGGCTCGACGACCAGTATCCGCGCCGAGTCCTCGTCCGAGTACCACCACTCGTCCGGCTTCAGCCCGGGCCGGGGCCGGCTCACCCGCACCCGCCGGCCCGCCCCGCCGTCCTCGACCAGCCGGATGTGGTGGGCCGCCCGGCGCGGGTCCATCGGCAGGTTGAACCGCAGCAGAATCGGTACCTCGAGCCCGACCATCCGGCTCCCGTGCCACGGGCTTGAGTGCTCCAGCCGGGGCCGGACCGTGCTGAACGAAAACTCGTAGTCCTCCTTCAGCATCGAGCCCTCGAGCGACCGCACCCCGCGCGGCACCCGGACCCGGAACTCCGTAGCCGGTGTCAGCGGCACTGCCGGCCGGAACACGATGATCCGGTTGCCCAGCCAGTGGCAGGAACCGGGCAGGTCCGGCTCCAGCAGCAGCGGGAAGTCAACCGGGTCCGCGACCGCGCCCGGCTCAACCATCGGCTCGGAGAATGTCACCAGCACCTCGTCCGACTCAACCTTGCTCTCGACCTCACCGACCGGCGTCGCCGCGGTGACCCTGAGCGTGTCGGCCGCGGCCAGCTCCGCCTCGGTGAACACCGGCATCGCAACATTGCGCGGACTCGGGGGCGGTGCCGCCGGCCGGCAGGCGCAGGCAAGCTGGCTCAGCAGTGACAGGGACGTCAACAGGTAGCGCAAGGGTCCTCCTCGTTACGGGACACACGCATCGGCCATACACCCGAGTATTGCCGGGCCGCGTCGGCTGTCAAGCGCCGAATCGCCGGCCGCACGCCCGCGGACAGCGCGCACGCCACGGCCCGGTTGTCGGGTTGGCGAAATCCGCCTCTCGGCGATGCTCCGGTCATCAAACGCTGCCTCGCTTTCCTATGCTACTCCCGACCCCGATTCTGTCAATGGCGGCCTCCGGCCCTCGAAACACGGAGACGCCTTGGTGCCTCGGTGCCCGACTCCTCTCCGACAACTGACACTCGACAATCGGCAATCAGTAACCCCGTTGACATCCCGCCCCTTTTCGTCCTACAATACCCCGATGAAGTCAGGCCGCCGCGCACTGCTCGCCCTGCTCCTCGGCCTTTCCTGCGCCTGGCCCGACACGTCGGTCCCGATCGGTGACCTCCTCGACGCCCCGACCAGTCTCGCGGTCAGCGGTCGAACCCTTCTCCTCTTCGCCGACATGTCGCGCGACTTCATGCCCGGTGCGAACCCGCCCGAGGGCAGCGACCTCGGGCTCTACGTCCAGGTCTGGTCCGCGGACAGCCTCCCTGTCCTGCTCGAGGCCGACCGGGCCTGGGTCATCCGGCGCTCATCCCGGCAGGCCTGGGAGACCGAACTCTGGCGCATCAACGACTGGAACCCCTGCGGCTTCGTGCGCGGCTCGGCCGGTGGCGGCCCGAAATGGGAAACCGGCATCCGCTGTGATGTCGTCGTCCGGCTGAGGGACACCGCCTGCAACACGTGGCTGCTCCGTGCGCCGGACGTCGAGATAGTCATGACCCTGTAACCCGCCCGAACCGACGTCACCACACCGCCACCACCTGTGTCCACCCGCGGTCAGTTCCCCTCGGCCCGTCAACTCAACCTGCGGCCGCAAGGCCCCTGCGACAGACTCGAAGCAAGCTCCACGGAGAAATCCCTCTCCGGCCCTTCTCCCTTCACTCTTCTCACTTCTCCTTCAGGGGTATGCCCCCTCCCCGACTTCGTGTCTGACCCTCCCTCCGCGTCGGCGCTCGGCTCACGCCTGTCAGATGCCGTTGGGCTGGAAGCCTAACGCCGAATCGTCAGTCAGCGGAGAACGAAACCGGCCGCGTCCTCCCAACTCAACCGATTGCAGGCTCTTGCCGAGACCAGTCGAGTGTGGTCATCGAGAGCCGGACCGCCGAGGGGTGCACTGTCCGGTGGACATCCGGGCAAAACAGCTACCGGGGTGCTTATCCGGGCGCCTGTCCTGAGCGCCATTAGGGCGGCCTGCCCGGGGCACCAGCCAGTCGCCAGCCCGGGAACCGGCCAAGCATCTCTCCTGGGCGCCCTCCGAGTGCCCTGCCAAGCCGCTGGCCCGGCGCCTGCCCTAGGCGCTGGCCGGGCCACCTGCCGGGCGCCCTGCCGGAGCGCTCGCGGAGGGCGGCTGGGTATGCGGGCGGCGGGCGGGCAGTCGCGCTGGACAGCCCGGCAGGAAGTGCCCTTGTCCGCGGAATCCGAAGAGCTCGCGCCCCGGGCGCAATCTGGCTCAGGGGGGACGCGCCGGGACCGGCGGAGTCGGGTCCGTTGAGCTAAATCACCGTGGGGACTGCGGGTTGCACGTTGGCAGCAGCGCTCCGGGGGGTATACCCGGGGATATCCCCGGGACGGTTCCGGGGGCCGCTCCGGGGACCGCCCGGGAGGCCGCTCCCGGGGCCGTCCGGGGAACCGCTCCTGGGGATATCCCCGGGACGGTTCCGGGGGCCGCCCCGGGGACCGTCCCGGGAGACGTCCCGGAGGCCGCCCCCGGGACCGCTAGGGGAGGCGTCCCCGGGGCCGCTAGGGGAAGGCAGGTGGGGGTGGGCCCCCCGGGTGGGCAGTGGCGGTTGACAGCCCGGCAGGTGGTGCCCGGGTGTGCGGAATCAGACGCCCTCCGCATCTCGCCAGGTTGGCCGGGGAGCCGGGCAGCCGCAATGCCTGCCCGACGTCTTGACCGCTGTCAGGACCGGGCTACAATGTCGGCAATGGCTAACCTCGGAGGCAAGATGACCCGGTATGCCGTCCTCGCAATGCTAGGCCTGCTGCTCGCCGCGGGCGCCGCCCCGGCGCACGCCATAATGATCCAGTCGCACGAGATCCCGCTGGTGATCGACACCTGGGGCCGCTTCAAGCAGAACCAGAGCGTCTTCATGTGGACGCCGTTCGACTCGCTCCGCGAGCACTGGGACCTGACCGGCTACCAGAGCGGCAACTTCGCCCGCGTCGGCCTGCGCGCCGCGAGCCAGGGCCGGCCGCCCGCGCCGGACTCGATGGCGGTCGACCCGCCGAGCCCGGACATCTGCGAGATGGACACGCTCGGCAGCGGCACCGAGCAGTGGGTGTTCCTCTACAAGAACTCGCTCGGACTCTGGATCGACGGCATCGACTTGACCATCGACGTCTACCGTTTCATCGGCAACTACCGGCCCGACCAGCAGGTTTATAACACCCCGGTCTACCGCGGCGGGAGCTGGATGACCGCGATTTCCTGGACCTACGAGATAATCCCCGGCTTCCCCTACACCGCGAGCGAACAGCATGTCAAGCGTGTCGTCGCCAAGGGCAAGGTCAAGGTCACGCTCTCGGGTGAGTACTACTGGCCCTGCCTCGTGGTCCGCGACTATATGGTCTATACCGACAATCTCAACACAAACGACCGCCGCTGGATCTACGAGTGGCTGGTGCCCGGCCACTTCCTCGGCGCGAACGGCGTCGCGGCGGCGATGAGCCAGAACGGCGCGTCCGAGAACTTCATCAACGTCGAGCAGTTCTTCCAGATGGAGCGCTGTTCGATACCGGGCTGGGATGTCATACCGCCGGCGTTCGCCGACCCGGTCGTGCTCGGCGACACCTCCGACGCCGGGCCGTTCGTTGTCTCGACGCGAGTGATCGACAACGTCGCGGTCGGCCTCGACTCACTCTGCTACCGTGTCGACGAGGGCGAGTGGCAGGCGGTCGGCTCCGACTCGGCGGTCTCCGGCCGCTACTTCTACACGATTCCGGCGGTGGCCGGGCCGGCCCGGATCGACTACTACTACTGGGCGATGGACGCATTCTCGGCCGCGGAAAGCATGGAGTTCTGGACGACCTGGCCGGTCTGCTCGCCCGAGAGCACGATGGTCAGCTTCAATGTGACGTCGGTCGGGACCAGCGAGGCGGGCCGGGCCGCGGCCGGCTTCGCGGTCCGCGTCGCCCCGAACCCTTCCGCGGGCCGGACCCGGTTCGCGGTGAGCCTGCCCGGCGCCGGGCCGGCCGAGCTCAGGCTCTACTCGACCGCGGGCCGGCTCGTCCGCAGTTTCACGCTCTACCCGGACCGCCGGGGCGGCTGCGAGGTCGCCTGGGACGGCACCGACTTCAAGGGCCGCCGGCTGCCGGCCGGCACCTACGCCTGGCGCCTCGAAGGCGGCTGGGACGAGGCGACCGGCAAGCTCGTCCTCGAGCGCTGAGCGGGGACGGGATGGAACTCCGGACCGTCGCCATCGTGAACCCGGATGGGCTCAACTTCGTCCTCGGCCAGGCCCACTTCATCAAGACCGTCGAGGACCTGTTCGAGCTGCTCGCCGGGTCCGCGCCGGGCGGGAAGTTCGGCATCGCCTTCTGCGAGGCCTCCGGGCCGTGCCTCGTCCGCCGCGCCGGCAACGACCCGGCGCTCGAGGAACTGGCGGTGAAGAACGCCCTCGCGCTCGGCTGCGGCCACAGCTTCATCGTCTTCCTCCGCGACCTCTACCCGCTCAACTTCCTGCCCGCGCTCCGGGCCGTGCCCGAGGTCTGCACCGTCTTCTGCGCGAGCGCGAACCCGGTCGCGGTCGTCGTTGCCGAGGACGGAACGGGCCGCGGCATCCTCGGGGTGATTGACGGCGAACGGCCGAAGGGCATCGAGACCGAAGCGGACGTCGCCGAGCGCCGGGCGTTCCTGCGCCGCATCGGCTACAAGCAGTAGCGCGGCCGCGAGGGCGAGCGCCCGGCCGGCTTGACGGCTGCTCCGCGCGGGCTAGAATGACCGCTCGTGTCTCTCGCAACGCTGAACCTCCGCGAGTGCATCCAGTGCGGCCGCTGTTCGGGCGGTTGCCCGGTCTCGATGAAGTCGCGGCTCAACGTCCGGATGCTCGTCTACACCCGGCTCGACCGGCCGTTCAAGCCCGCCGAGCTCGCCGGGCTCGGGGTCTGGGAGTGCACGACCTGCACGACCTGCAACGACCGCTGTCCGAAGCAGGTGAACCCGGCCAGCCTCGTCGTCGAGCTCCGCTCCCAGCTCATCGAGGGCGGCCGGATGGCGAGCACGGTCCAGGCCGCGCTCGAGAGCAGTTACGTCCAGGGCAACCCGTGGTCGCGCGCCCGCGAGAAGCGGCTCGAGTGGGCGAAGGGCCTGTCGGTCCGGCGCGTGACGAAGGAAAGCCCGGCCGAGTACCTGCTCTTTGTCTGCTGCACCGACGCCTACGACGAGCGCTGCCAGCGGACCGCCCGGGCGCTGGTCAGGCTGCTCGACGCCGCCGGGGTCGACTTCGGCGTCATCGGCGAGGACGAGAGCTGCTGCGCGTCGGAACAGCGCCGGCTCGGCGAGGAGGGCCTGTTCGACGAGCTGGCGAAGTCGAACGCCGCGACCCTGCGCGAACTGCCGGTGAAATCCATCGTCACGATTTCGCCCCACTGCTACAACGCCTTCCGCAACGACTACCCCGCGCTCGGCCGCGAGGTCATCCACTACACCCAGCTCCTCGACCGGCTGATTGCCGCGGGCAGGCTGAAGCTCACCGGCGCGGCAGCTGGCAACCAGGAGCTAACCGTCACCTATCACGACCCCTGCTTCCTCGGCAGGCAGAACAAGGTCTTCGACGAGCCGCGCCGGGTCATCGCGGCGGTCGCCGCGGGCCGGTTCGTCGAGTTCGACCGCTGCCGGGAGACCAGCCTCTGCTGCGAGGGTGGCGGCGGCCGGATGTGGGTCGAGAGCGAGGGCCAGGGACGGCTCGCCGAGACCCGGGTCCGCGACGCGGTCGAGATGGGCGCGGGCATCATCGCAACCGCCTGCCCGTTCTGCACCCTGACGCTCGAGGACGCGGTCAAGACAACCAACTCCGAGGACAAGGTCGCGATTCGCGACATCGCCGAGCTCCTCGCCGACGCGCTCTGAACCGGCCGCCGTCCTTGAACCACCGGCCATTTGCGTTACCATCAGCCTGAGAACATCGTGACGCGCACCCGCGGCATCCTGCTCGCGCTCGCCGCCTGCCTCGTCCTTGCCGGCGCGGCCGCGGTCGCCGGCCTGTTCGGCCTGCGCGGCGGCCTGCCCACCGCCGAGGAGGTCGCCGGCTACCGCGCGCCGGCCTCAACCCGGGTCTACGACCGCCACAGCCGCCTCGTCCACGAGTTCTACACCGAGAAGCGCCGGCCGGTCCCGCTCGACACCATCCCGGTCTGGCTCCGCAAGGGCATCATCCTCGTCGAGGACCGGCGTTTCTACTCGCACTGGGGTATCGACCTGATGCGTCTGCCCGGCCTCGCCTGGTGGATGCTCCGCCACCCGGGACGGGTCAAAGGCACCTCGACCATCACCCAGCAGCTCGCCCGCTCGATATTCCTGACCCACGAGCGGACGGTGACCCGGAAGGTCCGCGAGGCGCTGCTGGCGCTGGAAATCGAGCGCCAGTTCTCGAAGGACGAAATCCTCGAGCTCTACCTGAACCAGGTCTGGCTCGGCGGGCCGGTCTACGGCGTCGAGAGCGCGGCCGAGCGCTACTTCGGCAGACGCGTCAGCGCCCTCTCGGTCGCCGAGTGCGCGGTGATCGCCGCGATGATTGCCAACCCGGGCTGGTACTCGCCCTACGGCAACCCGGACCGACTACTCGCCCGCCGGGACTTCTTCCTCGCCCGGCTCCGCACCAGCGGCGTCATCACCCCGGCCCAGTTCGAGGAAGCGAAGGCCGAGACGCTCCGGATCCGCGCCCTGCGCGACACCCGCAACGACGCGCCCTACTTCGTCGAGGATGTCCGACGCTACCTGATGGAGCGCTACGGCCCGGACTTCGTCTACCGTTCGGGCGCCGCGGTCCACACGACGCTCGACCTCGACATCCAGCTCGCCGCCAACCGGGTCCTCGAGGACCGCATCGCCCGCCTCGAGGCCGACTACCGCCTGCGCCGGCCGAAGACCTGGTACGACTCGGTCGTCAAGCTGGACACCGCCGTCGGCCGGCCTGAGTACCTGCAGGGCGCGCTCGTCGTTCTCGATGTCGCGACCGGCGAGGTCCGGGCGATGGTCGGCGGCCGCGACTTCCGCCAGAGCGAGTGGAACCGCGCCTCGCAGGCCGCCCGCCAGACCGGCTCGTCTTTCAAGCCCTTCCTCTGGTGCGCCGCCATCGACAACGGCTTCACCGTCGCCGACGTCCTCGTCGATTCGACGATCGAGCTCAAGATCCCGGGCCAGCCGGTCTACCGGCCGCGCAACTACGACCACAAGCTGCTCGGCCCGGTCTCGGTCCGCCGGGCGCTCGCGCTCTCGCGCAACCTCGTCGCGGTCCGGCTCGCCGAGAAACTCGGCCCCCAACTCCTCGCCCGCTACGCCAACCTCTGCGGCATCAACCGGAAGCTCCTGCCGGTCTACTCGCTCGCGCTCGGCTCGGTCGAGGTCACCCTGCTCGAGATGACCGCCGCGTTCACGACCTTCGCCAACGAGGGCCGTCGGGTCAAACCCTCGCTCATCACCTCGGTCCGGGACGGCCGGGGCCTCGTGCTCGAGGAAACGCGGGCCGAGGTCCAGCCGGTGCTGAGCCGCGAAACCGCCTACCTGATGACCAGCCTGATGGAGTCGGTCGTCAACGAGGGCACCGCGACGGCCATCCGCAGTCTCGGCTACACCGGTCCGGCCGCCGGCAAGACCGGCACCACCGACGAGTACTCCGACGCCTGGTTCGTCGGCTATACCCCGTCGCTCGCATGCGGGGTCTGGGTCGGCTACGACCGGAAGCGGACGATTTTCCGGGGCGCGACCGGCGGCGGGGTCGCCGCGCCGGTCTGGGGCGAGCTGATGAAGGAAATCCGGGCCGACACCCTGGCTCCGGCCGGCTTCGCCGTCCCGGAGGACATCGTCACCGCGCCGGTCTGCGAGGCCTCAGGCCTGCTCGCGACGCCGCGCTGCCCGCGCGTCCGCTACGAGGTCTTCGCCCGCACTGCCCAGCCAACCGCCACCTGCAACGTCCACGCCCCGGCGCCGCGGCCCGCGCCTGCGCCCGACTCTTTCGTCCCGCTCAATCCCGCCGGCGCCGGCGGCGGCCGCTAGCAGGCGGAGTCCCGGCCATCGACGACTCGCCGCCCGCCGACCCGTCGCGCTGGCTCGCTGCAAGCTACCGTCGGCTCCGCGCCGCCTTCGGGCCCCAGCACTGGTGGCCGGCCGAGACTCCGCTCGAGGTCATCGTCGGCGCGGTGCTGACCCAGCACACCTCCTGGCGCGGCGTCGAGGCCGCGATTGCCCGGCTCCGGTCACACCGGCTCCTCGCCCTCGCCCCGCTCCGGCGCCTGCCGGCCCGGAAGCTCGCCGGGCTCATCCGGCCGGCCGGCTGCCCGGCGGTCAAGGCGCGTCGGCTCCGCGGCCTGCTCGACTGGCTTCACCGGCAGGGCGGCCTCGCCGGCCTGCGCCGCCGGCCGACCGCGGAACTGCGCGCCGGCCTCCTCTCGGTCGGCGGCGTCGGCCCGGAGACCGCCGACGCCATCCTGCTCTACGCCCTCGGCCGGCCGGTCTTTGTCGTCGACACCTACACCCGGCGCATCCTCGCCCGGCACCGGCTCGTCACCGCCGGCGCGCGCTACGCCGAGGTCCAGGCGCTCTTCCACGCCGCCCTGCCCCGCCGGCCCCGGCTCTACAACGAGTACCACGCCCTGCTCGTCGCGCTGGCGAAACGGCACTGCCGCGCCCTAGCGCTCTGCGCCGGCTGCCCGCTCGGGCGCCGCGTTTGACTTGAATGCCGACCCGCCTAGCATAGCCCGATGCTCGGCCTGCTCGCGCTCCTGCTCGTCGCCCAGCCCGCCCCGCCCGCCAGCCCGGAAGGCTTGGCGGCGGCCGAGACTGGGCCGGACACGGTCTTCTACGGCGGCCGGCTCGCCCGCTACCACGCCCGCAGCGACGAGGTCGTCCTGCTCGACTCGGCCTGGGTCCGCTACGGCCAGATGACCGTCTACGGCGACTCGATCCACTACAACATCAAGAACCAGCGGCTGAGCGCGACCGGCGCGGTGCTCTTCGTCTCGGGCGAGAACAACATCAACGGCACTCTGCTCCGGTACGACCTCGACGAACGCAAGGGAATGATGCGCACCGCCCGGACCGCGATCGAGAACGGCTTCTTCCGCGCCGACGAGATCTGGCTCGTCGAAGAGAACGTCCTGAACGCCCGCCGCAGCCTCTACACCACCTGTGAGAAAGAGCAGCCCCACTTCGCCTTCCACGGCCCGCGCGCCAAGCTCTTCGTTGACGACGTCGTCATCGCCGAGCCGGTCGTCTTCCGGGTCTTCAACTTCCCGGTGCTCGCCGCGCCGTTCTGGCTTGTGCCGGTCGCGACCCGGCGCACCTCCGGGCTCGTGCCCTTCAAGTTCGGCCAGTCCAACACCCAGGGCTGGTACGCCAAGGACCTCGCCTACTACTGGGTCATCAACGACTACGCCGACGCGACCTTCTACTGCGACGTGATGACGAAGAAAGGCATCCAGCCCCGCTTCCAGGGCATCTACATCGTCAACCCGTTCGCCCGGGGCAATGTCAACGCCTCCTACATCCGCGAGTGGGACACCCGGACCACGCGCTACTCAATCAACGCCCGCCACGACTCGCGGTTCCTGTTCCGCTCCGACCTCGCCGCCGCGGTCGACTTCATCTCCGACGCCCGCTACGTCCCGGAGTACGGCGAGGACAAGATCGACCGGCTCAAGCAGGAGGCCTACTCCTGGGTCGAGCTCAGCCGCCGGCTCGGCCGGTCGGGCCGGCTCACCGCCAACGCCGACCACCGCGAGCTCTTCGTCAGCAACTACCGTTCGACCGTCCTGCCCGGCATCTCGCTCAGCCTCGGCACGGCCCGCCTGCCGCTCGGCCTCGACCTCTCGCCCCGGTTCCGGCTCAACCGCCGTCTCGAGGACTACGCCGACTCGACCGGCGCGGACAGCACCCACCTCGAGGGCCTCACCGGCCGGGCCTCGGCCGGGCTCGGCACCCGCGACTACGAGCTCGGCCCGGCCGGCCGACTCCGCGCCGGCTGGGACGTCGCGCTCGACGCCGGCCGCGACCTCCGCAACGGCGCGCTCGCCGACGAGACCCGCCGGCTCGCCAATGGGTTCAGCCTCAACCTCAGCCAACTCCTGCCCGGCGCGGTCAGCACCCGGCAGACGCTGACCGCGTCCCAGTCCAACGACCTCACCGGCGTCAAGCCGCCCGAGACCCGCTACCGGGGCGACCTCGGCGCCGACCTGACTCTCTTCCGGGTCTTCCCGGTCCGCGCGCTCGGCTTCGACGGCCTGCTCCACACCGTCCGGCCGTCCGCGGTTCTCGGCTACGAGCCGGAAGTCACCGCCCGCGAGCACGTCGGCACGCCCCGGCTCGCCGAGCCGCGGTCGGCCGCGCTCAGCTTCTCCGTCGGCAACGGCTTCCAGGCCCGGACCGCCGACTCATCGGCCCAGAAGCTCGACCTCGGCAGTGCCGGCCTCGCGACCAGCTACGACCTCGTCTCCCGCCGGCTCGCGCCCCTGCGCGCCGACCTCCGCACCGGGGTCCCCTACGACCGCCTGCCCTTCTCGCTCAGCCTCGACGCCTCGGCCGGCTTCGACTTCGACTCGCTCGCCCCGTCCCGCGACTACCGCCTCGCGACCTCGCTCGGCTGGGAGCACCTCTTTGGCCGCGCGCCGCTCCGGGTCGCCTGGGTCGACACGACCCGCCACGACCCCCAGCGCGACTGGCGGGTCCGGCTCGGCCTCAACCACGTCATCTACCGGGACAACAGCATGGTCACCGGCGCACTCGCGCTCCACGTCCCGGGCTGGCGCTTCGAGCTCGGCAACATCGGCTACAACTTCACCCGCAAGGAGCTGACCGACTACTCGCTGACGGTCTGGAAGGGCCTCCACTGCTGGGAGGCGCTCGTCACCATCGACCGGCTCGGCGGCCAGTGGAAGTACGACTTCGAGTTCCGCATCCGCCAGCTCCAGGACATCAAGCTCGGCAAAAGCACCTTCCGCAGCATCCTGCCCGAGTGACCCGGCTCTACCTCGCCTCGACCTCGCCCCGCCGCCGCGAGCTTCTGCGCGCGGCCGGGCTCCGCTTCGGCCTGCTCGCCCCCGCGCCCGACCCGCCCGCGCCCGCAGTCTGCGCCGACCCGGCCGCGCTCGCCGTCCGCCACGCCCGGCACAAGGCGCTTTCCGCCTGCCGGCCCGGCCTCACCGGTATCGTCGCCGGCGCCGACACCGTCGTCGCGCTCGGCCGCCGGCTCCTCGGCAAGCCGGCCGGCCCGGCCGACGCCCGCCGGATGCTCCGGCTGCTCTCCGGCCGCACCCACCGGGTCATCACCGGGCTCGCGGTCCGCTCAACCCCGGGTGGCCGGACCCGGACCGCGCTCGACGTGACCCGGGTGACCTTCCGGCCGCTCGGCCCGGACGACATCGAACGCTACATCCGCTCCGGCGAGCCGCTCGACAAGGCCGGTGCCTACGGCATCCAGGGCCGGGCCGGCGTGTTCGTCACCCGTGTAGAGGGCAGCTACCTCAACGTCGTCGGCCTGCCGGTCGCGCGCCTGTTCGAACTGCTCGGGAAATTCGCCTGAGCCGGCCGGCTCAGGGACTGATCGTGACGAGGCGGAGTTGGAACTGCTGGTCGACCTTGCCGGAACGGTTGTCGAGCACGACGTGATGCCGGCCCGACGCCGGGACCATCGCCTTGATCGAGTCGAACTTCGCCTGCTCGCTGATGAACAGCGGCTCGTGGCTCTCCCCTGCCGCCCAGCGCCGGTAGTTCGCGGCGTCGAGCAGCCGGAGCGTCACCCGGCCGGTGTCGACCTCGAACCGGCCCCGGACCCGGTGGCCGTAGCTCAGGCTGTCGCTCCACGCCCGCAACTCGCCGGCCTTGAGCAGGCCATCGAGGTTCAACACGGTCCGGGTCACCGCCTTGACCCGGACCGCCAGGCTCTCGCCGGTGACCATGCTGTCGAGGTCAATGACCGCGACCCGGACCACCGCCGTGCCCGCCGACTCGGGCGCGGCCCAGCGCGCGACGGAATAGGTGACGGTCGGCCCAGTCGCCTGCTCGATGACCCGGCCCCGGCTCGCGGTCCACGCGAACGTTATCGGCTCGAGGTACCAATCCCAGGCCCGGCACTCGAACGTCGCGGTGTCGCCGGAGTTGACCTCGGTCGGACCCTCGAACGCGGTGATCGTTGGCGGCCCGGTGTTGCGACGACAGCCGCCGAGCGCGAAGGCGAGGAGGAGCAGGGCGGCAAGATGTCTCAACCTGCAATTGTAGCTACCCCGGGCCGGGCTGGCAAGAAGCAGGGCGCGCCCGCGAGAAGCGCCCCGCTGACTGTCTTTCCCGCGGCCGCGGGCGGCTAGGCTACCACCAGCCGGTCCAGCGGCCGAGGTTGAACTGCAGGATCATCCCGAGGAAGACAATCGAAACCATCGACATCAGCTTGAGCAGGATGTTCAGCGACGGGCCGGCCGCGTCCTTCAGCGGGTCGCCGACCGTGTCGCCGATGACACTCGCCTTGTGCGCCTCCGAGCCCTTGCCGCCGAGGTTTCCCTTCTCAATGTACTTCTTGGCGTTGTCCCAGGCCCCGCCCGAGTTCGACATGAACACCGCCTGGCAGAAGCCCGACGACAACCCGCCGACGAGCAGCCCGACAACTCCCTCGGCACCGAGCAGGACCCCGACCACGACCGGCGAGACGATCGCCAGCAGCGTCGGCGCGATCATCTCCTTCTGCGCCGCCAGCGTGCAGATCTTCACCGCGCTCGCGTAGTCCGGCTTCGCCTTGCCTTCCATTATCCCGGCAATCTCGCGGAACTGCCGGCGCACCTCGCCGGCAATCTTCGACGCCGCCCGGCCGACCGCCTTCATTATCATCGCCGCGACGCCCATCGGCAGCATCGCACCGATGAACACGCCCGTGACCAGCCGCGGGTTCATCACCGACAGGTCGAGCCGGGGCAGGGCGGACAGCAGGTTGTCCGCGACCAGCCGCTTGCCGACGATCCCGACCTCGTGATTGTAGGCCGCGATCAGCGCCAGCGCGGTCAGCGCCGCCGAGCCGATCGCGAAACCCTTGCCGGTCGCCGCGGTCGTGTTGCCGAGCGCGTCGAGCGCGTCGGTCCGCTCGCGGACCACCGGCTCCTGCTTGGTCATCTCGGCGTTGCCGCCGGCGTTGTCCGCCACCGGCCCGTAGGCGTCGGTCGCCAGCGTGATGCCGAGGGTCGAGAGCATCCCGACCGCGGCCACGCCGACGCAGTAGAGCCCGAGCCCGACATTGCCGCCGCCGGCCAGGAAGAAGCTGAGCATTATCGCCACCGCGACGACAATGACGATCGGCAGCGTCGAGCGCATCCCGACCGACAGCCCCTCGATTATCACCGTCGCCGGTGAGGTCTTCGCCTCGGCGGCGATGTCGCGCACCGGCCGGTAAGTGTCCGAGGTGTAGCGCTCGGTGAAGTAGCCGATGAACACCCCGGCGAGCAGACCGGTCACGACCGCCCAGTAGACCGAGAAGTTGCCCGGGAGCATCGCTCGGACGATGAAGAACGCCGCGATCGCGACCATCGCCGTCGCGCCGTAGGTCCCGGCCCGGAGCGCCCGAAGCAGGACCGCCTGCTCCGCCTTCTCGCCTGCCCGGACCAAGAAGCTCGCGAGGATCGACGCCACGATACCGACCCCGGCCAGCACCATCGGGAACAGCACGCCACTCAGGGTCGCGAACCCGACCGCGGTCACCCCGACCGCGAGCGTCATCGTCGCGACCATCGAGTCGACGTAGCTCTCGTACAGGTCCGCGCCCATCCCCGCGATGTCGCCGACGTTGTCGCCGACGTTATCGGCAATCACCGCCGGGTTGCGCGGGTCATCCTCGGGAATCCCGGCCTCGACCTTGCCGACGAGGTCCGCGCCGACGTCCGCCGCCTTCGTGAAGATGCCGCCGCCGACCCGGGCGAACAGCGCCTGCGAGCTCGCGCCGATACCGAACGCGATCATCGCCGAGGTGATGCGCTCGAGCTTCAGCGTCGTGTCCGGCTCCTGGATCAGCCAGTTGAGCAGCAGGTACCACAGCGACAGGTCGAGCAGGCCCAGCCCGACCACGACCAGCCCCATCACCATCCCGGCCGAGAACGCAACCCGGAGCCCGGCGTTCAGGCTCTGCCGGGCGGCCCAGGTCGTCCGCGCGCTCGACCGCACGCCGACCGACATCCCGATGTAGCCGGCCAGCCCGGAGAAGAAGCCGCCGGTCAGGAAGGCGAACGGCACGTAGATGACCTGGCTCCCGGTCAGGTAGAGGATAAACAGGATGACGAAGACGACCGCGAAGAAGATGCCGACGCCCTTGTACTGCTGTTTCAGGTAGGCCTGCGCGCCGACCTTCACCGCCAAGGCAATCTCCTTCATCGGCTCGGTACCCTCGCTCAGCCGCATGTTCCGCAGGGCCAGGACCAGCGCGAAGCCGAGCGCAAGCGCCGACGCCGCCGGCGCTATCCAGAAGACAGGACTCATCGTGGCTACTCCTTTCTCGATGCCGAGACAAGAAAACCGCGGGCAAAATTGTTCTGCGAGCCACGATTATATGAACGAACCGGCGCTCGTCAACACGGCCCGGACCGCCCGCACCGGGAT
>JAWOHE010000093.1:0-23524 GCA_046485285.1 bacterium
CACCTTTCTGGCGCTTCTGTTTGGCCACACAAGCATAACCAGAATGGCCGTGAACTCGATGCCTCATCTCGTCTCCACCCGGAGCCGTATCGCTCGCACCTCTCCTCTCAGCATTGCCCAGTCCTTCGGCGGAATGCCCGCCGACCTCGCGGCCGTCCGCAGGGGGTCACCATGTGCCCGGGCTAGAACTCGGGACGAGTCGCCGGGCCCGGGCGCTCGGAGTTCCTTGACCATTCCGCTGCCCCTGCTAGACTGAGAAACCAGATGTCACCAACCATCAAGCTCATACTCTCGTGCGCCGTCGCGCTCGCCTGCGCCCAGCCTGCCGGGCCGGACGCGGTCACGGCCAGCCGGCGCAACGCCATCACCGAGGCGGCCCGCAAGGTCAGCCCGGCGGTGGTCTCGGTCGTCGTGACCCAGGTTCGCATCGTCAACTACGACCCGTTCGGCGGGTTCGGCATCGACGAGTTCTTCCGCGACTTCTTCCCGCGCCGGCAGTTCCGCGAGGAGGTCAAGTCGATGGGTTCGGGCTTCATCATCTCGCCGAACGGCGAGGTCATCACCAACGCCCACGTCGTCCGCAACGCGACCGCGATCAAGGTCACCCTGACCGACAACCGCGAGTTCGACGCCGAGCTGCTCGGCCTCGACAATGGCCTTGACCTCGCCCTGCTCCGCGTCAACGGCTCGCGGCTTCCCCACGTCCGGCTCGGTACGTCGAAGGACATCCTCATCGGCGAGTGGGCGATCGCCTTCGGCAACCCGTTCGGGTTCCTGCTCCGCGACGCCCAGCCGACCGTGACGGTCGGGGTCATCAGCGCCCTCGACCGTGACGTCAAGACCGGCCAGGGCCAGGTGATGGCCGATATGATCCAGACCGACGCCGCGATCAACCCGGGCAACTCGGGCGGCCCGCTGGCGAACGCCGACGGCGAGGTCATCGGCGTCAATACCTTCATCTTCTCGCACTCGGGTGGCTCCGAGGGTATCGGCTTCGCCCGCCCGATCGAAGATGTCAAGGAGTTCATCGCCGAGGTCAAGGGCGCGGGCGGCCAGCGGCTGACGACCTACCGGACCGCGCTCGGGGTCGAGGTCGCCGACATCAACGCAGTCCTGCGCGGTCGGTTCAACCTCACGCTCAGCCGCGGCGTCGTCGTCGTCGAGGTCACCGCCGGCAGCGTCGGCGCCAACCTCGGCATCCAGCCCGGCGATGTAGTCCTGATGGCACAGGGCAAGGCGGTCGGCAGCGCGGCCGGCTTCGCCCGCGAATTCGAGCGGCTGGGCCCGGTCGTCAACATCGTCGTCGACCGCGGCGGCGAGCCCACCCGGCTCTACTCCCGGCTCCAATGATAACACGCTACACCCTGCCCGAGATGGCCGGCCTCTGGAGCGAAGAGGCCAAGTTCCTCTCTTGGCTGCTGGTCGAGAAGGCGGTCGCCCGGGCCGAGGCCGCGATGGGCCTGATCCCGAAGTCGGCGGCGCGCGCCATCGGCAGGGCGACCTTCAGCATCAGCGAGATCGAGCGCTTCGAGAAGGAAACCAACCACGACGTCATCGCCTTCACCCGGAGCGTCGCGAAGAGCGTCGGCCCGGCCGGCAAGTACGTCCACTACGGCCTGACCAGCTACGACGTCGTCGACACCGCGCTGTCGCTGCGCTGCATCTCGGCGCTCGAGATCATCGAGGGCGCGCTCGGCCGCCTGCGCCTCCAGTGCGCCCGGCTCGCGCTCGAGCACAAGCACACCCCGATGATCGGCCGCACCCACGGCGTCCACGCCGAGCCGATCACCTTCGGGCTCAAGGCGCTGTCGTGGTTCGAGGAGTCCTGCCGGAACATCGACCGGCTGCGCTCGGCAATCGCCGAGATGCACCACGGCAAGATCTCCGGCGTCGTCGGCAGTTACACCCAGGTCGGGCCGGGGCTCGAGGCCCGGGTCCTGCGCGCGCTCGGGCTCAAGCCCGAGCCGGTCTCGACCCAGGTCATCCCGCGCGACCGGCACGCCTACATGCTCGCCGTGCTCGGGCTCATCGCCGCCGGGCTCGAGCGCATCGCGGTCGAGGTCCGCAACCTCCAGCGCACCGAGATCGGCGAACTCGCCGAGCCGTTCGGCTCACGCCAGCGCGGCTCATCGGCGATGCCGCACAAGAAGAACCCGATCATCTGTGAGCGCGTCACCAGCCTGAGCCGGGTCGTCCGGGGCTGGGTCGCGACCGGCTATGAGAACGTCCCGCTCTGGCACGAGCGCGACCTCTCGAACTCGGCCAACGAGCGCATCGTCATCCCGGGCGCGACCGTCATCGTCCACTACATCACCTGCAAGCTGACCGACGTCCTCGCCGGGCTGGTCGTCAACACCGACCGGATGGCCGCCAACCTCGAGCTCACCGGCGGGACGTACTTCTCCCAGGGCCTGCTCCTCGCGCTGGTCAAGGCCGGGATGAGCCGCGACGACGGCTACCGGCTCGCCCAGCGGCTGAGCTTCGAGTCCCGCGAGTCCGGCCGCCCGCTGGCCGAGCTCGCCCGGGCAGATGTCGAGGTCGCCGCCCGGCTCGACCGCCGTGAGCTCGGCCGGGTGTTCGACCTCCGGCGCCTGCTCCGGCACGTCGACGCCATCTACCGCCGCGCCGGCCTGTGCCTGCATCGCCCGGGGAAGGCCGACCGCAGGCGCCGATGATCGACCTCGCCCTCACCGACGAGCAGCAACTGACCGCGAAGCTCGCCCGCGATTTCGCGGCGCGCGAGGTCGCGCCGACGATCCAGGAGCGCGACGCCGCCGGCGAGTTCGACCCGGCCGTCGTCCGGAAGATGGCAGATGTCGGCCTGCTCGGGCTGTCGGTCCCGGCGCGCTGGGGCGGCTCGGGCGGCGATTACGTCGCGCTCGGCCTCGCCTGCGAGGAACTCGAGTACGTCGACACCTCGCTGCGAGTTATCCTCTCGGTCCACGTCGGGCTCAACTCGCTGACCCTGCTCGCCTGGGGAACCGCCGAGCAGAAGCGGCGCTGGCTCGTGCCCCAGGCAGGCGGCGACAAGCTCGCCACTTTCGCCATCACCGAGCCGGCCGCGGGCAGTGACGTCGTCGGCATCCAGGCCCGGGCCCGGAAGGACGGCGACGGCTGGCTCCTCTACGGCGAGAAGATGTGGATATCGCTCGCCGACGTCGCCGACCAGTTCGCGGTCATTGCCTGGACCGACCCGGAGAAGATGAAGGCCCGCGACCATTCCGGGCTTTCCTGTTTCCTGCTCGAGCGCGGGATTCCCGGCCTCACCACCGCGACGATTCACGGCAAGCTCGGGGTCCGGGCCGGCAACACCGGCTCGATCGCGCTGGACGGGGTCCGGGTGCCGGCCGCGAACCTGCTCGGCCGGGAGGGCGACGGCTTCAAGGTAGCGATGTTCGCGCTCGACCAGGGCCGCTACACCGTCGCCGCCGGCGCGGCCGGCCTCATCCGGGCCTGCCGCGACGCATCGGTCGAGTACGCCCGGACCCGTCAGACCTTCGGCCGGCCGATCGCCGAACACCAGCTCGTCAAGGCGATGATCGCCGGGATGGCGGTTGACTACGACGCCGCCCGCCTGCTCTGGCTCAGGGCCGGATGGCTCAAGAACCAGGGCCGGCCGAGCACCCGCGAGACGTCGGCCGCCAAGCTCTTTGCCTGCGCCGCGGCCGAGCGGGCCGCGTCCGACGCGGTCCAGGTCCACGGCGCCTACGGCTTCTCGAGCGAGTACGTTGTCGAGCGGTTCTACCGCAATGCCCGGGGCGCGCAAATCTACGAAGGCTCGCGCGAGATTCACCAGTTGCTCCAGGCCGACTACGCGCTGGGACTGCGGGGCGACAAGACAGGGCGGGTCTCGCTGCCCCGCCCGGAGTAGGAGACAACAATGCCGGTCGTGTTCCTGAAATCAGGCGGCACCGCCACCTGCGTCGGCTACACCGTCAAGGACGGCGTCGCCAAGCTGATCGAGGTCGAGTTCCGCGACTCCGGCGTGCCCGCGGACAAGGCCAAGCAGCCCGAGGCGGTCATCGCGCTCGACAACATCCTCTACATCATCCCCGGCCGGCTCTGACCGCGCGTGGTCGAAGCCGGTATTCGCCGCACCCCGCCTGAGCGGGTGCTGGTCCGTCACTCCGAGGACCTCCCCGGCGCGGTCCGCGACTGCCTCGATTTCCTAGACCGCGACTTCTCCGGCCGGCGCGTCTGGGTCAAGCCCAACCTCATCAGCCCACACCGACCCGATCGCAGCGTCACCACCGACCCCGAGCTCGTCCGCGCGGTCGTCCGCGAGCTCCGGCGACGAGGCGCGGCCGAAATCACCGTCGCCGACAACCCGGGCGGCTGGCTCCGGGTCAACATCGAGAGCTACCTCGCGCCGACCGGCATCGTCGAAGCCAGCGAGGGCTGCTTCCGCAGCATCGCCGAAGCCACGGTTACCCTGCCGCTCCGCTCGCGCTTCCTCGACGAACTACGCTTCTCTCGCATCGTCACCGAGGTCGACCTCATCCTCGTCCTGCCGGTGTTCAAGACCCACGCCTTCACCGTCCTGAGCGGCGGCATCAAGAACCTCTTTGGCGCGATACCCGGCGGCATCAAGGGTCGACTCCATACCCTCGTCCGGGACGACCTCGAGTTCGCCGAGCTCGTCGTCGACATCTTCCAGGCCATCCCGGCGCCGATGCTCTTCCTGATGGACGCCCAGCGCGGGATGGACGGACCCGGCCCGACGGCAGGCCGGGCCCGCCGCATCGGGCGCCTGCTCGCCGCCCGCAACGGCGTCGCGCTCGATACCGTGATGGCGCTGATGTGCGGCGCGCGGCCGGACTCGATCCCGATGCTCCGCATCGCCGGCGAGCGCGGCCTCGGCCCGACCCGGCGCGAGGACATCGCCATCGAGGGCGATTTCTACGTCGTCCCCGGCTTCCGTCTGCCCGGCCGGGCGTTGACCGGCCCGGTTACCGCGCTCGTCGCCCGGGTCTACCCCATTGCCCGTGCCCGTCCCCTGCTCCGTCAGGACCGCTGCACCCGCTGCCGGCGCTGTGCCGACAACTGCCCGGTCGAGGCGTTGGCCCTCGTTCCCTGGCCCCTGGTTGACCGGGACAAGTGCATCTCCTGCTACTGCTGTACCGAGGTCTGCCCGCAGCAGGCCCTGACCGTGCCCGGCCCGTGGCGCGGCCTGGTCCAGAACCTCATCGGGCGATGACGACCACGCACCGGGTCCTCGTCCGCAGGGTCACCGACCTTGACGCCACGGTCGCCGAGTCGCTCGACTTCCTCGGACAGAACTTCCGCGGCCTCCGGGTCTGGGTCAAGCCCAACCTGCTCGGCAGTCACCCTCCCGAGGACGGAGTCACGACCGACCCGGGCGTCATCGCCGCCTGCGTCCGCGAGCTCAAGGCCCGGGGCGCGAAGGCGGTCTTCGTCGGCGACAACCCGGGCGGCGGACTGACCGGTCCACTGTCCGAGTTTGTCGCCGCGACCGGCGCGGTCGAAGCCTCGGCGGGCTGTTTCACCGACGTCAGCCTCCGCACCACGACGCTCAGACTGAACTCGAGGTTCGTACCGCAGGTCGCGGTCTCGGCCCTGCTCAACGAGGTCGACCTCATCCTCAACCTGCCGGTACTCAAGACCCATGCCCTCACCATCCTCACCGGCGCGGTCAAGAACCTGTTCGGCGTCATCCCCGGCCGGCAGAAGACCCTGCTCCACGCCCGGGCCCGCAGTGCCGCCGAATTCGCCGAGTTGATGGTCGACGTCTTCCAGGCCCTGCCGGTCCCGGTGCTGACCGTGATGGACGCCCTGCGCGGGATGGACGGCCCGTCCGGGCCGTCCAACGGCCGGGTGCTGACCATCGGCAGGCTCATCGCCGGGCGCAACCCGGTCGCGGTCGACGCGGTGATGGCGATGATGGCCGGGACAAGACCCGACCGGGTCCCGATGCTCCGCATCGCCGCGGCCCGCGGCCTCGGCCCGGGCCGGCTCGCGGAGATCGACATCCGGGGTGACTCCGAGCCAGTGCCCGGATTCCGGCTCCCGACGATGCTGGTCGCCAACCTCGGCACGTTCCTGTCCGGCGCGGCCTACACCGCCACCGCCTCGCGCCCGATACTCGCGCCCGACCGCTGCACCCGTTGCGGCCGGTGCGCGGACGGCTGCCCGGTCGAGGCGATTACGCTCGCGCCGAAACCGGTCATCGCCTTCCGACGCTGTATCGCCTGCTATTGCTGTGTCGAGATCTGCCCGGAGCGCGCGCTCTCGGTCCGCCGCGGCCTCCGCGGCCTTCTCCGCCGCCTCGCAGGCCGCTGACGGCTAGGACTTCGCCCGCTGCCGTAACACCGGGAAGCGGCCGCCGACCTCAAACCCGGCGCTAGGCGCCATCTCCCGCACCTCACGGTCCCCGGTCCGGAGGAAACCGCCCAGCGGCAGGTTGCCCGCCGCGCGGACAAAGAAGTGTTCCAGCTCGAAGGCCACGCCGACCCCGGGTGTGATTGACAGACCGACCGCCTGCCCCGGCCGCAGGAAGGTCGCGCTCAGCGCGAGGGGAACGAACACCCCGAAGCCAGCATCGGTGTAGACCCCGGCGGAGGCCTGCAGCATCGGCCGCAGGCCGTAGTACTCGACCGGGCCGCTCTCCTCCGGGTCGGCCAGTATCAGGTCGCAACCGGCCCCGGCCGCGAGCCGGAGCGGCCCGTCGGCGATGAGCTGCCGCCTGCCGCGGAGTTCCAGCGCATTCAACCACAGGATCGCCGAGTCGCTCGCACGCCAGTGCGTCCCGGCCAGGGCCCAGCCGGCGCGTGCCTCCCAGCCGTCGCGGACTCCGAACGCGGCCGCGGCGCCATAGACCGCCCGCTCGGTCGGCAGCCAGCCGAACTGCATCAGCCTCAGTCCGATGTCCGCCTGCCCGGCCTTCAGCGTCCGGGCGTTGAAGAACGCATCCGGCTCCTGGGTCACGATGACATCGCTGAAACAGCCGGCCAGCACCAGCAGGACGGCAACTCCGATTCGCTTCATCGTCAGTCTCCCTTCGTGCTTCTCCACGACTCTCAGCGCCGGCGCGCGCGCCTGCCCACCTGCCGACCCGCCCTGGGCCTCGGGGCGCGCCGGAGCACGTCCTCGTCCATCGCCTGGAGGAGATCCCGGATCCGGTCCCGGTGCTTCGCGGCATCCTCGAACCGCAGTTCGGCCGAGGCCTCCTCCATCTTCCGTTGGAGCTTCGCAAGCTGCTCGAGCCTGTCCCCGGTCGTCGTCGTCTCCTCTTCGGGCGCTTCGGGCTCGCGCCGCGCGTCGGCGACCGAGGTAGCGGTCATCACCTCGTCGAGCGACTTCGAGATACTGCGCGGGAGGATGCCGTGCTTCTCGTTGTGTTCGACCTGCTTCCTCCGCCGCCGGTCGGTCTCGTCGAGCGCGGCCCGGATCGAGCGGGTGATGACGTCGGCGTAGAGGATAACCCGTCCCCGGACGTTGCGGGCGGCACGGCCCGCGGTCTGGACCAGCGAGCGCTCGTCGCGCAGGAAGCCCTTCTTGTCCGCGTCGAGGATCGCGACCAGTGACACCTCGGGCAGGTCCAGGCCCTCGCGCAGGAGGTTGATGCCGACGAGCACGTCGAACTCGCCGAGCCTGAGCCCGCGGAGAATCTCGACCCGCTCGAGTGCGGTGATTTCCGAGTGCAGGTACTTCACCCTCAGGCCCATCTCGGCCAGGTACTCGGCGAGGTCCTCGGCCATCCGCTTGGTCAGCGTCGTGACCAGCACCCGCTCACCCCGCGACGCCCGGCCGCGGATTTCGTTGATGAGGTCATCGACCTGGCCCTTGGTCGGCCGGACGACCATCTCCGGGTCGACCAGCCCGGTCGGCCGGACGATGAGCTCGGCGACGCGGCCCTGGCTGACCTGCAGTTCGTAGTCCCCGGGCGTCGCCGATGTGAAAACCGCCTGCCGCACCAGCGTGTCGAACTCGTCGAACCGGAGTGGCCGGTTGTCCAGGCAGGAAGGCAGCCGGAACCCGTAGTCGACCAGTGTCTGCTTGCGCGCCCGGTCGCCATTGTACATCCCCTGGACCTGCGGGATCGAGACGTGGGACTCGTCGATGACCACGACGTAGTCCTCCGGGAAGTAGTCGAGCAGGCAGGACGGTCGCTCGCCCGGCCGCTTGCCGAGCAGGTGGCGGGAGTAGTTCTCGATGCCCGGGCAGTAGCCGAACTCGCGCATCATTTCGAGATCGAACTTCGTCCGGGTTTCGAGCCGCTGGGCTTCAAGGAGCTTGTCCTGCGCGCGGAGCTCGGCGACCCGCTGGACCAACTCCTTCTCGATTGAGACCATCCCGGCCGCCATCGTCTCGTCGTTGGTCACGAAGTACTTGGCCGGGTAGATGACGAGCCGGGGCCGCCGCTCAACGACGTCGCCGGTGACGAGGTCGAAGACGCTCAGCCGGCCGACCCGGTCGCCGTCGAACTCGACTCTGACTCCGACGTCGCGGTGCGACGGGTGAATCTCGACGACGTCGCCCCGGGCCCGGAAGCAGGAGCGCCTGAGGTCGAGGTCGTTCCGGCTGTACTGGAGCCTGACAAGTTGTTCGAGCAGGTCGTCGCGCTCGAGCCCGCGGCCGGTCTCCAGTGCCAGCAGCGCCTCCTTGAACTCCCACGGCTCGCCGATGTTGTAGATGCAGGACACCGACGCGACGACGAGAACATCCCGCCGCTCGATGAGGCTCGAGGTCGCCCGCATCCGGAGCCGCTCGATTTCCTCGTTGATGCTGGCGTCCTTCTCGATGTACAGGTCGTGGACCGGCACGTAGGCCTCGGGCTGGTAGTAATCGTAGTAGGACACGAAATACTCGACCGCGTTGGCCGGGAAGAACTGCCGGAACTCACCGTAGAGCTGGGCGGCCAGCGTCTTGTTGTGCGAGATGACCAGCGTCGGGCGGTTGAGCCGGGCGATGACGCTCGCCATCGTGTAGGTCTTACCCGAACCGGTAACGCCAAGCAGGGTGCTGTGGCGCGCGCCCGCCTTCAGGAACTCGACCAGCCGCTCGATCGCCTGCGGCTGGTCGCCGGCCGGCAGGTAGGGCGCCGCGAGCCGGAAGCTGCTCTCACCCGGGTCCACTCCCCATTCTAGGTTCGGGCCGGGTGCGGTCAAACCCGGACGGTTGACTTCCCGGGCCGCAGGGCTATCATCCTGCCGACTTGACCGCAATCCTGCCATTGTACGATGTCGCCCGGCTGGCCCGGAGCCGGGCCGATGACTATTGTGCCGACTTCCGGCGGGTGCTGGCCTCCGGCCGCTTCGTGTTCGGCCCGGAACTGGCCGGGTTCGAGACCGAGCTCGCGCGGCTCGTCGGCACGGATCGGGCATTCGGGGTCAAGAGCGGCACCGACGCCATCATCCTCGGGCTCGAGGCACTCGGCATCGGGCCCGGTGACGAGGTCATCACGACTCCGTTCACCTACTTCGCCACCGTCGAGGCGATTGTCCGGGCCGGCGCGACGCCGGTACTTGCCGACATCGACCCGGCGACGCTCTGCCTCGACCCGGATGCCTGCGCGGCCGCGGTCACGCCGCGGACCCGGGCGGTCCTCCTCGTCCACCTCTTCGGCCACTGCGCCGACCTCGACCGGTTCGCCGAACTCTGCCGGGCCCGCAGCCTGCTGCTGGTCGAGGACGCCGCCCAGGCGCTCGGCGCGACCTGGCGCGGCCGACCGCTGGGATCATTCGGCGCGGCCGCGACCTTCAGCTTCTACCCGACCAAGAACCTCGCCGCGCTCGGCGACGCCGGCGCGGTCGTCACCTCCGACCCGGTTGCAGCGTCCCGGCTCGAACAGCTTCGCCGGCACGGCCGTGACGACGAAGGCCGCCACGTCCGCTGGGGCTGGAACTCGCGGCTCGACGAAATCCAGGCCGCGCTCCTGCGCCGGTCACTGCCGGCGCTGGCCGCAGACACCGCCCGGCGCCGCGAGCTCGCCCGCCGCTACGACGAGGCACTGACCGGGCTGGCGACAGTCGTCCGGCCGGCCGATGGCTGCGACTCCTGCCGTCATCAATATGCCATTCTCACCCCGGCGCGCGACCGCCTGCGTACCTTCCTCGCGGACAACGGCGTCGAAACCGGCTGCTACTACCCGACGCCGGTCCACCACGAGCCGGTCCTCGCCGGCCTGGGACTCTCCTTCTCGAACGCCGAACGCGCCGGCCGCGAGGTTCTCAACCTGCCGGTCCGCGCCAGCCTCTCCGATGCCGAACAGGACCGGGTAATCGGGCTTCTCCGCGAGTTCCTGCGATGACAATCAAGCTGTCCAGCCTGCTGACCCCGGACCTCGCCTTCGACTGCCCGCAGTGCGAGAGCCAGGCCGAGGTCTTCCAGTTCCTGTCCCGCCAGCTCGTCCGGCGCGGCATCGTCCCCGACCGCCGGACGCTGACCGACACGCTCCTCGCCCGCGAGCAGCAGGGCTCGACCGGCGTCGGCCACGGCATCGCCCTGCCCCACGCCACGACCGACGCGGTCGACCGCCTCGTCGTCGCCGTCGTCCGGCTCGCCCGGCCGATGGACTGGGACGCCGCCGACGGCCAGCCGGTGCGCCTGCTCGTCGTCATCATCGCGCCGCCCGACCAGCGCGACATCTACCTCGGCGTCCTCGCCGAAGTCGCCCGCTCACTCAACCGGCCCGACGTCCGCGAGCAGGTCCTCCGGACGAAAAACCCGGCCCGCGCCGTAGCGCTCATCACGACGACGCACCACCACGGCTTCCTCCGTCGCAACCGCCGGATCCTGCTCTTCTGCCTCTCGATCGCGGCGATCTTCGTGGCCGCCCGCTTCGCCCTGATGGGCGTCCACCTGCCCGAAACCGGGATTTACCAGGAGCTCGGCTACACCAAGTTCAACGAGCCGCTGTGGATATTCCGCCAGGAGCTGACCGTCACGCTCTTCCTCGCGATGGTGCTCGGCACCCTGTTGTTCTGGCGATTCCGGCTGGCAATCGCGGCCGGCAGCCTCGGCATCCTGCTCGTCGCCGGGGTGATGGACCTCGAGACGACGGTCGAGTTCATGTCAATCCCGACGATCCTGTTCATCATGTCGATGATGGTCATCGTCCGCTGGCTCGAGAACATCGGCGTCTTCCGCACCATCGTCATCCGAGCGGTCGAGCGCGTCCGCGGCATACCTTGGCTGCTCCTGCTCGTCCTGATGGGCTTCTCGGTTATCCTCGGCGGCTTCGCCGACGAGGTTTCCGCCATCCTCATCACCTTCGGCCTCGCGCTTGAGGTCTCGCGCCGGACCAAGGCTCCGCTCCTGCCCTACCTGCTGAGCCTTGTCTTCGCCACCAACGTCGGCAGCGCGCTGACCCTCGTCGGCAACCCTATCGGCGTCTACATCGCCTTCGCCGGCAAGCTCAGCTTCGAGCACTTCCTGCGCTGGGCAACACCGGTCTCGGCGGTAGCCGCGGTCGCGGTCGCCGGCCTCTGCCTCCTCCTGTTCCGGAAGGACTTCTTCGGCCGGCGCTACGAGATCGACTTCGCCGAGCTCAATCGGACGACCGAGGCGGTGAACCCGGCGCGCCTGCGCACCGGCATCATCACCTTCGCCGTCACGGTCACGCTCATCGCGCTCCACCGCCGGCTCGAGGTCCTGCTCAACCTCCACGAGGGCACGGTGCTCGTCGCGGTCGCGCTGATCGCGGTCGGCTTCATCGTCTTCTCCGAACAGGAACGCGGTCGCCAGCTCATCGAACGCGGCATCGACTGGTGGACCCTGCTCTTCTTCATGTTCCTGTTCGGCAAGTCGGCCTGCCTCGAGTACACCGGCGTCACAACCAAGCTCGGCTACGTCCTGCTCCGGCTCACCGAGGGTTTTGCCGGGTCGACGGTGGTTCCCGGCGGCTCGACCGGCGTCATCGCGGTGATAATGCTCTGGGCCGGCGGCATCTCGTCCGGCTTCGTCGACAACCTGCCGATCGTTGCCGCGCTCGTGCCGGTCGTCAAGGATCTCGTCCGGGTCGGCCTGCCCCACGCGTCGATTCTCTGGTGGGCGCTCCTGTTCGGCGGCTGCTTCGGCGGCAACCTGACCTTCATCGGCTCGACCGCCAACCTCGTCGCGGTCGGTGCCTTCGAACGGGCAACCGGCGGGACGGTCAGTTTCATTAAATGGTTCAAGGTCGGACTGCTGGTCACGGCCGTATCGCTCCTGATTGCGACCGTGGCCCTGCTGGTCCAGATTGGGTTCGCGTCCTGATGACGGCGGTTTCCGCGCGCGACCCGCGAGAGGTGAAGCGAGATGTTTGACCGGATTCTCTACATCGTCAGCGAGCGACAGGAAGACAAGCACTTCGTGATGGAACTGGCCCGCGCCAACGCCAGCGCCGTGCTGATGAGCGGGGTGATGTCACGCAACTGCCGCCAGGTCAGCACCGACGGCTATACCCGTAACGAGGTCCTCCGCGAACAGACCGAGCGGAAGTGCTGGCAGGATCTCTATCGGCTCGAGGAGGAGTTCAAGCAGACCGGCCTCAAGGCCACCGTCGTTGCCCAGCAGGGCGGCATCGAGAACCTCCGAACCCTTGCCAACAGCACCCACTGCAACCTCGTCGTCATCTCGGCCGCCGCGCTCGCCGACGACGACTACCGGCTCCCCGACGACCTCGTCCCGAACCTGCCCTGCCCGCTGATGATAACGAACCCGGAATGACGGCCAGCCGTCAGACCGGGTCCAGCCGCCTGCGCCAGTCTGTCCGCCCGCCACCCGCCGGCGACGCGCCTCGGCTCACCACCCTCCTGACGCCTGACCTTGCCTTCGACTGCCCCGCCCTCGCCACCCGCCCCCAGGTTCTGGACCACATTGCCGAAGAGCTCGCCCGGCGCGGCGTCGCCGCCGACGCAGCGCCCCTCGGCGCCGAGCTCACCGCCCGAGAGGGCTCCGGTCCGACCGGGGTCGGCCAGGGCATCGCCCTGCTCCACGCCACGACCGCGACCGTGAGTCAGCCCGCCGTGGCGGTTGTCCGACTCGCCCGACCGATGGACTGGGAGGCTGCCGACGGCCGGCCGGTCCGGCTGCTCGTGGTCATTGTCGCCCCGCCCGACCAGCACGAGCTCTACCTCGACCTCCTCGCCGAAACCGCGCGCGCGCTCAGCCGGCCCGAAGTCCGCGCCCGGTTGCTGAGGGCGCGCGACCCGGGCCGGGCCGCGGCGCTCATCACGACGACGCACCACCACGGCTTCCTCCGTCGCAACCGCCGGATCCTGCTCTTCGCGCTCGCGGTGCTCGCGGTCTTCCTCGCCGCCCGCGTCGCGCTGGCCGCCGTCCACCTGCCCGACGATGGTATCTACCAGGAACTCGGCTACACCCGGTTCAACCAAGCCTCCTGGCTCTTCCGCCAGCAGCTCGCGGTCACGCTGTTCCTTGCGATGGTACTCGGCACCCTGCTGTTCTGGAACTTCCGGCTGGCAATTGCGGCCGTCTGCCTCGGCCTGCTGCTGCTCGGCGGTGTCGAGGACCTCGTCACCACCGTCCGTTTCATGTCCCTGCCGACCATCCTGTTCATAATGTCGATGATGGTCGTCATCCGCTGGCTCGAGGGTATCGGCGTCTTCCGCACCATCGTCATCCGGGCGGTCAAGCGCGTCCACGGCGTCCCCTGGCTGCTCCTGCTCGTCCTGATGGGCTTCTCGGTCATCCTCGGCGGCTTCGCCGACGAGGTCTCCGCCATCCTCGTCACCTTCGGCCTCGCGCTCGAGGTCTCGCGCCGGACCAAGGCCCCGCTCCTGCCCTACCTGCTGAGCCTAGTCTTCGCCACCAACGTCGGCAGCGCGCTGACCCTGGTCGGCAACCCTATCGGCGTCTACATCGCCTTCGCCGGCGAGCTCAGCTTCGAACACTTCCTGCGCTGGGCGACACCGGTCTCGGCGGTCGCCGCGGTCGCGGTCGCCGGGCTCTGCCTCCTCCTGTTCCGGAAGGACTTCTTCGGCCGGCGCTACGAGATCGACTTCGCCGAGCTCCAGCGGACGACCGAGGCGGTGAACCCGGCGCGCCTGCGCACCGGCATCATCACCTTCGCCGTCACGGTCTCGCTCATCGCGCTCCACCGTCGGCTTGAGGTCCTGCTCAATCTCCACGAGGGCACGGTGCTCGTCGCGGTCGCGCTGATCGCGGTCGGCTTCATCGTCTTCTCCGAACAGGAGCGCGGCCGCCTGCTCGTCGGGCGCGGCATCGACTGGTGGACCCTGCTCTTCTTCATGTTCCTCTTCGCCAACGCCGCCTGCCTCGAGTACACCGGTGTTTCGACCAAGCTCGGCTACGCCCTGCTCAGCGCCGCCCGGGGTCTGACGCCGACCAGCGCCGGCCCGGCCTCGGTCACTGCCGCGGCCGCGCTGATAATGCTCTGGCTCAGCGGGCTGACCTCGGGCTTCGTCGACAGCCTGCCGGTGGTCGCCGCAATGGTGCCGATCGTCCGGGATATGATTCGCATAGGCCTGCCCCACGCGTCGATTCTCTGGTGGGCGCTCCTGTTCGGCGGATGCTTCGGCGGCAACCTGACCGCCATCGGTTCGGTCGCTGGCCACATCGCCGTCGGCGCGTTCGAGCGCTCGACCGGAACGTCGGTCCGGTTCGGGGAGTGGTTGAAGACCGGGGTCGTCGTGACGCTGGTCGCGCTGCTGATCGCCACCGGCGCCCTGCTCCTGCAGGTCCGGCTGGCACCCTGAGGGGCTGGTCCGCGTCAGCCGGACCTGCGCCCGCGCCGGGTCCGCGCCTTTGCGCCGTCAACCGCCCGGGCCATCTCGGCGAAGATCCTCAGGTTCTCCCGGGCTTCCCGCGCGTCGACGACCTGGATCGCGAAGCCGGCATGGACAATCACGTAGTCGCCCGGCTTGACCCCGGGCGTCATCAGCACCGATACGTCGCGCTCGACCCCGCCGACCTCGCCGGTCGCGGTGTCGCCGTCGACGCTCACTACCCGGACCGGGATCGCGAGACACATGCTACGTCTTCAGCTTCTTCGGCTCCGCGGCCGGGAACAGCACGTTATTGAGAATCAGCCGGTAGCCGGGCGAGTTCCGGTGCAGTGACAGGTCGGTCGGCGGGTCGCCGACCCGGTGCGCGTAGTCCTCCGGGTCGTGGCCGCCGAGGAAGGTCCAGGTACCATTGCCGAACCGACCGTGGATGTACTTGACCTGCTCGGTGTTCCTGACCTCGCCCATCACCAGCACCTGCCGCTTCAGCCGCTCGCGCCGGAACCCGCAGTTCTGGCCCAGGAACTCGCGCACCAGCCCGACGTGGTTCTGCACCAGCATCGTCGGCACCGGGTCGAACTTGGCCGAGAAGTCAAACAGCGTTATGTAGGTGTCCGGCCCGCGCGCGGTCGCCTCCTGGTAGGTGTCGATGTCGGAGTGCTCGTAGACCAGCGGGTCGGTGATGACCGCGAAGCCCTCGAACGCGAGGCAGCCCTCGTAGTCGAGCTTGCGCGCGTAGCCCGGGTCGACCGGGTCGCCGTCGAACACCGCCGCGCAGATGTCGGTGTTGCGCGCCGCCCACGCGATGTCGGGCGTGTCGGTGGCCGAGCACATCGCGAACAGCATCCCGCCCTCATCGACGTAGCGCCGGATCGCGTCGACGACCGCCAGCTTCAGCCGGCTCACCTTGGCGAACCCGAGCCGGGTAGCCATCGCCTGGTAGGTCGCGACCATCTGCCGGTACCAGTCGGTTGAGTGGTAGGCGGCGTGGAACTTGCCGTACTGGCCGGTGAAATCCTCGTGGTGCAGGTGCAGCCAGTCGTACTCCGCAAGTCGGCCTGACAGCACCTCCTCGTTCCAGACCAGGTCGTACTTGATGCCGGCGTAGTCGAGGGCGAGCCGGACCGCGTCATCCCAAGGGTCCGCGGTCGGCGGCGCGTAGACCGCCAGCCGCGTCGCCCGCTCGAGCGGGACCGCGTCCATGTTGCCGGTCGCGATCGTCGCGCGGGCATCCGCGAGTTCGCCCGCGGTCAGGGACTGCACCGTCACCCCGTGCAGCCGGCAGTCCTTCAGCACCTGCTCGTCGCCCGGGACGAGGAACGACCCGCCCCGGTAGTTGATCAGCCACTCGGCCTTGCCCCCACGCTGGAGGAGGCGGTGGACGATGCCATAGGCCTTGAGATGGTCCGCCTGGCGCAGGTCCATCGGTATCAGCGTCATCGCCGGCTCGGCCGCCGCAAGCCCGACCGACAACAGCAACAGCACGAGGATGCCAGCGGCAAGACGCGGGCCGCGACCTGCCATCCGCAGTCCGCCGTCCGCAGCCATCCTGCTCACGCCACTATCCTCGTCCCGGCCCGGCCCGAACGCGCCTCGGTGATGTGCTCCGGGTCGGTGATGATGACCTCGCCGCCACCCGCGGCGATGAACGCGAGCGCGGACTCGACCTTCGGCCCCATGCTCCCCTCCGGAAACTGCCCGGCCGCGAGGTGCGCGCGCATCTCGGCCGCGGTCACCCGGGCGAGCGGCCGCTCGCCCGGCCGCCCGAACTCGACGCAGACCCGCTCGACCGCGGTCGAGATGATGAGCTCGCGGGCGCCGAGCCGGCTCGCCAGAAGGCTCGACGCGTGGTCCTTGTCGATCACCGCCGCCACACCCTCGAGGTCATCGTCCCGACGCACGACCGGGATGCCGCCCCCGCCGCAGGCCACGACCACCGCCCCGCCCGCCACCAGCCGCTCGATTGCCGCCAGCTCGACGACCTCCCGCGGCGCCGGCGATGGCACCAGCCTGCGAAACCCGCGGCCGGCGTCCTCTTTCAGCACCCAGCCCAGCTCCCGCTGCAGGGCGGCCGCCTCGCCCTTCGTGTAGAACGGCCCGACCGGCTTCGACGGCACGGCGAAGGAAGGGTCGTCGGCCGAGACCACGACCCGGGTCACCACTGTCACCGTCCGCCGCTCCAGCCCGCGCGCGGCCAGCTCGTTGTCGAGGCTCTGCTGGATCATGTAGCCGATCTCGGCCTGGGTCATCGCGTTCGCGGCATCGAGCGGCGACTCCGGCAGCCGGGCCCGGGAGAGATGCGAGCGGATGAGCAGGAACCCGACCTGCGGCCCGTTGCCGTGGGTCACCACGACCTCGTTCCCGGCCGCGACCAGCTCGGCGACGTGCCGGCAGGTCTCGCGCGCGGTTGCGAGCTGGTCCGCGAACGAACCGCGCTCCTTCGAGCGAATCAGCGAATTCCCGCCGATGGCGATGACGATGCGTGCTTTCACCGCTAACAGGTTATCCCGGCGGCCCGGAGGGTCAAGCCGGCGGCCCTGGCCGCCGTAAAAACCGCGCCTTCGGAGCAGCGGAGCAGAGGGGTTCCTTCCGGATTCCGAAACTGACTCCCGGCGCGTGCGGCGCCGGCATCTGCCAGCGCCGCGGACCTTGCCAGCCCGCATCTTTGCGGCTACAATCCTCTCGAAGGCGGACCGGACGGTCGCGGCCGCGTTTGCGGTCGAGGAAAGTCCGGGCACCACAGGGCACGGCACTCGTTAAGAGCGAGGCCGCGGTCGGGCGACCGGCCGCGGACGGAAAGTGCAACAGAAACCACACCGCCCCGCGCCCCCGGGCCGGGGTAAGGGTGAAAAAGTGCGGTAAGAGCGCACTGGTCCGGCCGGCGACGGTCGGGCCGGGCAAACCCTGCCCGGTGCAAGACCAAGCATGGGAGGCGCGGCACCCTCGGGCGCCGCCGGGCCGGCCCGGCCTGACTCGCCTCCCGGGTAGGTCGCTTGAGGCCGGCGGGCAACCGCCGGTCCAGACAAATGACCGTCCCGCGCCTCGGCGCGGACAGAACCCGGCTTACAGGTCCGCCTTCACTCTCTGGTCGGGCGATTGACACCACGCCCGGCCTTCCTATAATTCCCCACCTGCCCCGCAGGTCCTGCCGGGGTGGTGGAATTGGCAGACACGCTTGGTTGAGGGCCAAGTGCTTCACGGCATGCAGGTTCAAATCCTGTCCCCGGCATCCACCACATGTCTGCTCACAGAGCAGTCGTCCTCGTGCTTGATGGCGTCGGTTGCGGTGAGCTGGCCGACGCCGACGCCTATGGCGACGCCGGCTCGAACACGCTCGGCAACCTCGCCCGCGCGGCCGGCGGCCTCGCCCTGCCCAACCTCGGTCGGCTCGGGCTCGGCAACCTCACCCGGGTTGCCGGCGTCCCGCCCTGCCCATCCCCGGCCGGCGGGTTCGGCCGGATGGCCGAGGCCTCGCCGGGCAAGGACTCGACGACCGGCCACTGGGAGCTTGCCGGCCTCGTGCTCGACCGGCCCTTCGACCTCTTCCCGGACGGCTACCCGGCCGGCTTCATCGCCCGGCTCGAGGCCGCCATCGGCCGCCCGACCCTCGGCAACGTTGCCGAATCCGGCACCGCGATAATCAACCGGCTCGGCGACGAGCACGTCCGCACCGGCGCCCCGATCGTCTACACCTCGGCCGACAGCGTGCTTCAGGTCGCAGCCCACGAGGACGTCATCCCGGTCGAGGAACTCTACCGAATCTGCGCGACGGCCCGGCAACTGCTCGACCGCGAGTTCCGCGTCGGCCGCGTCATCGCCCGGCCCTTCACCGGCGCGCCGGGCGCCTGCCGCCGCACCTCGCGCCGCCGCGACTTCTCGCTTCCCCCGCCCGACGCGACCCTGCTCGACCGCGTCAAGGCCACGGGCCGGGCGGTCGTCGCCATCGGCAAGATCGACGAGCTCTTCGCCGGCCGCGGCATCACCGAAAGCCGGCACTCGGTCGACAACGACGACTGCCTCGACGCGACCCTCGCCGCGCTCGACCGCGTCGGGTCCGGGCTGGTGTTCACCAACCTCGTCCAGTTCGACATGGACTGGGGTCACCGCAACGACCCGGCCGGCTTCGCCCGCGCCCTCGAGGCCTTCGACCAGCGCCTGCCCGCACTGCTCGCCCGGCTCGGCCCCGGCGACCTGCTCTTCATCACCGCCGACCACGGCAACGACCCCACCACCGCCTCGACCGACCACTCGCGCGAGCACGTGCCGCTACTCTGCGCCGGCCCCGGCGTCCGCGCCGGCGTCGACCTCGGCACGCGGCCGACCTTCGCCGACCTCGGCCAGACCGCGGCCGGGCACCTCGCCGTCTCGCCGCTCCCGCACGGGACGAGCTTCCTGGACCGACTCAAGGAGGACAAGTGACGAGACAACAGGAACAGCGCCTGCTCCGGGCCGCCCGGCTTGCCGCCGCCCGCGCCCACGCCCCCTACTCCGGCTTCCGCGTCGGCGCCGCGGTCCTCGACGAACGCGGCCGCGTCCACGCCGGCGCCAACGTCGAAAACGCCTCCTACGGCCTGACCGTCTGCGCCGAGCGCGCCGCGGTCAGCCGGATGGTCGCGGCCGGCGGCCGGAGGGTCGCGGCGGTGCTGGTCTTCGCCGACACCGGGACGCTCACTCCGCCCTGCGGCGCCTGCCTCCAGGTGCTTGCCGAATTCGGGGAGAACCCGCGCGTGGTGCTCGCCAACGACCGGCAGGTTGAACGCGCCCGGCTTCGCGACTTGCTGCCCCGGCCGTTCCGGCCGGGCCGGGACTGACTACTCGATCCGGTCCAGCCCGCCCGCGAACGGGCGGAGCTTCTCCGGTATCACGACCGAACCGTCGGCCTGCTGGCCGTTCTCGACCAGCGCGATGAAGGTCCGGGGCAGGGCCAGCCCGGAGCCGTTGAGGATGTGCGGCCAGCCGGTCCCGTCCGGCCCGCGCCAGCGCGTCCCGCACCGCCGCGCTTGGTAGTCCTCGCAGTTCGACACCGACGACACCTCGAGCCACCGGCCCTCGCCCCCGGCCCACGCCTCGATGTCGTAGGTCTTGGCCGACTGGTGGGCGATGTCCCACGCCGCCAGCCGCTTCACCCGGTGCGGTATCCCGAGCTCGCGCAACAGCCCGCAGGCCTCGTCGACCATCTCCTCGAGCGCGGCGTAGGACTCGCCGGGCCGGGTGAACCGGACCATCTCGACCTTGTCGAACTGGTGCACCCGGGTAATGCCGCGGACGTCCTTGCCGTACGACCCGGACTCGCGCCGGAAGCAGAGCGAGTTCGCGACGTACCGCTTCGGCAGGTCGGCGTCCTCGAGCGTCTCGCCCCGGTGCAGGTTCGCGAGCATCGTCTCCGACGTCGGTATCAGGTAGAGCGCGTCGTCGCGCACCGCGTACATGTCGCTCTCGAGGTGCGGCAACTGCCCCGAGCCCTCGAGCGTCGGCACGTTCGCCAGCACCGGCGGCGCGACCTCGGTGTAGCCGTTGCGGTTGACGTGGGTGCTGATGAAGAACTCGAGCAGGGCCCGGCGCAACAGCGCGCCCCGGCCGACGAACAGCGGGAAGCGCGACCCGGCGAGCGCCGCCCCGGCCCGCAGGTCGAGCAGGCCGAGCGCCTCGCACAGGTCCCAGTGCGCCAGCGGCTGGAACTCGAACCTCGTCGGCTCGCCCCACGTCGCGGCGACCTCCTCCTCCGCGGTCACCGACGGGTGGACGACGTTGGGCAGGTGCCGGGCCAGCTCGTCGAGCTTCGCCTCGATAGCGGCCAGCCCCGCGTCCGCGGCCTTGACCCGCTCCGACAGCTCCCTGGCCCGCGCCAGCACCGCGTCGGCGTCGCCGCCGGTGCGCCTCGCCTCGACGACCGCCTTCGATATCCCCTTCTGCTCGTGGCGCAGGCCGTCGCGCTCGAGCGCCAGCGCCCGCCGCTCCGCGTCGAGCGTGACAATCTCGTCAATCCCCAACGGGCAGCGCCGCAGTTCGAGCAGACGCCGCGCCTCGTCCGGCTGCTCGCGGAGGAACTTCAGGTGCATCGCGGGATTCTAGGCGACGAAGCCCGGCCGGTCAAACGCCGCCCGGGCCGCCGGTTTCCTGCCGGCGCGCCGCGGCCTTGACCAGCAGATCAAACTCGACGTTCGCCGCCGCGCCCGGCCGGTAGCCGTGCAGAATGGTGCGCTCCCAGGTATGAGGAATCACGTTGACCGTGAAGTCCCGGCCGCGCAGCTCCGCGACCGTCAGGCTCACGCCGTCGAGGCAGACCGACCCCCGCGCGACCAGCAGGCCGAGGTTCTCCGCCCCGACCCGGACCAGCACCTCGTGGTACCCGCCCCGGCGCTCGACCCGTCGCACCGTGCCGACCTCGTCGACGTGGCCCTGCACGAAATGTCCGCCCAGCCGGTCGCCGACCGCCAGCGCCCGTTCGAGGTTGACCGGGCTTCCCGCCCGCAGGCTCCCCAGCGTAGTCGCCCGGATCGTCGCCGCGGTCGCCTCGAGCGTGCAGAGGCCCGCGCCGGTGCGGACCGCGGTCAGGCAGCAGCCGTTCACCGCGAGGCTGTCGCCGACCCTCATCGCTCCCGCCAGCGCGGCCTCGATCTCCAACCGGCAGTTGTCCACGTCCCGGCTCACCGCCCGCACCCGGCCCATCTCCTCGACCAGCCCGGTGAACATCAGCCCCGTCCCCTCATTGGTCCTTCCGGACGTAGCCCTCGGTCAGCACATCCCGGCCCAGCAACTCGTGCCTGACCCGCACCAGTCGCGCCAGCCCGGGGAACCTGCGCGCCTTCAGACCCGCGGTCACGCACCTGCCCGGCCCGAGCAGCCTCGGCGCGTGGAAGGTCACGACCTTGTCGACGACCCCCGCCTCGAGCGCCGACGACGCGACCCGCGCCCCGCCCTCGACCAGCACCGACTGCACCTCGCGCCGGTACAGCTCCGCGCGGACGCCGCGCCAGTCGAGCAGTCCGTCCCGGCCGCGCCGAACCGCGACCACCTCGGCCCCGACCCGTTCCAGCGCCCGCCGGCGCGAACCGGCCGCCCCGGCCGTGAGCACCAGCACCGGCCCGGCCGCGCGGAACAGCCGCGCGCCGGTCGGGATCCTCAACCGGGAATCCAGCACCACCCGGAGCGCCGGCCGCCGCCGGACGCCCCGGCAGGACAACTCCGGGTCGTCGCTCAGGACCGTCTCGACGCCGACCAGCACCGCGTCGGCCCGACAGCGAAGCGTCATCGCCCGCCGCCGCGCCGCCGGACCGGTTATCCACCGCGACCGGCCGTCCTGCGCGGCCATCATCCCGTCCAGCGTCAGCGCCACCTTCAGCGTCACCAGCGGCCGCCGCCGCAGGTGGTAGCAGAAATACGCCTCGTTCAGCCGCCGCGCCGCCGCGGCCCCGGGCCCGCTCTCGACCGCGACCCCGGCGGCCCGCAGGCAGCGGAAACCCCGGCCGCTCACCTTCGGGTTCGGGTCGCGCGTCGCGGCCACCACCCGCCGGATGCCGCTCGCCAGCACCGCGTCGGTGCAGGCGGGCGTCTTGCCGCAGAAACAGCACGGCTCCATCGTCACGTACAGCGTCGCCCCGCGCGCCCGGCTCCCGGCCCCGCGAAGCGCCTCGACCTCGGCGTGCGGCCCGCCGAACCGGCGGTGGAAGCCCTCGCCGACGGCCCGGCCCGCTCTCACCAGCACTGCGCCGACCATCGGGTTCGGCGACACCAGCCCGGCCCCGCGCTCGGCCAGCTCAAGGGCCCGGCGCATCCAGCGTTCAATCACGCGCCAATCATAGACCGACCCTGAAGACAGTCAAGAGCGGCGCTCGCGCGGCCCCTGGCCGCCCGACGCGGCCGAACCCATCCACGGAAACACCAGGGTGATTCCAGTCACCCCGACCGACGGCCGCAGGGCCCGGAGGGGTGCTGCGTCCTCGCAGTCTCCGAGATCACTCTCCGCCGGGAATGCGCCTCTGCAATCTGACGTCAGAGGTCGTTTCGCCCCCTCCGCCGCTTCCGGGCCGCAGACTCTGAAGACGTCGCGGCGGACCCAATCAGAGCTTCCGGGTCAAGTCCCTCCCTGGGGTAGTCGAGCAGGAGCCCCTCGCCGGCCACTTCTTGGGCATCCAAACGTAAGTCACGAACCGGCTGAGCTTTGACGGCAGGGGGGGATATCCCCGGGGATATCCCCGGGGATATCCCCGGGACGGTTCCGGGGGCTGCCCCGGGGACCGCTCCGGGGGCCGCTCCGGGGGCCGTCCCGGGGACCGCTCCGGGGGCCGCTCCGGGGGCCGCCCCGGGGACCGCTCCGGGGGCCGTCCCGGGAGCCGCTCCGGGAGCCGCTCCGGGGGCCGTCCCGGGGGCCGTCCCGGGGACCGCTCCGGGGGCCGTCCCGGGGGCCGTCCCGGGGACCGCTAGGGGAGGCGTCCCCGTGTCAAGACCAGGACATAGAGTTGCGTGCCATAATGTCTGCAAATTGGCAAAGAGAGAGTGGCCATTGAGCCGTGCCGCATTCCGATGAGAATGTGGCGTCAGTTATGATCGAAAGGAGGCTCGAATGGCCACAAGTAGAGTATCCGATAGTAACACAGCCGAGGCGCCCGGACAAGGGTTTCGGGAAGTGGAGCTTGTCCAGAAACCTCGGCGGGTTGCAGTGCTGACTGACGAGATGGATTGATGTTCGAAGTCCGTGCTGCGATTGACTGAGGTCCGGCCCGGGCTATGTGGACCAGGCCAGCTTGGCGGTGCCGCCTGCCACCAGCCGGCTGAGCTTCAGTAGGTTGTGTGCAATTGTCGCCCACTTCCATTCG
>JAWOHE010000102.1:0-3787 GCA_046485285.1 bacterium
ACCCGCCGACGTCGGGCGGGGTCTGGTGGCACCACGACGCGGCGAACCGCCGGCTGATTGTCCAGTACGACTCGATGCCGTACTACTCGAGCCGGAACGTCTACGAGTGGTTCCAGGTCGTTATCTACGACACGACGCTGGCGGCGCCGGACGGCAACAGCGTGTTCACTTACCAGTACCTGACCGCGAACGGCTACGGCTCGACGACGACCGGCATCAACGACTCGACGACCGCGATCGGCATCGAGTGCCTGTTTGACGGCGCTTACCATCGCGGCTCGGCACCGATCGTGGCTGGCCGGGCCATCAAGTTCACTACCGACGGCCCGGTGGTTGGGGCGAAGGAACCGAACGCAGGCATCGGAAGTGTCGCGGCCGGACTCGCGCTCCAAGTCACGCCGAACCCATTCCGACAGGCGGCCGCGTTGCGCTGGCAGTTGCCGGCGGCCGGTCGTGTTCGGCTGGTGGTCTACGATGTAGGCGGTCGGGTGATCAGGACACTGGTCGACGCCGAGATGACGGCAGGCACCTACCTGAGCTCGTGGGACGGCCGGGACGAGAAGGGTGGTGAGGTCGCCAACGGCACCTACCTGTACAAGCTCGAAACGCCGACCGGGATCCGCACGGCCAAGGCGGTTGTGCTTCGATAGCTCATCGGCTCAACCGAGGCCGGGGACGGCGTTGTCGTCCCCGGCCTCGCGATTCCGCAGCTAGGGAAGGACGAGCGGGCGCGTTCCTCCGGGAACGGTGACCGGGCAGAGGCGGATGCCGGACCGACGCTTGGCATAAAGCCGGACCCGGTAGTTGTAGCCGGTCGATTCCTCGTAGACGGCAGCAATGCCCCGGCCGCCGGCCCGCGGCCGTCCGCCCGCCCACGTGCAGACGATGGCTTCGACCGCGGCTCGGCGGTCGCTCTGAAACGATCGTCGGTCCTCGCTCGAAAGCCCGTGAAGGACCTGGCCGGCAATCTCGACGTGGGAGTGGAATCCGCCAAGGAGTCGCAGCCCGAGTACACGGGCCAGTGCCTCGCGACGGGAGACGAGGCGGATGACCGCGTCAGTGTTGCGGAACCACACCCCTGTGCGCGTTCGCCGGCCGCCCCGGTAGCCAAGTGCCCGTCTGACCTCGAGTCGACCGCCGCCGGTCAGCCGGCCATAGAGAAAGCCCAGCGTCTCGCGCTTGCGCGGGGTTTCGTAGCCGTCGCGGGCCAGCCGGCACAACTCGGCGATGACCGTGCGCCGAATGACAATCGGTGGGCGGAACCTGAGGGTCGGTTCGAACACGCAAGCGATGCTACCGATGTCGATGAGTTCGTCAACCGGTCAGCCGAGGAGCGTCCGGACCGCGAGGTAGATGAACCAGCCTCCGGCGACGAATGCCGCGACCCGGGCGGCGAAGCGGACCGCACCGAACCGGGCAACGACCCCGGCGAAGAGCAGCGGGAGCATATAGATGCTGGTGGCGAGGAAGAAGACGAAGAAGAACAGCATCCCGGGAAGCGCTCCTCCTGCCTCGAGCGCGGCGGTGACCGCGAGCAGGAAGGGCGGACAGAGGTTGATGCCGGCGAGGAAGCCGAGCACGAGCAGGTACCAGCGGGATTGGGCCCGCGCGTCGAGCACGCGGCAGAAGCCGACGTGGGGGAATGACTGGATGAGGCCGTAGACAATCACTATCAGGCCGAGGAGCAGGTAGAGCACGGGCAGGAGCCGGGCCTTGACGAGCCACACCCGGCTGATGACTCCACCGAGGGCGCCGAACGCCAGCCCGAAGAGCAGGTAGGCGACAAGGCGGCCGACGAGGAAGAGCCCGAGCGAGGCGGCTGATTCGCGCCAGCCGGGCTTTCGGCGCGACAGCATTGCCGGCCCGACCAGCGGCAGACAGAATCCCATGCAGAACAGCCCGGTCGAGAGCCCGAGAACCAGGGCCCTACCGGCCAGTGTCGCCGTCACGTCCGAAGAGCCGGTGGTAGCGTTTTCTTGCCTCGGGACCGAGCCGGTCCGGCGTCCAGCCGGCCGATGGGTCCAGCCGGACTTCAACCCGGCGAACCCCGGGCACCGCCGTGACGGCCGCCAGCGCGCGCAGGCCGATGACCCGGCCGAACGGGCATTCGGGGACGGTCAGGGTGAGTGTCAGCGCGACGTTGCCGGATGAGTCAACCCGGAGCCCGTGCACCAGGCCGAGTTCGACGATGCCGATTTCGATCTCCGGGTCCTGTACCGGTCGGAGGGCATCTAGCACTCGGGTCGAGTCGGTCGGCAGCGAGTCGGGTGCGACCGTGCCGGAGTCAACCAGCGGGGCAAATGGGTCGAGTGCCGGCATCCCGGCGCCCCGGCTGCGCAGCAGGCCGGGCAGGTTCATTACCAAGACCCCCAGCGCAACCAACAGGACGCTGACCGCGATCCGGGGCAGGATGACGCGCAGCCGGGCCATATGCGTCCGATTCTAGGCCGCGAGGCGGCGCTGTCCAGCAGGGACTGCACCGCACCGGTACTTGACACGGGGCCGGGCACGCCTAACATAGCCGGGTAGCAGAAGGCCAGCCTAGCAAAGGAGGAGCTGATGGTCCGTAAAGGCCTGTTTCTGTTCGTTGCCGGTCTGCTCGCCGCGGGGTTCCTTGCCTGTCCCGTCCCGCAGGAGCAGTCCGAGACGCCGCCGAACACCGACCAGCCCACCGCGGGCGCGATGATTGCCAACATCCAGGCGAAGTGCATCTGCCCGACGTGCCCGAGCTGGACGCCCGCCGCCACCGAGGCCGGGGAGAGGGGCGGTTACTGCTCAGTGGGCAAGAGTGCGTGCATAACCGCTGAGAGCGGCTGCATCTGCGCTGACTGCCCCATCACCAAGGAGAAGGGCCTGAAGCGGGGCTACTACTGCACTCGCGGCTCGGACCATGAGATGCAGCAGATGGAGCCGCCGGCAGGCGAGCAGAAGGAAGGCGGTTCCTGATCGCCAGCTGACGCCAGGCGAACGTTGACGGCGGCCGGGCCGGATTGACAGGCCCGGCCGCCGTTCTATACTGGAGTTCTATGGACCGAATTCTTGACGGGGTCAAGGCCATTGTCACAACCGGGCAGAAGCTGGCGCGCTTACTGGCCGCCTACCGGCGACTGGTCGCCGGGTCGGCCGCGCCGACCGCCGATCGGGAGAAGGCGCTCGATGGCATCGCCGCAGCGGCCACGGCGCTGGCGTCACCGGACCTGCGGGCGGAGCTCGATCGCTGGCTGGGCGAGGAGCGCGCGCGGGTGGCGGTGGCGCGGGAGGAGTTCCGGTTCGGTTTTGGCGGCGGGCTCGCCGCCGCGCTCGGCGAACTCGGCCTCACGCCGCGCGGGCAGTTGCCGGTGGTGCGGGCCGGGCTTTTCAGTCTGAGGGTTGATTTCGAGGCGGGCTCGGCCGCGCTCTACTGGGGGCCGGAGGTTGAGAAGCTGGCGTCGGGTATCGGGCTGGCGTCGGCGGTCATCGCCCGGGCGGTCAGCGACGAGCAGGCGCTGCTGCGCAAGCGGGCGGTCGAGCCGGAGAGACTTGGCGGGCTCTTGCGCGAGGCCTACCGACGCTGGTGCCTGGTCACCGGCCAGGCCCCGGGTGCGCGCGCGCCGCTCATCGAGCTGCTGTCCGAGCTGATTCTGCTCATCCAGCCCGAGGCGTTCCGTGCCGACCCGGTGAGGCGGCGGTTCCTCGAATATCCGAGGGTGCAGTTCAGTCACGACCTGTATCGGCTGCGGCAGTCGCCGCCGGGCGGCGAGGCGCCCCGGCTGCACGTTGCGGCTTTTGACTCGACGACCAGCAGGGC
>JAWOHE010000032.1:0-15583 GCA_046485285.1 bacterium
GTGTGTGACTTATGTCCGGATGCCCGAAAACAGGGCCTGCGAGTGACTCCTGCCCGACTATGCCCGGGAGGGCCTTGACCCGAAGATACTGACTGGGTCCGCCGCGACGTCTTCAGAGTCGCGGCCCGGAGGCTGAGGAGGGGAGAAACGGCCTCTGACGTCATTCCGACGGAGGCGGCGAAGCCGCCGACGGGAGGAATCACCTGGTTCTGGCCTGGGCAGATAGCCGCCCGGCAGTAACGGAGAGCAGGGCCGCCACGGAAAGGCCTACTTCCCGAGTATGACATTGACAGCCGGGCAGGGTACCGGGTATAATCTGCTGTTGTGCAATCCTCGTTGATGCAATCGAGAGTGACGGCCCTGCCGCCTTGGCCGCGCCGTCCGAAAGGAGACCGTTCTTGAGAATGAGAACCACTGCCGTGATGGCGCTACTGCTGGGTCTGTCCGGCGTCGGCCTCGGCAACCTGCTGGTTAACGGCGATTTCGAGCAGGAGCTCGAGGTCGGCTGGGAGCAGGACGTCTTCAACCTTGCCGGCAGCCACCGCTTCGAGCGCTCCGACACGCTCGGCCAGCCGACGCCGGGCTACGCCGCGCTGGTGTACAAGGAGCTGGCCTACTATGCTTCGCTCCGCCAGGTCGCGGAGGTGCCGGGCGCGGGGCTGACGCTCACCTTCGACAGCCGGATGCAGCTCGCCGGCGGGTCGTCGACCTGCTGGCCGACCGGCGCCTTCGTCGTCAGCTACCTTGACGAGTCCGGCCGCGAGCTGGGCTCGACGATGTTCATCCTGCGTGACCAGTACAACGACTGGCGCGAGAGCGACACGCTGGTGTTCCACGACATCGAGCGGCCGGGCGAGTGGGCCAGCTACGAGCTGGACATCGCCCGGGAGATCGCGACCAGCCTGCCCGGTGTCGACGCCGAGGCGGTCCGCCGGGTCAGGGTCCAGCTCTACTCGTACGTCAACGGGACTTGAGGGGGCGGCTGGGCGGAGGTCTCCGCCGACAACGTCTCGCTCGTCACCACCGGCATCGAGGAGAGCGGCCGGGGCGCGCCGGTGCGGCTCGGACTCAGGCTCGAGCGCAACCCGGTCACCGACCGCGCGCTCCTGAGCTACGAGCTTCCGCACGGCGGGCCGGTGAGCTGTACCGTCCGCGACGCCGCCGGCCGCGAGGTCGCGCGGCTGCTCGACGCGACGCAGGCCGCGGGCCGGCACACGGTCGCCTGGGACGCGGCCGATGCCGCGCCGGGCGTGTACTTCCTTGAACTGGCGACCGGCGGGACCGCGAGCGCGGCCCGGCTGGTCAAGGGCCGCTAGGCCGGGCGCGGGCGGTCCGCGTGAGCGCGCGACCCGCGTCCCTCTGTTTCGCGCTGGCCGCGGCGCTCTCGGTCGCCGCGGCCGGGGATTCGCTGAACTGCCGGCTGGTCGGAAGCTGGCCATTCGGGCCTTCCCAGGCCGTGGCCGCCGACCCGGCGCGCAACCTCGTGTTCCTCGGGGCGGGCGGCGGCATCTACGTGCTTGACGTTGCCGACCCGGCCGCCCCGTCGCCGGTTTCGGAGGGCATCAAGACCGCGGGCCGGGTGAAGGACATCGTCCTCGCCGGGAACCGCCTCTACAGCGTGTCGGGCGGGATGTACATCCACGGCGTCGAGTCGCCCGGGAGCCCGGTCGAGCTCGGCAGCCTGGCGAGCCCGCGCGACGCGTCCGGGGTCGCGGTCGCGGGAGCGCGCGCCTACATTGCGGACGCGGCATTCGGGCTCCGGGTCGCGGACGTGTCGGACCCGGCCCGGCCCGAGGAGACGGCCGCCCTGGCCCTGCCGGGCAAGCCGTTCGACGTGGCGACGAGCGGCAGTCACGCCTACGTCGCGGCGGGAAGCGCGGGCCTGCGGGTCATCGATATCAGCGACCCTTCCGCGCCGCTCGAGGTCGGCTTCCTTGATACCGACGGCGTGGCGCGCGGCGTCGCCGTTTCCGACACGCTCGTCTTCGTCGCGGACTCGTCCAGCCTGCTGGTTGTCAACGTCAGCGACCCGGCGAACCCGGTCGAGGTCGGGGCGCTGGCGATGCCGGGCCCGGCCTACCACGTCGTGCCGGCCGGGCCGCTCGCGTACGTCGCGGCGAACTACGCCGGCCTCGTCGTCGTCGACATCAGCGACCCGGCGAACCCGGTCGCGGTCGGCAGCACGCGCTCGCCGGAGTGGGACTTCGCGGTGGGCCTGGGCGGCGGCCACGCCTATGTCGCGGCCTGGAACTACGGGCTCAGGGTCATCGATGTCAGCGACCCCTCGGCGCCGACCGAGGTCGGCCGCCACGACGTGCCGGACTGGGCGCACACGGTCGACGTCGCCGGCGGCCACGCCTTCCTGGCCGACGGCTACTCGGGACTGCGGGTCATCAATGTCGAGACGCCGACCTCGGCTCACGAGGTCGGCGTCTACCGCTCGCCGGGCTACGTGCGCGCCGCGCGCGCGGCGGACACGCTGGTCTTCGTCGCGAACTGGGCGGACGGCCTCCGGGTCGTCAGCGTTGCCGACCCGGCGAACCCGGTCGAGGTCGGCGCGCTCGCGACTCCGGACTACGTGACGAGTGTCGAGGTCGCGGGCGGTTACGCCTATCTCGCCGAGCGGGCGAGCGGCCTGCGGGTCATCGATGTCAGCGACCCTTCCGCGCCCGCGAGCGTCGGGGTCTGCAACACGCCCGGGCTGGCGTCCGGGGTCCACCTCGAGTGGCCCTTCGCCTACGTCGCCGACATCGACTCGGGACTGCGCATCATCGACGTCCGCGACCCGGCGGACCCGTTCGAGGCGGGGTTCCACCTCGCCGCGGGCCGGGTCCGGGAGGTGTCGGCGGCCGGCGGTCTCGCCTTCCTCGTCTGCGACGATTCGAACCTGGTCGTCCTCGACGTCCGCGACCCGGCGAGCCCGGTCGAGGTCAGCCGGACCCGCCTGCCGGATTCACCGCTGGGCGTACTCGTCAAGGGCCGGTACTGCTACGTCGCCAACCACCGGGCCGGGCTGCGGGTCTATGACGTGAGCGACCCGGCCGCGCCGGAGCTGGCCGGCTACTACGACACGCCCTGGCAGTGCTACGATGTTGTCGTCGCCGGTTCGCTGATCTACGTGGCGGACTGGGGGTGCGGGCTCCAGGTCTATGACGGGCCGACCGGCATCGCCGAGTGGCCGGCGGCGGGCGTCCCGCGCGGCCCCGGGTTGTTCCCGAACCCGGCCGGCAGGCGGGTGACGGTGCGGCTCAGCTCCGTCGGGCCGGGCAGGACGGACCTGCGGCTTTACGACGCGAGCGGGCGCTACCGCGCGAGCTGGACGCTCAACGGCGGCCGGGGCGAGTTCGACCTTCGCGCCCTCGGCGCAGGGGTCTACTACCTCCAGGCGGAGCAGGAAGGCAGAGCCATCGGCGCGAGGCTGGTGATAGCCCGCTAGCGCGAATCGGCCGTGAAGTAGCGCCCGGCGGACAACCGGGCGCTGCCTTGTCGTCAACTTCCGCGTCGCGGCAGAGCCGCCCACCTCGCTCCGCCACCGGCCGGCCAGACGCGAAGCGCGTGCTTCGGCAGGCAACGTACCTTCTGCCCGTCTCCCGCGCATCGTCCACCGGGGCGGCTATCCCGGCAGGGTCCGGCCGTCAGACCTGCGAGGCTTCTCCGAAAGGCAGGGTGGTGGCAGAGTAGAGAAGAAGACTACAGCCTGTCAAGCAGGTCTTGTCTTGACAGGCCGTTCCAGACGCCGACCCGGGATAGAATGTCGTTGAGTGTGCCTTTGGCGACCGTCTTGTGGGCCGGGACGGTGATGCAGTGTACCCCTGAGCCAGTTACCTTGCGAAGTTGGATGTGACTGCCGCGCTGCCGCACCTGAACGTATCCCAGTTTCAGCAGCAGGCCGACCAGCGCGTTGCCGCTAACCTGCGGGAGCCGGGGCGGCACCAGGTACCTCGGCTTCGGTAAGGACCAGTATGCTCAGCGGCTTGCCTGACTGGAGCTGCTCCTCGAAATGGCAGGCAACGGCATCCTTGATTGCGGTGTGGAGTTCATCGAGCGTAGCGCCGCAGGTGAAGATGTCTTCGCCGATACCGCGAGCACACCATTGCTCACCGTCGTTGTAGACTTCAACCTTGACGACCATGGGGAGATTATCGGTTCGGGCGGGTCGAAGTCAAGCCGGTGCCCTTTGCCCCACTCCCGGGTTTCTGCCTGAGCAGTCGAGGAGTCAGGCGGCCAGAACGCCAGCAACCCGGCCACCGGTCGGGCCGACGCAAAGCGTGTGCTTCTACAGACAACATACCTTCTGCCTATCTCCCGCGCATCGTCCACCGGGGCCGGTATCTCCAAGTCATACCGCCCCGAAGTTGACGGGCACGGAGCGGTTGACATAATCGGGGTGATGAGATGCGTGGCTGAAGTGCCGGAGAGGATGGGGCGGTGAACTCAGTTGCCCCGAAACGCCGGCCCGCTCTGGGGAGGACCGAGATGGAGTTGACAAGATTTGGCCGCATTAATATGGGAAGTGTCTCGGGTTTTACGTGCCATCAGCCCGGCCATCTTCTCGGAACTGCCTTCCGGCAGTCTGCCGTCGGCCCGGCGCTCGAAGCGCAGGCGGTACTTGGCCCAGCGGGTCGCGCCGTCGGGCGGTGGGACAGGATATGCGGACATAGCGTCTCCTTTGCGGGTCTTCCCGCATTCTGCGGACACTCTCTGAATCTTGGCCCGACCGTGTCCGGCAGTGGCCGGTTCCGGCCATGGCCCTATATATACTCAGAGGCCGGATTTTCCGCCCAATCTTCATCTCCAACCCTCCGAAACCGGGCCGCACCGCGACAAACGGGTTCTTTGCGGAGAGTTGCGCGGCAGGGCTGACTTGCGTTTTCGGCCACCCGGAGCCGCATTCCCCGGCTGACCGGGCCCGTAACCCGGCCGGTGACCGGGTCGATTACCGACCGGATGACCGGGCGGTTCACCAGCGTAGTCACCGGGCCGATGACCGGCCGGATGATTGGCCGGGTGATGTCCCGGGTTACCCGCCGGATGAACCGGGGAATGACCGGCCGGGTGACTCTCCGGGTTACCGGCCCGACGACCCGGGGGGTCACTGGGGGGATGGGGGAGGGGGGAAATTTGGACCGGGCCTAAGCGCCGTGCCGGTATCCGGTTACGGCGGATCGCGGGAGACGGCAACCTTTAGTTTCTACTAACATCCCCCGCCGAAATTCGCCCGGCCGACAGGCACCGGGACCGCGCTATTCGATGAGCAGGAGGTTGACGTAGCGCGGGGTGGCTTCCGCGCTGGTGACGACTTCGAGCTTGATGCCGGCGTTGCGACAGGTGGCATAGACGTCTATACCGCAGGCTTCCATCGCCGGCCGGGCGATTTCCGGGTGCCGGCACAGGCCGTCCGCGTTGCAGTCGGCGCAGAGGCGGCAGGGCCCGGCGCCGAGGCCGAACGCCTTGTAGTGGCCGTCGAGGAACGCCTGCCGCTCGATCTCGGCGGGCAGGCGCACCCATTTCCGGCGAAGCCGCATCGTCCGGTTGGAGTCGAAGGCGTAGATGACCGCCCGGCGGTATTCGGCGATGACCCTGCGGGTCTGTTCCGGTGTCGGGGTCCGGGGCGGACAGCCGAGCCGCTTGCCGTAGCCGCCGCAGCCGTACTGGCACTTGAGCCGGACCCATTCCGCGGTCACGACCTTCTGCGCCGGGATCGCCTTCGCGACCGTTGCGCCGGCCTCGAGCGCGATCCGGGCACAGCGCTGTAACCGGTCCGGGCTCGCGGCGCGGCGGTTCGACATCAGGGCCAGCGTAGGCCGGGCGCGGAGTCAATTCGGCGTCGCCTTGTCCGGGCTCCCAGGCAGGGCGGTCAGCAGGAGGTCGGCAGGTGGCGCACCGCGTGGAATCGATTTGTCTCCGAACGCGAGGCAGGTTGCGCGGCGGGTGATGACCGGCGGACGGGGCGAGTTCGATGTCAGCGCGCTCGCGGCGGGGGTGTACCACGTCGTGGTCCGGGGCGCCCGGACTTCCCGCGCCCGGCTGGTGGTCGGCCGCTAGCCGGCCTCAGGCCGGGTCCGGCTCGATGCGGAGAGAGTGCTCGACCGGGCAGGCCTTGCGGAGCATCGCCGAGACCGAGCAGTACTTCGTCATCGAGAGCTCGATTGCCCGGGCGACTTTGTCCGGGTCGATGTCCCGGCCGCGGACGACGTACTCGAGCCGGATCGCGGTGAAGACGTGCGGGTGTTCCTCGCTCTTGTCGGCCGAGACATTGAGCTCGATGCCGGTGAAGGGGACGCGCATCTTGCGCAGTAGCGAGGCGACGTCCATCCCGGTGCAGCCGGTAAGGCCGACGAGCAGGAGCTCGAGCGGCCGGGCGCCGGAGTCCGCGCCGCCGGATTCCGGCGCGGCATCCATCACGACGGCCTTGCCGGACCAGCCGGCCCCGACGAACTGCATTCCCTCGGTCCAGCGGGCGTGGGCTTTGACTTCCACTGGTGGTTTCCCTTCTAGAGCTTGCGGAGGATGTTGAAGCCGACCCGGAAGTAGCCCCGGGTGATGTCTCGGTTGGCGCGGGTGAACCAGTCGGGCGCGGCCTGGTGCCAGTTGTTGCCGGCAACGAAGGTGAAATTGTGCCAGCCGAGTTGCTTGTCGAGCGCGAGGTTCCAGGCGAGCTTGTCGCTCTCGCCGAGCAGGACCGGCTCGGTCTCGAGCCCGAGGCTGAGGCCGGCCGGCAGGCTGAGCTGGGCGCCGGCGCCGAGCGAGACGACAAGCTCGTCGAAGTTCGTGCCGGCCCGGGGCTGGAGGAGGAGGTGGACGCGGCGGGCGAGGGTCAGCGGCAGGCCGGCGGCGAACCAGGCCCGGGTGCTGGTCGGGCCGCGTTCGACGAGGTCGGTCCAGGCCCCGGCCGAGGCGGTCAGCCAGCGGGTCGGCGCCCAGCCGGCGTGGAGGCCGAGGTCGTGGCTGGCGTTGCCGCCGGCGATGCCGACCGAGAGCCGGCGGGTGATGCCGCGGTCGAGGAAGACCCGGACGCTGGCGTTGGTGACGAAGTTCAGCGGGTTGCCCTTGAGCTGTTCGTTGTCCGCGGCGGACAGGAAGCGGTGGCTGACGCCGACCTGCCAGATGCCGGGCTCGAGCAGCCGGCCGGTCGGCAGGTTGGCGATGCGGGTGCCGGGGAAGGCGACGAGCAGGGCGATGAGCAGGTTCATCTGGCCTCCATTGGTTCAGCGGTAGCTGTGCAGGCCGCGCAGCACCAGGTTGACGACCACGAAGTTGTAGAGCACCGCGAGGAAGGCGAGCGCGGTGACGGCCCGCTCGCCGCGCCGGCGGCCGAGCCGGCGCAGGACCAGTGCCAGCGCCATCAGCAGCCAGGTGACGAGCGACCAGGTTTCCTTGGGGTCCCAGGTCCAGAAGCCGGCCCAGGCCTGCTCGGCCCAGACCATCCCGAACGCGATGGCGAGGCTGAACAGCACGAAGCCGACCGGCAGGGCCGGGCCCTGGCGCGGGGAGAACACTGCCGCGGTCAGCCCGCCGTAGCCGAGGAAGGCGGCGGCGATGTGGGGCGTGAACCACGGGCCGGCGAGCGCCGGGGCAAGCGGCCGCGGCGCGGTGAGCCGGCCGGGCAGGAGCATGACGACGACTAGCAGGCCGGTCGCGATTGCCAGGCCGGGCAGGCTGGCGTCGCGGGGCGAGAGCTGGAACAGCGCGACGCAGAGCGACCAGAAGAGCAGGGCCTCGTACATCTGTGCGAAGGGGAGGCGGCCGGCGGCGACGGTCCCTGCTGCGACGAGCACGGCGACCGCGGCGAGGACCGGCAGGACCGCCAGCCGGACGCGCCGGGACCACGCGCCCGGCGGCGGGCAGGAGGCGTCCGCCCGGCCGGGCCTGAGGGCGATGATGCCTAGGCCGATTGCCGAGAGCACGGTCGCGATGATGCCGGCGAGCACCAGCGGCCAGAGCGGGAAGCGGCGCAGGACGAGGCTGACCACGGACCGGGGCGGGTCGCCGGTCAGCCCGGAGCCGAAGAGGTGGAGCCGGTGGCCGTGGGAGGACACCGGCCGGTTGACCGAGAGGTCCGCCCAGGTTGTGTCGGCTCCGGACACGAGGGTCAGCCGGCAGGAGTGGTCGCGCGGTGCGGTCGTGCCCGGATGATAGGAGGTGTGGTAGTCCGATGCGGCCAGGGTTGCGTCGAGCTGGGGCAGGTAGAGCGGCTCGCCTTCAGCGAGCTCGAGCCGCCAGTTCCGGGTCGTGAGCGCGGCGAGGACACAGGCACCGGTGAGCAGGAGCGGGCCGGCGAGGAGCGGCGCCAGTCGGCGCATCAGCGAACCAGTTGGACCTTGACCACCTCGCTGACTTCTTCACCGAGCCGGACGAAGTAGCTCGCCTCCGGCACCGGCCTGCCGGTGCGGTCGGTGCCGTCCCAGACCGCGAGGAGCAGGTCGCCGTCGGCCCGGGGTCGGAGCGTCCGGACCAGCGTCCCGGTCGCGGAGTAGACCCGGACCGGCTCCGGCCCGGTCCCGCGGTAGCGGATAATGACACGGTTGCGGGCCGGGTTGAGGTAGTACCAGCCGTAACGCTGAGGCGGCCGTTGTTCGGCGACCCCGGTCCCCTCACCGATAGCCAGGCTGGCGGCGAGCGAGTAGTCGCCGGAGGTCGAACCGTTGTTGTTACAGGCGTTGCCGCACCAGTGGAAGGTGACCGGCCCGGTACCAGCGGGCGGCGCGCGCCAGCCGATGCCCCAGCTCGCTGCGGCCGCGCCCGCGAACGTGCCGGCGAGGGTCTGCTTCAGGTACTGGCGGCCGGCGGCGGTGCTGAACTGGGTGTTGGGCGTGTCGATGACAAAGAGCCGGCCGGCCGAGTCGCCGCCGGCGGTCAGCGCGGTGAGCTCGAAGCCCCAGCGGCGCTGGCTGCCGTGGCGGATGGTCAGCTCGAGCCGGTAGCTCGAGTCCGGGACGTAGCTGCCGCCCGGGAACCCGCTGAGCGAGGTCGAGTCGCCCGAGCCGGTGAACTGGTGGCAGTCGGCGCAGACGCCCTCGCCGGGCGCGCCGGTCTTCCGGTCAGGCGGGCCGGAGGAATAGCCGAAGGCAAGCGCCAGAGCCAGGGCGAGGACCGGGAGAGCGCGCCGCACCGGCTAGTTGTCCTTCGCTCCCCTGGCAATCCAGTTGCGGACGGTCGCGACCTTCGAGCTGTCCCAGCGCCCGGTCGGCGGCATCGTCCCTTCGTCGAGCCGGCGGTGAAGCTCGCTCGCTCCCGGGTTGCCGGCGATGACGTTGGCGATGGTGTCGGTGCCGGCGCCGAGCGCGCCGGCGCGGCTGGCGAGGTCGTAGTCGGCCGCGGGCGAGCCGCCGCCGTGACAGCCGACACAGCTTGAGTTGAAGAGCGGCTGGACGTCGCCAGCGTAAGACGGGTCGTCCTTGGTCGGGCCGGACTCCTGGCAGGCCGCCAGGAGCAGTAACGCGAGCAACGCGACCGGAATACGCATCGAGCCTCCTCGGGTTGTGCGCACGGCGACATTGTAGCCGGGTCGGGGCGGACGTGTCAAGTCAGGCGTCAAGATTGAACGATACCATCGTGATGTCGGTCATCTCCTCGACCGCGAAGCGGGGGCCCTCGCGGCCGAGGCCGGAGTCGCGAATGCCGCCGTAGGGCTGGTGGTCGGCGCGGAAGGTCGCCGAGTCGTTGACATAGATGTTGCCGGCCTCGACTTTCTCGGCCGCCCGGAGGGCACGGCCGACGTCGCGGGTGAAGACCCCGCAGGCGAGGCCGTACTCCCGGCTGCCGGCCCTCGAGCCGTGGTTGAACGCCTCGACGCCATCGGCGAAGTCGGTGAAGGTCTCGATGGTCACGACCGGGGCGAAGGTTTCCTCGCAGACGACCGGCATCTCCGGGTCAACCCGGTCGAGGACGGTCGGGAGCATCACCGGGCCCTCGGCCGTGCCGCCGCAGAGGACGCGGGCGCCGGCGGACCGCGCCGCCTCGACGAGCGCGAGGCCGCGCTCGAGCGCCGGGCGGTCGATCATCGGGCCGATTTCGGTCGCGGCCAGGGCCGGGTCGCCGCGGCGGAGCCGCTCCGCGCCCGCGACGAGGCGGCCGGCGAACTCGCCGGCGATGTCCTCGTGCAGGTAGAGCCGCTGGGTGTGGATGCAGACCTGGCCCGAGTAGGCGAACGCGCCGACGAGACAGCGGGCGAGCGCGACCTCGAGGTTGGCGGTCTCGTCGACGATCGCGCCCGAGTTCGAGCCGAGTTCGAGCGCGACCCGCTTGAGGCCGCAGCCGGCCCTGATCGCCTCGCCGACGTCGGCCGAGCCGGTGAAGCTGACCATCCGGACCCGCGAGTCGCAGACCAGCGCCCGGCCGACCGCGCCGCCCGGGCCGATGACGACGTTGAGCGCGGCGGGCGGGAGGCCGGATTCGAGCAGGAGCAGGCCGAGGCGGAGGGCGGTGAGCGGGGTCGCGCTCGCCGGCTTGAGGACGACCGCGTTGCCGGCCGCGAGCGCGGGCGCGACCTTGTGGCAGGCGAGGTTGAGCGGGAAGTTGAAGGGCGTGACCGCGGCGATGACGCCGAGCGGTCGGCGGGCGAAGTAGCCGCGCCGGTGTTCGGAGCCGCGCGCGGCGTCCATCGGGACGGTCTCGCCGTGGATGCGCCGGGCCTCCTCGGCCGCGAAGCGGATCGTCTCCTCGGACCGGCCGACCTCGGCGGCGGCGTAGCGCCGGGGCTTGCCCGACTCGGCGATGATGCCGTCGGTCAGGGCCTCGGCGTGGTGCCGGACGAGGTCGGCGGCGCGGTTGAGGATGCGGCCGCGCTCGTGGGCCGGGAGCCGGGCCATTTCCCGCGCGCCCTCGCCGGCGGCGGCGACCGCGGCCGCGACGTCCTCATCGTCGGCGACCGCGACCTCGGCAACCGTCGTGCCGTCCCAGGGGTTGCGGACGGCCAGCTTCCGGGCCCGTTCGTGCCAGGCCCCGGCGATGAGGAGACCGGTAGGGGCTTCCACCTGGCGAGAGGATAGACCCGGCGGGCCCGGCTGTCAATCGGCCCGCCATTGACGCGGCCGCTGTGGGCCGTATAATCAGCGCAGACGGGCGATTAGCTCAGTTGGCTAGAGCGCCTCCCTTACAAGGAGGAGGTCATCTGTTCAATTCAGATATCGCCCACTCCGCGCAAGTGACGTCTATCTGGGCGGTTGCGGCGGCAGCAGTCTCGAAGGAGAATCCCGACGGCTTACGCGGTTGTCTAAATAAACGGCAGTGAGCACAGCAGCGACCCGTCTTGGCCGGACGATAGTGCGGCCGCGGCGGTTCGGATTCACACCAGAAACTCAATCCAAGGAGGAGTCATGAAGGTGAAACCGCTGCACGACCGGATCCTCGTCGAACGCATCGAGGAGGAGGTACGCAAGGGCGGTATCATCATCCCGGATACCGCCAAGGAAAAGCCTCAGCAGGGCAAGGTCATCGCCGTCGGCCCGGGCCGGGTCGATGACGACGGCAAGCGGATTGCGCTCGACGTCAAGAAGGGCGACCACATCCTGTTCGGCAAGTACTCCGGGAACGAGATCCGCGTCGGCGACGAGGAGTACCTGATCATGCGCGAGGACGACATCCTCGCAATCATCGAGAAGGAGAAGTAAGCGATGCCAGCCAAGGATCTGAGGTTCGAGGACGAAGCCAGGCGCGCAACCCTGCGCGGGGTGCAGAAGCTGGCGCACGCGGTCAAGGTGACCCTCGGCCCCAAGGGCCACAATGTCATCATCGACAAAAAGTGGGGCGCGCCGACCGTGACCAAGGACGGCGTGACGGTGGCCAAGGAAGTCGAGCTTGAGGACCGGTTCGAGAACATGGGCGCCCAGATGATCAAGGAAGTGGCGTCGAAGACCTCGGACATCGCCGGCGACGGTACGACGACCGCGACCATCCTGGCCGAGGCGATCTACCGCGAGGGCCTGAAGGTCGTGTCGGCGGGCGCCAACTCGATGGCGGTCAAGCGTGGCATCGACAAGGCGGTCGAGGTTTCGGTCGGCGAGCTCAAGAAGCTCTCCAAGAAGACCGCCGGCCGCGAGGAAATCGAGCAGGTCGCGACGATCTCGGCCAACAACGACAAGGAAATCGGCAAGCTCATCGCCGACGCGATGGAGAAAGTCGGCAAGGAAGGCGTCATCACCGTCGAAGAGGCCAAGGCGATGGAGACGACGCTCGAGGTGGTCGAGGGCATGCAGTTCGACCGCGGCTACCTGTCGCCCTACTTCGCGCTCGAACCGGGCACGACCACGCCCCAGACTTCGAAGATGGAGGCGATCCTCGAGAACGCGCTGGTCCTGCTCTACGAGAAGAAAGTCACCTCGATGCGTGACCTGCTGCCGGTGCTCGAGAAGGTCGCCCAGAAGGGCCGGCCGGTCCTGGTCATCGCCGAAGAGGTCGAGGGCGAGGCGCTCGCCGGGCTCGTCGTCAACCACATCAAGGGCACGCTCCGCGCCTGCGCGGTGAAGGCCCCGGGCTACGGCGACCGGCGCCGGGCGATGCTTGAGGACATCGCGGTGCTGACCGGCGGCAAGCTCGTGTCCGAGGACATCGGCATCAAGCTCGAGAACATCCAGGTCGGCGACCTCGGCACCGCCAAGCGGGTCGTGATCGACAAGGAGAACACGACCATCGTCGAGGGCGCGGGCAAGAAGGCCGAGATCACCGCCCGGATCGAGCAGATCCGCAAGCAGATCGAGGACACCAAGTCCGACTACGACCGCGAGAAGCTCCAGGAGCGGCTGGCCAAGCTGGCCGGCGGCGTCGCGGTCATCAACGTCGGCGCGGCGACCGAGGTCGAGATGAAGCAGAAGAAGGCGCTGGTCGAGGACGCGCTCCACGCGACCCGGGCGGCGGTCGAGGAAGGCGTGGTCGCCGGCGGCGGCGTCGCGCTGGTCCGGACCCTGCCGGCGCTCGACAAGATGAAGCTCGAGGGCGATGAGGAGATTGGCGTCAACATCATCCGGAAGTCGCTCGAGGAGCCGATTCGCCAGCTCGTCGCCAACGCGGGTGCCGACGGCTCGGTCGTGGTGGCCAAGGTCCGCGAGGGCAAGGGCACCTTCGGCTTCAACTGCGAGACGATGGAGTACGTTGACATGTTCGAGCAGGGCATCATCGACCCGACCAAGGTGACGCGGACCGCGCTGCAGAACGCGGCCAGCGTCTCCGGGCTGATGATAACGACCGAGTGTGCCATCGTCGAGCTGCCCGAGAAGGAAAAGACCCCGCCGATGCCCGGTGGCGGCGGAATGGACTACTAGCCCGATTCAGCCGCGGGGGGCGGGTCGTGCCCGCCCCCCGCTTCCCGATGCCGACCTACGAGTACCGGTGCCGCAAGTGCGGGCACCGCTTCGACGTCTTCCAGCGGATCGTCGACCCGCCGGTGAAGAACTGTCCGAAGTGTCACAGGAAGGACTCGGTCGAGCAACTCATCTCCGGAGGTTCGGGGCTCATCTTCAAGGGCTCCGGCTTCTACATCACCGACTACAGGAACAAGTCCGGCGCGGGCGGCGGGGAGACCGGGGGAGACGCCGGCAAGCCGTCGGGGTCCGCGACCGCCACGCCTGCGGGTGACAAGCCGGTCAAGGGCGGCGGCAAGTCCGACTCCGCAGAGTAGCCGGTTCTGCGGGCCCGACTTCTCGTCGGTCACGGCCGACATTGCGGTTCAACCGGATGTCGTGGTCTGCCCTGTCTTGAGCACCACCGGTTGGGGTCAGGCACGGCGGCGCGGCCGCAGCGGGCTCGGGATTGACAGGGTTCGCTTGCAGGTGCATCCCAGATTCTGCTACCCGTGACCACCCCCGTACACGACTCTGGGGCCGGCCGGATGTTCAGCGGCGTAATGCCCGGTCGGTCAACCGGTTAAGCGGTCGCAAGACCCTCGTGCGTGCCGGTTGACACCGGCCGCGTTTTCGCTACTATTAGTCACAGAGTTATCGCTCTTTGATAATTCGGATGTAACCCAAAGCGTGTTCGGGCCGTGCTTAATTCCTACTCCAAGATTATTCGCTTGGAGGGTTTGATCCTGGCCCAGGACTAGCGCTGGCGGTGTGTCTTAGACATGCAAGTCGAGCGGGGTTATTGCTGGTAGCAATACTGGCTTTAACTTAGCGGCGAACGGGTGAGTAATGCAAGGGCAACCTGCCCTGAGGACGGGTACAACTTGCCGAAAGGCGGGCTAATTCCCGATGTGTTGCGGAGGAGGCATCTTCTCTTCAACAAAGGCGCTGCAAGGTGCCACCTCTTGAGGGGCTCTTGTTCCATCAGCTTGAAGGCGGGGTAACGGCCCACCTTGGCTGCGACGGATAGTCGGCGTGAGAGCGTGACCGGCCACAGGGGAACTGAGACACGGTCCCCACTCCTACGGGAGGCAGCAGTCTAGAAAATTGGGCAATGCGCGCAAGCGCGACCCAGCGACACCGCGTGGAGGATTAAGTCCTTCGGGATGTAAACTCCTGTCAGGGGGAACGAGGCCATACCGGAGTAACTGCCGGTACGGTGACGGTACTCCCAAAGGAAGCCCCGGCTAACTACGTGCCAGCAGCCGCGGTGATACGTAGGGGGCAAGCGCTGTCCGGATTTACTGGGCGTAAAGGGTGTGTAGGCGGACTGGTATGTCGATGGTGAAAGCTTCCGGCTCAACCGGGAAATTGCTGTCGAAACTATCGGTCTTGAGGGCAGGAGAGGAAACTGGAACTTCCGGTGTAGCGGTAAAATGCGTAGATATCGGAAGGAACGCCAATAGCGAAGGCAGGTTTCTGGAATGCACCTGACGCTGAGACACGAAAGCCAGGGGAGCAAACAGGATTAGATACCCTGGTAGTCCTGGCTGTAAACGATGCACACTAGGCGTGGGGACGCAAGTCTCCGTGCCGCAGCTAACGCGTTAAGTGTGCCGCCTGGGGACTACGGCCGCAAGGTTGAAACTCAAAGGAATTGACGGGGACCCGCACAAGCGGTGGAGGATGTGGTTTAATTCGATGCTACGCGAAGAACCTTACCTGGGCTTGACATGCAGGTGGTAGGAACCCGAAAGGGGACCGACCGGGGTTTATCTTCGGAGCCTGCACAGGTGCTGCATGGCTGTCGTCAGCTCGTGCCGTGAGGTGTATGGTTAAGTCCCGCAACGAGCGCAACCCCTGCCTTTAGTTGCTAACCGCTTCGGCGGTGCACTCTAGAGGGACTGCCTCCGTTAAGGAGGAGGAAGGTGGGGATGACGTCAAGTCATCATGGCCTTTATACCCAGGGCTACACACGTCCTACAGTGGCCGTTACAGTGGGTTGCGACATCGCAAGGTGGAGCGAATCCTCAAAGGCGGCCATGGTTCGGATAGCAGGCTGCAATTCGCCTGCTTGAAGACGGAATCGCTAGTAATCGCTGATCAGCACGCAGCGGTGAATACGTTCCCGGGTCTTGTACACACCGCCCGTCACGCCATGGAAGTCGGCAACGCTCGAAGTCCCCTCTTTGCAGGGGCCCAAGGCGGGGCTGATGACTGGGGCGAAGTCGTAACAAGGTAGCCGTACGGGAACGTGCGGCTGGATCACCTCCTTTCTAAGAGAATACGCATGGCCCGAACACGCT
>JAWOHE010000045.1:0-45529 GCA_046485285.1 bacterium
CCGGGGATAACAGGCTGATTTCGCCCAAGAGTTCATATCGACGGCGAAGTTTGGCACCTCGATGTCGGCTCATCGCATCCTGGGGCTGTACAAGGTCCCAAGGGTTGGTCTGTTCGCCCATTAAAGCGGTACGTGAGCTGGGTTCAGAACGTCGTGAGACAGTTCGGTCTCTATCCATCGTGGGCGCAGGAAACTTGAGGGAAGCTGCCCATAGTACGAGAGGACCTGGGTGGACGCACCTCTGATGTACGAGTTGTCCCGCCAGGGGCATTGCTCGGTAGTCAAGTGCGGCAGGGATAACCGCTGAAGGCATCTAAGCGGGAAGCCCCTCCCAAGATCATGTTTCCCGTGTGGCCCTGCTTCGGCAGGGACACCCTGAAGGCCCCTGGTAGACTACCAGGTGATAGGTCACAGGTGTAAGCGCAGCAATGCGTTCAGCCGAGTGATACTAATCGGCCGTGCGGCTTGAGGATTCAGTTTGCGTCTTCTCCTTATGTTTTTCCCGGTGGTGATACCGGAGGGGCCACACCTCTTCCCATTCCGAACAGAGACGTTAAGCCCTCCTGGGCCGATGGTACTGCGCTGGTAACGGCGTGGGAGAGTAGGACGCCGCCGGGTTTTTGTCGCCTGGACGATTTTCGCTTGACATCACCTGCCGGGGGTTGTTACAATCTTATCGAGCAGGGTGTCGCGCCGGCTCGTGACTGGGTCGCGAGTGTCGCGGTCCGCCAGGCCCGCCGCGTGCATGACAGCCCGGCTCAAGGTCCGCAACTACTCTACAAAGAGAGGAGGTGAACCCCTATGAGAAATAAGGGATTCACTCTGATCGAACTGCTGGTGGTCATCCTGATCATCGGCATCCTGCTCGCCCTCATCATCCCGAACTTCGTGTTGTTCCAGGAGCGCGCGCGCCGCGCTTCGGTCAAGAACAACATGCACGTCATCCAGACGGCACTCGAGGCCTACGCGGTTGACCACATGGGCAACTACCCCGGTGAGGAAATCGAATTCGACGACGAAGAGTCGATAATTCGCTGCTACTTCCCGGGCGGTGACCCGTTTGGCGAGGAAGGCGACCCGATCTTCGGCGAGTTGCCGATCAACCCCTACACCGGCCGCCGCTACAACTACGACGACATGGACCTGGCCATGAATCTCGACGACATCGACGAGCCGGGTATGGCCGCGGCCAAGCGTACCGATGACGAGAACCACGACTGCCCGTATTATGAGCTCGAGCCGGAGGAGGAACTCCAGGGCTCGATCATGTACCTGGGCTACATCTCCGATATGAACCCGCTTGAGACGCCGCAGGAGTACGGGATCTGCGGGTGGGGCAAAGACCTGACCAACCCGATGTACGACCGCGACCCGGTCGAAGAGGACGAGTTCATCTACTTCGTCCTCCACAACTAGCGCGAGCGACATCGGAACTCAGGAAGAGTAAAGCAGGGCGGGGCCTCTCCGGCCCCGCCCTCTTGTCGCGCCAGCCGCGCCTTGACAGGTATGGTCGGACTCATATAATCGCACGGCGATGTCAACTCAGCCAGCGCCGGTCGTCGTCACCCGCCGCCTGAACCGGTTCTACCGTTCGGGATTCCGGGCGAAGCGGGTTCACGCCCTGGTCGACATCGACCTCGAGATCGAGCCCGGGGAGGTCTTCGGGTTTCTCGGGCCGAACGGCGCCGGCAAGACCTCACTGATCAAGATCCTGATGGGCCTCTCGCGCCCGAGCTCGGGTGAGGTCACGGTCTTCGGCCGGTTGCCGCAGGATGCCGCCTCGAAGGCCCGCATCGGCTTCCTGCCCGAGTCACCCTACTTCTACGAGTACCTGACCGCCCGCGAGTTCCTCAGGCTCGCTGCCCGGCTGACCGGCGCCCCGGACGGCGAGGTCGAGGCCCGGAGCGCCAGCCTGCTGCGGCTGGTCGGGATGGAGGAGGCGGCTGACCACCAGATGCGCGGGTACTCGCGTGGCATGCTCCAGCGGATAGGCATCGCCCAGGCCCTGATCGGGGACCCGGAGTTCGTCGTGCTCGACGAGCCGATGGGCGGGCTCGACCCGGTCGGCCGCAAGGAGTTCCGGGATATCATCTTCAACCTGCGCGAGCGGGGGAAGACGGTGTTCTTCTCGACCCACATCCTCTCCGACGTCGAGATGATCTGTGACCGGGTCGGGATAATAATCGCCGGCCGGCTGGCCAACGTCGGACGGCTGAGCGAGATCCTGTCCGACGAAGTCGAGTCGTTCGAGATCACGGTCACCGGGGTGACCGGCAAGTTCCGGAAGGCGTTCGAGCGGGTCGGCCGGCAGGCGATCCGGTCCGACGACTCGGTGCTGGTGACGGTTCGCGACCAGGACGAGGTGGACAAAGTCCTGGCCATTGCCCGCGAGGCAGGGGCGCGGGTTCACGCGCTCGTGCCCCGGCGCAAGACGCTCGAGGACCACTTCATGCAGTACGTGCGCCGGAAGGACGAAGCCCGATGACCGGCCGCATCCGGGCAATCGCGGTCAACACCTTCCGCGAGGCGATCCGCGACAAGATCTTCCTCACCCTGCTCGTCTTTGCCGGGCTGGTAATGGCGAGCGCGAAGGTCATTCAGCCGCTGGCGCTCGGCGAGGAGGCCAAGGTCGTTCAGGACCTCGGCCTCGCCGCGCTGACGCTGTTCTGCGTCCTCATTGCAGTCCTCGTCGGCGGCCGACTCGTGTACAAGGAGATCGAGAAACGGACTGTCTACATCGTGCTTGCCAAGCCGGTCCGGCGCTGGGAGTTCATCGTCGGGAAGTACTGCGGCCTGATGGCGGTGCTCCTGGTCTCGGTCGCAGTGATGGCGGTCGGGTTCTACCTGATCCTGCTCGTGACCGGCGTGCCGCTCTCGGCCTACCCGCTGGTGGCGATGGTCATGACGGTCTTCGAGCTGAGTATTCTGACCGCGGTGGCGATTCTCTTCTCGACGTTCGTGACGCCGATTGCCAGCGCGGTCTTCACCCTCGCGGTCTACTTCCTCGGCCACATGACGCGGGACCTGCGGTTGCTCGCGGCGATGAGTCCGTCACCGCTGGTCAAGGCGGTGAGCCAGTTCCTCTACTACGTCCTGCCGAACCTCAACAACTTCAACGTCCGGGGGGAGGTCGTTCACAATGTCCTGCTGGACCCGGGTGCGCTTGCGCTGACGGCGGTCTACGGGCTGGCGTACTCCGCGACGCTCCTGCTCGTCGCGGTGCTCCTGTTCAGCCGCCGGGATTTCTAGCTTGCTGAAGGAGATCACCGCCCCTTCCTCCGGGCCGGTGCGCCCTGGGTCGCTTGCCCAGTTTCTGCCGGCGGTGCTGGTGGTTTGGGGCTTCGTGGCGGTGTACCTGCTCCAGCTCGGTATCGACTCAGGCGTGCGCGGCCGGCAGCACGAACGGGCGGTCGAGGAGATGATGTACTTCCCGTCGGGCCGGTTCATGCGCCAAGCGTCGATTGAGTACGAGATGCTGGCGTCCGACTTGGTCTGGCTGAGGGCCGTCCAGTATTACGGTCATCACCTGATGACCGACCGGAAGTACGAGTGGCTGGGGCACGTCTTCGAGATCCTCACCGCGCTCGACCACCGGTTCATCGGGGCCTACCACTTCGGGGCGTTCACGCTGGCCTGGGACGCGCGAAAGCCGGACGAGGCGATCCAGCTGCTGGTCAGGGGGATGAAGCAAAACCCGACCAGCTGGCAGCTTGCCTTCGATGCCGGTTTCATCAGCTACCTGTTGCTGAAGGACTACGAGGCGGCCGGGCGTTACTTCGCAATCGCCGCTGAACTGCCCGGCTCGTGGCACGTCGCCCGGCGCTGGGCCGCGGCGGCGGCGGCCCGGGCCGGGAGTTACGACGCCGCCCGCGATATGTGGCTTGAGATTTACCGCAGCACCGACAACCGCCGGATCAGGGAGCTGGTCGTGCGCCAGTTGCGGTTGCTGCGGCTGAACGAAGACCTAGCCCGGCTCCAGGAGGCGGTCGACCGATTCCGGGAGGACTACGGCAGGCTCCCCGGCGGGCTCGATGAGCTCGTTCGTGCCGGGCTTGTCCTCGCACTGCCCGAGGAGCCTTACGGCGGGCGGTACTTCCTCGACGGCGGCGAGGTCCGGAGTTCGACGCCCTCCCGGCTGCGGGAGTGACGGCTGGTATGGCGCAGTGCTTGACATTGAGGTCGGGGTGGCGTATAACTAATGCAAGGAGAACTTAATAAGATGCGCAGTCACCGAGGATTCACCTTGGTCGAGTTACTGGTCGTCCTCCTGATAATCGGGACGCTGATGGCGATGATCACACCGAACCTCAGGGGCGCCCGCGAGCAGGCGCGCCAGGCCGCCCTCAAGATGAACTGCCATAACGTCCAGGTCATCATCGAGGCGTTCCATATGGAGCAGGGCTATTACGCCGATGGCTTCTACGATGACGAGTACGGCGCCTATTTCCCTGGCGGCGTCTGGAACGAGCAGATTGGCCGGTTGCCATCGAATCCCTACACCGGCCGCGAGATGGATCCGGACGATTTTGACAGCGAGGACTATGATAACGACGGAGACAACGCCCTCACCGTCGAGGGCGGCCCGAATGATATCTACGGGTATGATCGGGGACAGATCATATACCTGGTCTACGACCCGCCCGGGACGCTCGCCCCAACTCAGTACGGACTGGTCGGTATCCAGTCGGCAGGCATCTCACTGCGCTCGTTCGATGCTGAGGGCGATATCGCGATTTTTGTGCTCCACAACTGAGACGATATGACTCGGCTTAGGTGCTTGACACCGCGGCGGCGGGAACATAGAATCTGGGCTATGGAATCGACCAACGGCCGAAACCATGGGTGGACGCTGGTCGAACTCCTTCTTGTCATCTCGATCATCGGCATCCTGATTGCCTTTTTCGTTCCGCCGATCGTGAGCCGGATCACGAACCGGGCGCGCGTCATTGCGACCCTCCAGGAGATGCAGGTCCTGCGTGAGGCAATCGTCGGCAACCCGGATGTCAGTCAGGGCGGCGAGTTCATCTCGACCGGGTTCAAGGGCGACGTCGGCCGCCTGCCCCGCCACCTAATTGAGCTTGCCACCCATGATCCGTTCGCCGGCATATACGGCCAGGTCCAGTATGTCGGCAAGGAAACCCTGCCGGGTTGGAACCCGTACAGCCGGCGAGGGTGGAACGGCCCCTATGTCCGTGAGGATGGGAACCTTGGCTACATCGACGATGTCTGGGGAGTGCCCTACCGTTACCTGCTGGAGAACGGTGACACCGTCGGGCTTCAGAGCGCGGGGCCGGACGGGCTTTTCTTCGGGCAGCCAGGTGCTATCAGCGACGACGACGTGAGAGTCAGGTTCTAACACATGCGCCGGATTGCATCACGCGGGGTGACCCTCCTTGAGTTGCTGGTCGTGATGATGATCCTGAGCCTTATCCTGACCGCCGCGGTGAAGACCTGGGATGTCACGCTGGAGCGCGGTCGCTTCGAGACGACGCGGCGCAAGCTGAATCAGCTGTCCTCCGTCATCGTTGGCGACCCGGACTACGTTGTCAGCGGGAACCGGGTGGATTTCGGTTACGTCGGCGATATGGGCGACCTGCCCGAGACACTGGATGACCTAGTGCGACCGCCGATCGGAGTCCCGGATACGGGGACCTGGCGCGGGCCATACCTGCGCGCGACCTTCAACGAGGCGCCTGAGGGCTACCGCACAGACGGTTGGGGCGATACGATCATCTACAGCCGCGAGAGCCTGTTTGTCAGGAGTCATGGCGGTCGTGGGCTGGCGGACCGAAGCCGTTGGCTGACTAGGATGTTCGGCTATTCACATGACCAGTTGCTGGCCAACGTCGTGTCGGGCCGTGTGCTTGACGTCCGCGGCACACCACCTGACGATACGCTCTGGCGAACGCGACCGGGCTACTTCAGGGTTTGGCTGCGCCGGCCCCTGCGTGGTCTGCTGCAGGACAATGTGCTTGAATTCCAGGCCCGCGAGACGAACGGTCAATTCACGTTCCTGGGTATTCCGCAGGGCAACCAGGCTGAGCTGTTCGTCCGCTACTATGTCGTCGGGCCGCCGCTTGATTCCGTGGAGGCGCGGAAGACGGTCGTCGTGTACCCGGGGACCGGTGCCCGCGACATCCAAGTCCGGCTGAACGTCGACTGGAGTGCGCAGTAGGAGTGGGCATGAAGTTGTGCGCGGGATTCACCCTGATGGAACTGCTGGTGGTTCTGCTCATCATCGGTGTGCTGAGCACGGTGGCGGTCCGGACCATCGACGCCACCCGCGGCCGGGCGCTGTTCGACCAGACCGCGGCCGAGATGCAGGACCTCGTCCAGGCGGTTGTCGGCGACCCCAACCGCATCATCGACGGCCGCCGGAACGACTTCGGGTTCTACGGTGACCTCGGCCGCCTGCCGACGGACCTGCGCGAGTTGACCGAGAGTACCGACCCGCGCTGGAGGGGACCCTATCTCCGGCGCGAGTTCCTCGGCGACAGCACCGGCTACCTGTTTGATGCGTGGGGCAACCCGTACACCTATGACGCCACGACCGGCGTCATTTCGACCATAGGCGACGGCAAGTACCCGATGACGGTCAGGGTAATTGACTCGATGCCCCAGTTGACCGACAACTCCGTTCTCGGCTCGGTCGCGGATGCCGACAACAACCCACCGGGGGATGCTAGCGTGACGCTCGTTCTCCGGCTCAGCAGCGGGCTCGCGCCGACCACCCCGACCGACCGGGGCGGTTACTACCGGTTCGATGGGGTCCCGATCGGTACCCACCGGCTGGTTGCATACTATCAAGCTCTTGACGACTCGATTAGCCGGTGGGTTTCGGTCGCGCCGCGGACACGCAATGTCGTGGACTTCCGGTTTAGCCGGCCCTTTCGCAATTTCCTGCGGATGGTGGGTTCGGCCGAGCCGACGGCCGATGCAGCTGGCTTCCTCGTCACGATTGTCAACACGACGACTACTCCAATCGAGCTTCGAGACGCGACCTTCGTCGACGCGCCCGACTCGGCCTTCTTTCGGGCGCTTACCTGGGATGGCACGATGATGCCCGGCTACCCGCTTACCCCCCCGACCCCGGGCTACGGCCACGGGCAGACTATGCCGGTGAACTACCTCAACCCGAGCGAGGGCCGGCCGATTGAGGGCGAGATGACTCAAACGGTGACACTGGGCTTCCGCGAGGCGCGGAAGGACTCATTCGGCTTGGGCGACACGGCGAACATCAGCGGCGGGGCTTTCCGTTTGAGGTTCAACGATGGTTCGGAGATCAGCTTCACCTTGCCCGTCAGCCCTTGACGATGGACATAAGGAGGAGTATTGGCAGGCAGCGCGTTCGGAAACTTGCTCAGGGGTGCCGGCAGGGGCACCCTCTGCATTGATATAGGGTCGAACTCGGTCAAGTTCGTCAAGATGGAGGCCGGCCGGGTCACGGATTACGGCCTAAAGGAGATCGGCGAGGCTTTCGACGTGCCGTCGATTCTCCGTGAGCTGATAAAGGACTACAAGCCGAAGGAAGTCTTCAGCTTCGTCTCGGGGCCGTCAGTGAGCGTGCGCCAGGCACCTTTCCCGAAAATGAACCGGCGGGAACTCAAGGATGCGATCATGCTGCGTCTGGAGAAGTACTCGCCGTTCACGCTCGACGAGGCGACCTTGGACTTCAAGACCTTGGGACCGGTCCGCGAGGCGGGTGCGATCAAGGACAATGTCATGGTCGTGGCGGCGCGCAAGGACGTTGTCTCCGACCACATCTCGACGTTGAAGAAGGCCGGGCTGGAGCCGACGGCGATCAGCGTGATACCGTTTGCACTCCAAGCGGCGGTCAAGAAGTTCGCTGGAGTGCGCCCGGACGAGAACATCTGCCTGCTCGACATCGGCGCTGAGTTCACTGATATCGTCTTCATGAAGGGTGAACGGCTGGATCTGGCACGGGCTATCACAACTGCGGGTAATGCGATCACCGAGGCAATGACGGTCGCGATTACCACCGAGGAGGGCCAGCTCGCTCTTGACGCCTACGACGCCGAGAAGTTCAAGCGGCAGTACGGCATCCCGGACGAGGAGAGCGCCGACAAGCTGTCCTCAGGAATCATGGTCAAGCGGCTGGCTACTCTTCAACGGCCGGCGCTCGAGCGTTTCGTAGCCGAGATCAATCGTTCGATTGACTACTACCGTCGGGAGTACGGAGAGTCGAAGATCGACCGTTTGCTGATTTGCGGCGGTACGGCCGCGATGGGTGGCATCGCAGAGTACATCCAAGCCAACCTCGGCATCCCGACCGAGCTCTTCGATCCTTTCCGTACCGGCGGCCTCTACCGGGAAGGTGTCAGACCCGAGGACCAGTTCGGGTTCCGACTGGTGACCGCACTGGGTCTGCTTTACGACCACGCCTCGGTCGACCTGCTGCCGGGAGAGATGCGGACCGGCAAGTCGCAGTCGAAGGACCTGCAGATCGCCGTCGTCATCGGCGTGCTCTGGGTCGCGCTGCTACTGGTCGTCTACATCATCATGGCCGGTGCTGCCGCTGCCCAGGCGCGGCAGGTAACACGGCTGGACAAGGAGTTGTCCTCCCTCAAGGAGGAGGGCCGGGAGTACTTCGTGCTCGAGAATAAGGTCGCGGACCTCGAAGCGAAGCAGAAGGTACTGACCGGGATCGTCGGTGACCGGCCGGTCACGGTGCCGTTGATGGCGAGGCTGACCCAGGTCGTTCCGGGCAACGTCCAGCTCAACACCTTCGCACTTTCGGGGCAGAGGGACATGAAGATGACCGGGGTTGTCTCGGGAGAGGCGCAGTTTCTTGACGTGGAACTCTCTCAGTTCATGATCGACCTTGAGCGTGACAAGCTGTTCAAGGCCGTCAAGCTTGTGAGCAAGAACCGGACGTCGCTTCAGGGAGAGACTGTGCTCGAGTTCGAAGTGCAGTCGGGGATGGAGTGAGAAATGGCAGCACTACTTGAGAGACGTGTTCTACTGATAGCGGCCGCAGTTTGCATCCTGCTCGCGGTGTTCGCTTGGTTTGTCCTGTACCAACCGCAGATGAGCTCCAGCCGGCGGAGTTCGGCCCAGGCGGCCGAGCTCAGGAAGGAGATCGATGAAACCAAGGCGAGGATCAGCGGAATCGGCCGCCTGCGGGCCCGGGTGGTCGAACTCGAAGAGGCCAACGCGGCCTTCGCGGCCCGGGTCATGCCCCGGTCGGAGATGCTGGGGATGCTGCAGCAGCTTGCCAGCATAGCCCAGTTGCACCGGGTGCGTTTTCTTGAGATCGCGCCGCCCGGTCTGGACACGCTGCTCGAGGAGGAAACATCTGCCAAGCCGGTCCGGGGCGTGCCGTTCTATCTGACGCTCCAGGGACGGTTCATCGATATCGGTCGCTACATCGAGAGCTTGGATCGTTTCCCCTACTTCGTCCGCGTGCCGGATTTTGAGGTTACCGCCCGCGAGGACATTCGGCCCGAGGTCGAGGTGAAGCTGCTCGTGAACTTCTACACCTCAAGCCTGACCGGCCCTGGAGGAGAGATTTGAGGCGAGTTGTCTTGATCGTTGTTCTGGTCGCGGCCTTCGGAGTCGCCGGTTACTTCCTGCTCAAGCCGAAGTCCGCACCGGGGCGCAGTTCGGCAAAGTCCGGTTCCGGGGAAGCCCAGGAGGACGCGGGCGAGAGCGGCACGAGGGCGCGCGGCAGGGGCCGGACTACCGGCAGGCTCAAGCCGAAGTCCAAGGCTGAACTCAAGGCCGAGAAGAGGCGGGTTCGCCTGGAGGAGCGCAAGCGCCGACGCGAAGCCAAGAGGCGCGAGCGCGAGCGACGCCGGCAGTTGCGGTCTGCCCAAACTAGGCGCGGAAGTCGCCGGTCCGCCCGCCGAGGCAAGAAAGGCCAGCTGTATGTTGTCAGCGCCATCGTGTCGCTCGGTTCCGACAGCTACGCGCTTGTAGACGGCCGGCGAGTGACGGCCGGCGACGTTGTAATGGGGCGACGGATCGTCGAGATTGAGTCTGACCGCATGGTCGTCGAGGCATTCGGCAGGCGCTCGACGGTTCGCGTCGGACAGAGCATTGTTCCGCTGACATACAGCACGAGCAAGAGCAGACGTTGATGAGAGTTGTCCACGCAGTTACCGATCTAATCAGGAGAGGAGCATCTTGAGACAGAGGGTTTTGGCGGTCCTCGGGCTGGCAGTCGGAGTGCTGGCCCTGTACACGCTGCTTCAAGGGGCCGGGCAGCCGGCGCGCATGGGCGGCGCTGCCGGCAGCGATGTCCTGGTCGGCCGGCTGCGCGGGTCACTTGCCACCCAGGCGGCTCAGGGAGAGCCTGTCGGTGGTCAGACCGAAGCCGGAAAGGACGCCGGGACGGCGAAGCCGGAGGCCCAGCGGTCACCCGAGTCCGAACCGGTTGTCTGGTCGGCCAGCGACCCGTTCGTACGCGACTGGCTGTTGATCAACGAGCTGGCCGAGCTCAACCTCAAGGCCATCACGATGGGGGGCAACAAGGCGTACGTCCTCATCAACGACCAGATACTGGAGTCGGGTGACGTCATCAGTGGCAAGCGCATTGTCAGGATCGAAAGTGACAAGGTTCTACTTGAGCAAGGTGGGCGGACGTTCACCCTGATGCTCGGGGAGTAAGCATGAAGAAGATACTAGTGTTCGCACTGCTTGGCGCCTTGGGCCTGGCGGCCAGCGCCGTTGCCGCCGATCGGTTGACTATCACGGACATCGCTGTCGACAAGCTGCTGGACGGCGTGCGCGTCACGATTGCCTGTGACGGGCCGCCCAACGTCAGCTCGTTTGTCTCGGCGCGTCCGGCCGCCGTCGTGCTGGACTTCATGGACGCCAGCAACGCGACCGGGCGAGACCGGGTAGAATCCTCCCACTACCCGGTTAGCGCGGTCACGATACAGGCGAGCGAGGCGACGACCGGGCTGCGGGTCGCGGTGCGCCTGCGGGACCTTGTTACGAGCCACGTTACGCAAGAGGGCAACCTCGTCGTGATCGACCTCGGGACGATGACCCTGCCACCGCAGCCAGAGCCCCAGGAACCCAGCCAGTTCGAGGGCAAGACCCTGACGCTGCTGGTCCGGGAAGCCGAAATCGACAACGTGCTGCGGATGATCGCGAGTCAGTTTGACCTCAACATCATGGTCACGCAGGACGTCAAGCAGGTCGTGACAGTGCGGCTGAACGAGGTGCCGCTGCGGAGCGGGCTTGATGCCCTGCTGAAGGCGGCCCTGTGCAACATGGTCGAACTCGACAACGGGATCATCGTAGTCAAGCCACTCAAGCGGGAGCTCTACGGCGAACTCATCACCCGGGTATACGATCTCGATTACGTCGAAGCCGAGGACGTGTCCAAGATCATAAGTCCGGCCCTTTCCGAGAATGGCAAGGCCGAGGTGTCGTATCGGCGTGTCGACGACGGCAGCGGCTCGAAGCGCAGTGGCGTGCTGGTCGTCACCGACGTGCCCGAGGTGCACCAGCGGCTCGTCGAGTTCCTGGCCGCGTTTGACCGGCCGGTTCCGCAGATAGCGATTGAGGCGAAGTTTGTCGAGACGACACGCTCCTCCGAGGATCGTTTCGGCATTGACTGGCAGATCAGGGCCACTGCCTCAACCGGCAGCTGGGATCCATCCAAGGACTTTGCGATCCCGGTGATCTTCGACCAGATGCTGCTGGGCAAGATATCCCTCGAGCAGATGAACGCCTCGCTCGAGATTCTCGCGACCCGGGGTAACTCGCGGGTGCTGGCCAACCCGCGGACGGTGACCCTCGACAACCAGACGGCCAGCGTGAGCATGGGTGTCGAGGTGCCGCTGCGGGAGGTCAACAAGGACGGCAACACCGGGGAGATAACCTACACCTGGCGGACGCGCTCGATCCCGATCAGGCTTGATGTGACTCCTCACGTGACTTCCGACGGCCGCGTGACGATGCACGTGAAGCCGAGCGTCGAGGCGATCACCGGCTGGGTTGGCTCGGCCGATGACCAGCAGCCGATCGTCGCCAAGCGCCAGGCCGAGACCCAGGTCACCGTCGGCGACGGCGAGGTCATCGTCATCGGCGGCCTCATCAAGGAAGAGGAGACCAGGACGGTTGGCAAGATCCCGCTGCTGGGCGACATCCCCGTGCTCGGGCACCTGTTCAAGAAAACCTCGGTGCGTCGCGACCAGAACGACCTGATGATCTTCATCATCCCGCACGTCCTTCCGATGGGAGGCTAGCGCGTGGAAGCTGGCGGTGCATGGACATCGATGAACTGCTTCGCTATTCCGCGAAGTATGGTGCGTCTGATCTACACATAACCGTCGGCAACCCGCCCATCATCCGGGTCAATGGGCGGCTGAAACCAATTCCCGGACCAGCGCTGACGCAGGTCGATGCGGAGGCGCTGGTCTTCTCAATACTCTCGGAAGACCAGCGTGCGGCGGTGCGGCGCCGCCGCGAGGTCGACCTGTCCTACACCTGGGGCAGGGTAAGCCAGGCAGACAATACCGCGGCGGTCGGGCTCGAGTATGTCACCGCCGACCGGATCCGGGCGCGGGTGAACGCTTTCCTGGACCTGACCGGGGTCGGGGCGGCGTTCCGGATAATCCCGGCCTCGATACGGTCGCTGGAGGAACTGCCGGCTCCGCCTTCGGTGACCGAGCTGACGAGATGCCAGTCCGGCCTTGTCATCGTGACCGGGCCAACCGGATGCGGCAAGTCGACAACGCTGGCGAGCATGATCGACCGGATTGACCAGGAGCGGTCGGCGCGGATAATCACGATCGAAGACCCGATCGAGTACATCTTCAGGGGCCGCAGTTGCCTGGTCAGCCAGCGCGAAATCGGCACCCATTCACACTCGTTCGCGGCCGCCCTGCGCGCCGCCCTGCGCGAGGACCCGGACGTCCTGCTGGTGGGTGAGATGCGCGACCTCGAGACAATAAGGCTGGCGCTGACCGCGGCCGAGACCGGGCACCTCGTGCTCTCGACCCTGCACACGAACAACGTCGCGCAGACCGTTGATCGGGTGATCGACGTGTTTCCCGCCGACCAGCACGAATACGTCCGCCAGATCTTCTCGAACGTCATCCGCGGCATAGTGTCCCAGCAGCTGTTAATGCGCAAGGACGGGCGAGGGCGGGTGGCGGCGATGGAGACGCTGATCGCCACCCCGGCCGTACGGAACACCCTGCGCGAAGCGAAGTCGTACCAGGTGTTTTCGCTGATCCAGACGGGCTCAGAGCACGGCATGCAGACGCTCGACCAGTCGCTGGCCGAGCTCGTCCGCCGCAACCTCATAACACTTGACACCGCCCGCGCGGCCGCTGCGGACCGAAAGCTGTTTGCGCCTGTCGGCGAGCTCGACCCGGCCGACAAGCGGTGACCTGGGCGCTGGTCGGACTGCTCGGCCTGATGCTGGGCAGCTTCTTCAACGTCTGCATTCATCGCCTGCCACGCGGCCAGTCGATCGTGACCCCGCCCTCACACTGCCCGCGCTGCCGCAAGCACATACGGTTCCACGACAATATCCCGGTCCTGAGCTGGTTGCTGCTCAGGGGTCGCTGTCGGGATTGCGGCAAGGTGATATCGGCTCGCTACCCGGCGGTCGAACTCCTCACCGGGCTGCTCTTCGTCGCTGTCTGGGCCAGGTTCGGATATAGCTGGGAGACGGTTCGCGCGCTGCTTCTCGTCAGCCTGCTCATCGTACTGGCGCTCATCGACCTCGAGCATACGGTCCTGCCTTTCCGAATCACCCTGCCGGGGCTCGCGCTGGGACTGGCGACGGCCCTGCTGCCCGGGACGGTGGTCGGTCCTGTCGAGGCGCTCTGGGGGGCGGCTGCGGGCGCCACCTTTGTGGTCGCTTCCTGGGCGCTCTGGCGGTTCGTGCTCGGTCCTGCTCTTCGCCGGCGGGGCATCGACCAGAGGGAGGGGATGGGCGGGGGCGACCTGCCTTTCGCGGCGCTGATAGGCAGCTACATCGGGCTCCCCGGGACGGTCGTTGCGCTTGCCGCGGCCGTTGTCAGTGGCGTGGTAGTCGGGCTGTTCCTCCGTTCCACTGGCCGGTCGCGCAGGGGTCAGCATATTCCGTTCGGTCCCTTCCTGGCCTTCGGCGCGCTCGTCGGGCTGTTCTTCGGTCCAGCCATCGCTGGCTGGTACCTGGCATTCGTCCTCGGCTAGACAGCCCGTCCTGCCGGATTGGCGCTGGCCCGACCGGATTCCCATCCGTCGTGCCGCTGCCCGGGCGTCAGCCGGCAGGTGCTGCGGCGTCTACCGGCCGGCGCCCTTTGTCTCGGCTCCGAGAGGGGTAGTGTTCAACGCGATAAAGGAGATGCGGTTCCATAGTGCCAGCAGTTCGCCGGCCTGCCCAGAATGAAGGCGGGGGAGCCTGCAGGCTCCCCCGCCAATGCACCGTCAGTTGCCGGCCGCTACTGCCCGAGAATGACGAACTCAACCCGACGGTTGAGCGCCTTGCCCTCAGGGGTGCTGTTCGAGGCGACCGGCTGGCCTTCCCCGTAGCCGCGGCCGGTCAGGCGGGCGGCGTCGATCGCGTGGTTCTGGACCAGGTAGGTTACGACCGCCTGCGCCCTGCGGTCGGAGAGCTGGAGGTTGTATTCCTCCGAGCCATCGCTGTCGGTGTGGCCCTGGATCTCGACCTTGATGGTCGGGTTGTCCTGGAGGATCTTGGCCGCATCGGCTAGCGCCGCCCGCGACTCGGGCTTGATCGTCGCCTTGTTGACATCGAAGTAGATGCCTCGGAGCGTGATGGTCATCCCTTCCTTGACCAGCTCGAAGTCCTTGACGAGCGGCTTGTCCTTCTGCAGGACGATGGCCGCGGTCTGGTCCAGGTAGCCTTCAGCCGAGACCTTGACCGCGTAGGAACCGACCGGCAGTTCGGTCATGTAGACGCCGGTCGCACCGTCGGTCGCGGCCCCTTCGATGCCCGCGTCCGGGAAGCTGACCATCGCTGCAAGCGGCTCGCCGGTCTTCTTGTCGGAGACCTTGCCGGTCAGCGTCGTCTTCTCGGCCAGCAGCTTGAGGGCGAAGGCAGGCGTGGCGACACGGCCTTCCTCGACCTGGACCGTCTGCGAGCCCTTGAAGTAGCCGTCGGCCGACGCGGTTGCCGTATAGATGCCGGTCGGGACGTCGTCGATCCGGAACGCGCCGGTCACGGGGTCGGACTGGACCGCGTCGAGGGCGGTGCCCGGGAACTCGATAGTCGCGCCGAGCGGCTGGCCCGTGCCGGCATCCGTCACGAGACCGGCGATGACGCCATAGGTGACCAGCGGGCGGAGCTTGAACTCGTACTGTACAGTGGCATTGGCCGGCACTTCAACCGGCACGGCCTGGCCCTGGTAGCCTTCGGCCGACACCTCGACGACGACGACGCCGGTCGGCGCCCGGTCGAGCGTGAAGACGCCGGCGGTGGATGTCGTGAGCGCGGCGAGCTTGGGATTGTCCGGGAAGGAGATGTTCGCGACGATGCCGTCGCCGGTACGGTCGTCGATAACCCGGCCGGCAATCACGCCGAACTCGGCCGGCGCCCGCTTGCCGAACGGGGTGGCGATGACGATGCCGAGCAGGAACTCGTTGACCGCCGCCGGGCCCCAGGCGAAGGTGTAGCCGACCTTGAGCGTCGTGCCCGAGGTGCCGGAGCCGAAGGCGACGCCGGGAGTCAGCCTGACCTGTCCGCTGTCGGTGTCGAAGATGCCGTTCGTCGCGTCGTTCTGGACCGACTGGACCTCGCCGAAGAGGGCGAAGCCCTCGGCCGCGAGCTCAACCCCGGCACCGTAGGTCTTGCTGACGTCGTTCTGCGTGTAGTTGACCATCAGGTTCGGCAGCGAGGGGAAGAGGTCTTGGAGATAGAGAGTCGCGAGTGCGTTCCAGTCGAAGCCATCCTGCATCGGGACAGCGGTCGGGTCGAGCCATCCGCGTTTCTCGCGGTCGCCCGGGAAGACGTAGGAGCCGGCGGCCCCGAGCTTCAGGACCGGGATGATCGGGACCGAGAGCTTGCCCCCGACCCTGATGTCGTGAAGTCCCATATCGAACTTCTTGTCATCCGGGGCCTTGGGGTACTGGAAGATGCCGCCCCAGTTGGCGAAGAGCTCGGCGCCGACCCACTTCGTGACGAGCGGCGCGTAGCTGAGTTCGGGCGCTAGGAGGTCGGCTACCCAGCCTTTCTCGGTGGATGGAGCGGGGAACCCCGGGTTTCGGCCGATGGCGTTGAGTGAGATCGTAAGCCCGGCTTCATCCTCGACGAGTGCATTCTGCACTCGGAAGAGTCCACGGCCGCCGCCGATGCCCGGGTAAGCCACGAGCAGGGCCGGAAGCGCGAGCGCCAGGGCCAGTGCGAACGTTCTTCTTTGCATCTCTATACCTCCCTTGGTTTGGATGCATCCGTTTCGCTGACTTTGTCCGGAAACCGGAAACCCGCCCCGTGGTGTCGGGGCCGGGTCTCCGGCAGTACTGCCGTGCGGCTACTGCCCGAGACGAGTAGGCTCGTCCCAGAAGTTGCCGAAGGTGATGTCACAGTCCTTGACTGCCTTGACCCGCTTGTTGGAGACGTAGTCGTAGCCCTCGACTGTGACCGTTGCCCTGACCTGCGCCACCGGGCCGTAGTCGTCGTCGGTGGGGTCGGATTGCGCTTCGTCGCCGAAGACCTTGTCCTTCCATTCGCCGGGCGCGATGTTCAGCTTGGCGGTTGCGGTCTTCTTGCCTTCCGGGTCCGACTCGACGCTCGCGGACATGCTGACGATTGCCACGTCGTAGGCTTCGCCGGTCGTCAGGTTGGTGTAGCTGATTGTCGCCTTCTCGACGCTGGCCACGTAGGGCGTCCAGGTCGGCAGCCCGAGGCCGATCTCGACATACTGCAACTCGATGTCGACGATGTCTGACGGCACCTCGGAGATGGTGTAGGTCTCGGGGTCCTCGCCCGGCTCGCGGATCGTGATCTCGCCGAAGTCGATGAGGTCGCTCATCAGCGGGGCGCCCTTGTTGATGGTCACGATGCGGAACGAGCGGTCACGCTGGCAGCCGGTCGTGAGCAACAGCCCGGCCACGATGGCGAACACGGACAATGCAAACGCGAATCGACGCATTACGAGGCTCCTCCTTTCTTGTGATTGTAATGCCCCCGGTCAGGCTGTCAAGTCCGAGTCTAGTCCTGCGAACAAAGGGCAATGATGTCGGCCGAGGGCGGCAGCGGCTTGAGAATGCAGGGTCCGACGCCTTCGGCACCATCCCCCGGAGTCCGCGGCTCGCGCCGCCCGGCCGCGTCCAGGCAGGGGGATGCCCCGGTCCGGAGTCCCGGATTCCGGGCGCCCGCCGTGACCCGGTCCGGCCGCGTTGCTTCCTCCTGTTAGATGCCGCCGGCCGGGGAGGATAACGCGGAGTCGTCACTGCGTCGGGCGCGAAGCCGGGCCGCGTCCCGGCAACTGGGTATTCTGCGGACTCTTGCCGCGACCGGCCGAGTGCGGTTCTCGAGACAGGAGCCGCCGGCGGGGGGTACTGCCCGGGGGACTACCGGGTAGCGGCTACCGGTACCATTCGGGAGGACGATTCCGAGGCCGGATTGACGGGGCCCCTGCCAACCTCCGTCCCGGCCGGGTCGCCGGCCCCCGCGCCGGGCTGACGGGCGGACGCCATCGGGTCGGCTGGGCAGGCCGCGGTCCGCGCAGTCGCTGGCGTGTCCTCGGGATGGCGATTACCGCCGAGGCATCACGGCCAGCCCGGCTGCCGTCCTGTTGCCGCGTTCGGAACGAGCGGCGTTCGTGACCGGGACCGCGCGAGCGCCCTGACATCCGGGCGGGGTGTTGACGAGCCGCGATTTCGGGCTATAGTTGGGACGATGTGACCGGAAGCCGGGCACAGCGCCGACATAGCTCAGTTGGCAGAGCAGAGGTTTTGTAAACCTCAGGTCGTGGGTTCGAATCCCACTGTCGGCTCAAACTGACAGTCACGGACGGGTTCCCGAGTGGCCAAAGGGGGCAGACTGTAAATCTGCTGGCAAACGCCTTCGGAGGTTCAAATCCTTCCCCGTCCACTAGCGGCAGCGAGTTCCTGTTTGGTTGCCCCCTGCGGGCGTGGTGTAGTGGCAGCACAACAGCCTTCCAAGCTGTTTGCGTGGGTTCGACTCCCATCGCCCGCTTCACCACGGGGCGGTCGACGGCGGTTCGTGTCGTAACCAGCGAGAAGACAAGTACTTGGCGAACCGGGGATGCGGCTTCGTGCCGGGCGTCCGCCTGTCAGGTGGACGTCTCCGAACGGGCGCGCCCTGCGCGGCATTTAGTCATTGACAGGGCGTAAGTTGGACCTATAATGTCCGACAGTCCGAAAAGACGCCCATGTAGCTCAGTCGGTAGAGCACTTCCTTGGTAAGGAAGTGGTCGCCGGTTCGATTCCGGCCGTGGGCTTTCGGCGCGCGGTCCGGTTCGCAACCAGAAGTTAGAGAAAAACCAGCTAGAGGACACAGGAGGAATAGAATGGCGAAGGCGAAGTTCGAACGCACTAAGCCACATGTCAACGTCGGCACCATTGGTCACGTCGACCACGGCAAGACGACGCTGACGGCCGCGATCACGAAGGTCCTTGAGAAAAAGGGCCTGGCGACCTACACGAGCTACGACCAGGTCGCCCGGGCCAGCGAGTCCCAGGGGCGCCGGGACGAAACCAAGATCCTGACGATTGCGATCTCGCACGTCGAGTACCAGAGCGCGAAGCGGCACTACGCGCATATCGACTGCCCGGGCCACGCGGACTACATCAAGAACATGATCACCGGTGCGGCCCAGATGGACGGCGCGATCCTGGTTGTCTCCGCGGCCGACGGGCCGATGCCTCAGACCACCGAGCACGTCCTGCTCGCCCGGCAGGTCAACGTGCCGGCGATGGTGGTCTACCTGAACAAGGTCGACCTCGTGGACGACCCGGAGTTGATTGACTTGGTCGAGCTGGAAATCCGCGACATCCTGACGAAATACGAGTTTGACGGCGACAAGACGCCGATCATCCGGGGCAGTGCCCTCAAGGCCCTGCAGGAAGACGAGGGCGAGGGCGTCGAGTCGATCATCAAGCTGATGGACGCGCTCGACAGCCACATCCCGGAGCCGGTGCGGGAGACCGAGAAGCCGTTCCTGATGCCGATCGAGGATATCTTCACGATCACCGGCCGCGGGACGGTCGTGACCGGCCGCGTTGACCGCGGCAGGCTGCTTCCCGGCGCCGAGGTCGAGATCATCGGGTTCGGCAAGCACGACAAGTGTATCGTCACGAGCCTCGAGATGTTCCGCAAGATCCTCGACTCGGCCGATGCCGGCGACAATGTCGGCCTGCTCCTGCGCGGCGTCGGCAAGGATGATGTCCAGCGCGGGATGGTCATCGCCCAGCCGGGCTCGATCAAGCCCCACAAGAAGTTCAAGGGCGAGGTCTACGTTCTGACCAAGGACGAGGGCGGCCGTCACACGCCGTTCTTCCCCGGCTACCGGCCGCAGTTCTACATCCGGACGACTGACGTGACCGGCTCGATCCAGCTGCCCGAGGGCGTCGAGATGGTCATGCCGGGCGACCACGTGACGATGAACATCGAGCTCATCACGCCGGTGGCGCTGGAGCCGAACTCGAAGTTCGCGATCCGCGAGGGCGGCCGGACGGTCGGCGCCGGCACGGTGGTTGAGATCGTCGAGTAGCTATGCGCGTCCAGGTAACGTTCGCCTGCGAGCAGTGCAAGAACCGGAACTACCACTCCGGCAAGAACAAGCGCCAGTCGGAGCGGATGAAGCTGCGTAGGTACTGCCCGGCGTGTCGAAAGCACACCTCTCACAAGGAGGTCAAGTAGGCCAGTAGCTCCAACGGCAGAGCGGCGGACTCCAAATCCGTAGGTTGGGGGTTCAAATCCCTCCTGGCCTGTTGCTAATATGAAACTTATCAAACGCACTCGCGACTACCTGGCCGATGTCGTGGCCGAGATGAAGAAGGTGACCTGGGTGAAGCGCAAGGAGCTCTTCACGACGACGCTGGTCGTGATCATCTTCTCGACGATCCTCGCCGCGTTCATTGGGGTGTTCGACCTGATCTTCTCGCAGCTGCTGCACCTGATACTCAGGTAGGCGTCGGACCCCAGATGAAGTACTACGTGGTCCATACCTACACCGGCCGTGAGCGGCGGGTGAAGGAACTGCTCGAGAAGGCGATAGAGCATCAAGGAGTCCAGCCGCTGTTCGGGCAGGTGATACTGCCGGCCGAGAAGGTCACCCGGGTCCGCAAGTCGAAGCTCGTCGCCGAGGAACGGCGGCTGTACCCGGGCTACATCGTCGTGGAGCTCGAGCCTTCCGAGCAGACGCTGGCGCTGGTCAACTCGGTGCCGGGCGTGACCCATATGCTGGGCACGAGCACGGAGCCGGTCCCGCTCACCGAGGAGGAGGTCCGCGCGATGCTCGACCAGATCGAGCGCGGGCGGGAGCGCGCCGAACCGGAGTCGCCGTTCGAGAAGGGCGAGAACGTTAAGGTCACCAAGGGCCCGTTTGCCGGGTTCACCGGGACAGTTGAGGAGATCCTCACCGAGCGTCGGCGGGTCAAGGTCACGGTGACAATCTTCGGTCGGCCGACGCCGATCGACCTGGACTTCCTTGATGTCCAGCCAATCTAGAGCAACAGGAGGAGCGAGCAATGGCTAAGAAAGTCGCGGCCATCGTGAAGCTTCAGATCCCGGCCGGTCAGGCAACGGCGGCCCCGCCGGTTGGCCCGGCATTAGGCCAGCATGGGGTGAACATCGCGGAGTTCATCCGGGCGTTCAATGACGCCACCCGCAAGGAATCCCCGGGTATGCTGATCCCGGTCGTCCTGACCGTCTATTCGGATCGGAAGTTCACGTTCGTCACGAAGAGCCCGCCCGCGTCGGTACTCCTAAAGCAGGCGGCCGGCCTAGCCAAGGGATCGAGCGAACCCAACCGGGGCAAGGTCGGGGTCGTCTCCCGGAAGCAGCTGATGGAGATAGCCGAGCGGAAGCGCGAGGACCTGAACGCGGACACCGTCGAGGCCGCGGCCCGGATCATCGCCGGCACCGCGCACTCGATGGGGCTGCAGGTGGAGGACTGATGGAGCGCAGCAGACGCTACTCGGCACTCCGCGGTCAGCTCGAGCACCGGCGCGAGTACCGTCTGGCCGAGGCGGTCGAGTTGGTCAAGAAGAACGCGACCGCGAAGTTCGACGAGTCTGTCGACATCGCGGTCAAGCTCGGCATCGACCCCAAGAAGCAGGATCAGATGGTTCGCGGGACGGTCGGCCTGCCCCACGGCACCGGCAAGGAGACCCGCGTGCTGGTTTTCTGCAAGGGCGAGAAGGAAGATGAGGCCTGGTCGGCAGGCGCGGACTTCGTCGGGTTTGATGACATGGTAGCGAAGGTCCAGGGCGGCTGGAACGACTTCGACGTCGCGATCGCAACCCCGGACACGATGTCGGCGGTCGGCCGGCTGGGCAAGATCCTGGCCCCGAAGGGCAAGATGCCTTCGCCCAAGACCAAGACCGTGACCTTCGACATCGCCGAGGCGATCAGGGCACTCAAGGCCGGCCGGATAAACTACCGGACCGACAAGACCGGGAACGTTCACGCCCTCGTCGGCAAGGCGTCATTCGAGCCGGCGCAGCTCGTCGAGAACATCCGGGCTTTCGTGGCGGAGTTGCTGCGGGCGAAGCCGGCGTCGGCCAAGGGCCAGTACATCCGGACAATCGGTCTCTCCTCGACGATGGGGCCGGGGGTCCGGGTTGATGTCCGGGAGCTGACCGAGGTCGCCCGGAAGGGAGCGTGACGATGCCGAGCGAAGCGAAAGTCAGAGAGGTCGCCGCGCTGCGCGAGCTGGTGCGGAACGCATCCGGTTTCTACTTCCTGGACTTCACGGGGGTTTCGGCCAACGACTTCAACCAGACCCGCCGCCAGCTGCGGGCCGCCGGCGCGCAGGTCCGGGTCGTCAAGAACCGACTCGCCCTGCGTGCGCTGACCGAGGGCGGCGTCGGCACGCAGGTCGCCGATTACCTGAGAGGGGCGACATCGGTCGTCCTCACGGGTGAGGATGCGATCATGCCGGCCCGAGTCATCAGGGAAGTCGCACGGAAGCTAGAAGCGCTGAAGATTAAGGGCGCGTACGTCGAGAACCAGTTCTACGGCGCCAGCCAGTTTGACTTCCTGGCATCGCTGCCGACCAAGGCTGACCTGCGCGGGCAGGTCGTCGGAGTGCTCTCGGCGCCGATGTCGGGACTGGTGATGGCTCTCGATGGGATGGTGAGCGAGTTCGTCTACATCCTCGAGCAGCTGAAGGAGCGCCGGCCGGACGCGGCCGTCGGCGCATAAGAGCGAAGATGACGGGCTTGAACACCCAGACTGTGAAATTGCTGCTTCGAGAAGGCCTAAGCTGTCGTGCCGGTGAACCGGCACGCTGCGATTCGCAAAGGTCGTCCGGACAACCCTGCTAGGAGGACAGAGATGGCTGAAGAGAAGATCCAGCAACTTATCTCCCAGATCGAGACGCTGACGGTCACCGAACTGGCGGCGCTGGTCAAGGAGCTCAAGGAGAAGTTCGACATCTCCGGGCCGGTCTTCGCGGCCGGCGCGATGCCGGCGGCCGGGGCCGGCGCGGCCGCCCCGGCGGCGGCCGAGGCCGAGGAACAGACCGAGTTCACGGTGCTGCTGACCTCGGTCGGCGACAAGAAGATCCAGGTTCTCAAGGAACTGCGTGCCTTGACCCAGCTGGGCCTCAAGGAAGCGAAGGATATTATCGACAGCGCGCCCAGCACGATCAAGGACAACGCCTCCAAGGACGAGGCTGCGAAGATAAAGGCGAAGCTGGAAGAAGTCGGGGCCAAGGTCGAGGTAAAGTAGCGTGACGAAGCAGAGGGATTTCTCTAAGACCCGCACCTTCTTAGAGATCCCGAATCTGCTTTCGCTGCTGCTCGATTCCTTCGCCGAGTTCGTTCAGGCCGGCGTCGAGCCGTCGAAGCGAAAGCCGCTCGGGCTCGAAGGAGTGTTGCGGGAGACCTTCCCGGTCGAGGACGTCCACAAGAACTTCGTGCTTGAGTACCTCAGCTATGACTTCGGCGAGCCCAAGTACTCTCCGGATGAGGCGATTGCGAAGGGCGTCAACTACTCGATGCCCCTCAAGGTCACCTTCCGGCTGATCAAGAAGGAGTTCGGCGGCGAGGCCGACCGGGTCCGCGACATCGTCGAGCAGGAGGTCTTCTTCTGCGAACTGCCTTGGATGACCTCCAGCGGCACGTTCGTCATCAACGGCGTCGAGCGGGTGGTGGTCAGCCAGCTCCACCGCTCGCCCGGCGTCTATTTCTCCCACGATAACACCGAGTACTCGGCGTTGCTGGTGCCCCTGCGAGGAGCGTGGTTCGAGGTGCTGGTTGACCGTCATCGGGCGCTCGTTGTCCTGCTGGATCGGAAGCGCCGGATCTCGGCGGCGACCTTCCTCCAAGCGGTCGGGTTCAGCCATAAACAGCTCGTCGAGGCGCTCTACCGTGTCGAGGAGAAGAAGCTGGCACCCGGCCAGATGTTCGCCCGAACCATCTCCGAGGGCAGCGAGGTGCTGGTCCGGGTCGGTGAGTTCGTGACCGACGGTATCATCGAGTTCCTCGAGTCGAAGGGCATCACCAAAGCTTGGGTCGTGGATGACAGCCCGGCCGGGCTCGAGATTCTCGGTAATACGCTGAGGCAGGACCGTGCCGAGTCGCGCGAGGACGCGATCAAGCGAATCTACTACCGGCTGCGCTCGATCGCGCCGCACTCGCTCGAGGTCGCCGAGAACGTCATCCTCGGGATGCTGTTTGACAAGCGGCGGTTCGACCTCAGCTCGGTCGGCCGCTACAAGTCCAACCGCCGGCTGATGCTCCAGGTCCCGATCGAGGAAACCGGGCTCCGCAAGGAAGACGTCCTCGAGATCATCCGTCACCTGCTGCGGTTCGCCGATGACGGCCGGAACCTGACGATTTCCTGCCAGGTGCCGGAGGGCACGAAGCCCGAGGCCGCGCTGAAGCTGCTTGTCCGCGAAGGACTCGACCCGGGGGAGAGCTTCTGGCACGAACGGCGCGACCGGCTGGAGTTGACCTACTCGTCCGAGGACTTCGGGCGCAGGGTCGAGGCGCTCCTGAAGCGCGAGGGGTACAAGGTCACTGCCGATGCGGTTCGGCTGCAGGCCGACGATGTCGACCACCTTTCGAACCGACGTGTCAAGCAAGTCGGCGAACTCCTCGAGAACCAGTTCCGGGTCGCGCTGATGCAGCTCGCCCAGAACATCCGGGAGCGGGCGGCGTTCATCGACGAGGCCCAGCTGAACCCTCAGGAACTTGTCAACACCAGGGTCGTCGCCAACGCGATTCTCAAGTTCTTCACACAGAGTCAGCTATGTCAGTTCATGGAGCAGACCAACCCGCTGGCCGAGCTGACCCACAAGCGGCGCATCTCGACGCTCGGCCCCGGCGGGCTGACCAAGGAGACCGCCGGCTTCGAGGTCCGGGACGTGCACTACTCGCACTATGGCCGGATCTGCCCGATTGAGACACCGGAAGGCCCGAATATCGGGCTCATCTCCACCGTCGCGACCTTTGCTAAGGTTGACGAGCACGGTTTCCTGACGACCCCCTACTGGCCGGTCCGCAACGGCCGGGTGCTGGTTGGCAAGGGCAGGGAGGTGTTTCTGACTCCCGAGGAGGAGGAGCACTTCACGATTGCTCAGGCCAACAGCGTGCTGACCGCTGACGGTCGGTTCGAGAAGGACGTCGTCATCTGCCGGCGGCGGGGCGATGTGCTTGAGGTCGCGCCGTCCGAGGTCGACTTCATGGATGTCTCGCCGCGCCAGCTCTTCTCGGGCTCGACGGTGATGATACCGTTTCTGGAGCACGACGACGCGGACCGGGCGCTGATGGGCTCGAACATGCAGCGCCAGGCGGTCCCACTGCTGCTACCCGAAAAGCCGCTCGTCGCGACCGGTGTCGAGGGCAAGTTCGCCTCCGAGTCGGGCGCGATCCTGCTCTCGAAGTCCGACGGCGTCGTGACCAAGGTCGACGCCCGGTCGGTGGTGGTTCGGAGCGAGCGCGGCCTGGCCGAGTACCGGCTGCGGCAGTTCAAGAAGTCCAACCAGTATACCTGTCTTTCCCAGCGGCCGGTCGTTCGGGTCGGTGACGCGGTCAAGGCCGGTGACCTCCTCGCCGACGGGCCGTCGACCGAGGACGGCCAGCTCGCGCTGGGCCGGAACGTGCTCGCGGCATTCCTGCCCTGGCGGGGCTACAACTACGAGGACGGCATTGTCGTCTCCGAGAATCTGCTGCGGCAGGATGCCTTCACCTCGATCCAGATTCTCGAGTTCGAGATCCAGGCGCGTGAGACCAAGCTTGGGGCGGAGGAAATCACCCGTGACATCCCGGGCGCGACCGAGGAGGAGCTCGGCAACCTCGACGAATTCGGGGTCATCCGGCTCGGAGCCGAGATCGGGCCGGGCGACATCCTCGTTGGCCGCATAACGCCCAAGGGCGAGACCGAGTTCACGCCCGAGGAGCGGCTGCTCCGGGCAATCTTCGGTGAGAAGGCCTCGAACGTCAAGGATTCCTCGCTGCGGGTCGACGCCGGCGTGTTCGGCGTCGTTGTCAACCGGCGGATACTCACCCGAAAGCTCAACGACGCGATGGCGCGCCGACTGGAGCGAGAGCGGGTCGGCGAGGCCGAGCGCAGCTACAACCTGAAGAAGCAGTTCCTGCTCGACCGGCGCAACGAGAAACTGCGCGCCGCCCTGCGCGGCCAGAAGGCGGCGGCGCCGGCCAAGGACGGCAAGGGGCGGATCCTGCATAAGGCCGGCCAGCCGTTGACCGATGAGTTCCTCGAGTCGGACGAGTTCGGCCGGGTCCGCAACTACGAGCAGCTGACCGCCAGCGCTCGGCACCAGGGTGAGGTCCGCGCCGCGCTCAAGGAGTTCGAGGAGGCGCTGGCTGAGTCCGACCGTGCCAAGCGGCTGGACATCGAGCGCGTATCGCGGGGCGACGAGCTTCCGCATGGCGTTCTCAAGTGGATCACGATCTTCATCGCCCAGAAGCGCAACCTGGCGGTCGGTGACAAGATGGCGGGCCGTCACGGCAACAAGGGCGTCGTCTCCAAGGCCCTGCCGATCGAGGACCTACCTTACCTTTCGGTAGCGTACGACGACGACAAGGCCACCGATACGATCCGCGAGATGCGCGGCCTGCCAGTGGACATGGTCCTCAACCCGTTGGGCGTACCGTCGCGGATGAACCTCGGCCAGGTACTGGAAGCGCACCTCGGCTGGGCGTGTAGCATCCTTGGTTACCAGGCGGTATGCCCGGTCTTCCAGAGCGCGACTCCCGAGGATATCAAGGAGGAGTTGCGGCGGGCCGGACTGCCGGACGATGGCAAGGTGGTGCTCTACGATGGACGAAGCGGCGAGCCCTTCGAGGAGAAGGTGACCGTCGGTATGATGTACATGCTCAAGCTTGTCCACATGGTTGACGACAAGATCCACGCCCGCTCAACCGGCCGTTACTCGCTGATCACCCAGCAGCCGCTGGGTGGCAAGGCCCAGTTCGGCGGTCAGCGCTTCGGTGAGATGGAGGTCTGGGCGCTTGAGGCGTACGGGGCCGCGCACGCCCTGCAGGAGATGCTCACCGTGAAGTCCGACGACGTCGAGGGTCGGAGTGCGCTCTATGAGGCGCTGATCCGGGGTAAGAACCCGCCGCGGCCCAAGCCGCCGGCGTCGTTCTCGGTCCTGGTCAAGGAGCTCCAGGGGCTCGGACTGGAACTCGTGCCCGAGCGCGGGGAGGATGCGGAATGATCTCGGATCGCGACTTCTACGATTTCGATGCCCTGCGGCTGAAGATAGCCTCGCCTGAGGCGATCCGGGACTGGTCCAGCGGTGAGGTCGTCAAACCCGAGACTATCAACTACCGGACCCAGAAGCCCGAGCGCGATGGCCTTTTTTGCGAGCGTATCTTCGGCCCGGTCAAGGACTACGAGTGCAACTGCGGAAAGTACAAGAAGATCCGCTATAAGGGTATCCAGTGCGACCGGTGCGGGGTCGAGGTGACAACCTCAGCGGTCCGCCGGCAGCGAATGGGCCACATCGACCTCGTCGTCCCGGTCGCGCACACGCTGTTCTACCAGGTTCCGCCCTCCAAGGTCGGACTGATGCTGGCGCTGTCAATCAACCAGGTCGAGACGATCCTCAACTACGAGGCATATGTCGTCATCGAGCCAGGCGAGTCGTCGTACAAGCAGCTCGAGCTGCTGACCGAGGAGGAGTACAGGGCGAACCACGACCGTTTCGAGGGATTCCACGCGGCGGGCGGGGCGCCGGCGCTGAAGACACTGCTCAGCCGCATCGAGCTCGACGACCTCGCGGCGGAACTCAGGGCTCGCATCAAGCACGAGACATCGCGACGATTCGACCTCCTGCGCCGGCTCCGGGTCGTCGAGGCCTTCCGGACTTCCGGTGCCCGTCCGGAGTGGATGATCCTCGACGTCCTGCCGGTCATACCGCCGGACCTTCGACCGCTGGTGCCGCTCGAAGGCGGGCGCTACGCGACCTCGGACCTCAATGACCTCTACAAACGGGTCATTGTCCGTAACAACCGACTGAAGCACCTGATGTCGATCAAGACACCGGAGATCATTCTCAAGAACGAGAAGCGGATGCTGCAAGACGCGGTCGACACGCTGTTCTCGAACGAAACCCGTCCCCGGCCGGTGCGCGGGCGTGGCAACCGACCGCTCAAGTCGCTGTGCGAGGCGCTACGCGGCAAGCAGGGTCGATTCCGTCGCAACCTGCTCGGCAAGCGGGTAGATTACTCGGGCCGGTCGGTCATTGTTGTTAACCCCTCGCTGAAGCTCCACCAGTGCAGCCTGCCCAAGGAGATGGCGCTCGAGCTGTTCAAGCCGGTCATCCTGCGGCGGCTCGAGGAGCGCCGGCTGGCTGAGAGCGAGCGCGGCGCAAAATCGATGTACCGCAAGGAAGCGCCCGAGGTCTGGGAGGTGCTTGAGGAGGTGACCAGCGAGCACCCGGTGCTGCTGAACCGCGCTCCGACCCTGCACCGCGTCTCGGTCGAGTCATTCTTCCCGGTGCTGGCCGAGCAGCGGGCAATCGGCATCCACCCGCTGGTTTGTCCGCCGTTCAACGCCGACTTTGACGGCGATACAATGTCGGTCCACGTCCCACTGACGCCCGAGGCGATCCTCGAGTCGGCGGTACTGATGCTGTCTTCGCACAATATCCTCTCGCCCGCCCACGGCCGGCCGCTGATGATGCCGTCGCAGGACATCGTTGTTGGCGTCTACTATATGACCAAGGCTCGGCTGAGCCTGGGCAAGGCGGAGCGTCACTTCGAGGACTTCGCGACGGTTCACTCGGCATACGACCTCGGCGAACTCGACCTCCACGCGCCGATCTTCTTCCGCTACGAGGGGACGACTTACGAGACCACTGTCGGCCGGGTGCTGTTCAACGAGGTCCTGCCCCACGAGCTCCGCTTTGTCAACGAGCTCTACGCCAAGAGCCAGCTCGCGGCGTTGGTCGACCGGGCGGCCCGCAAGCTCGGGCTTGACGTCACCGCCCGTCTTCTCGACGACCTCAAGGACCTCGGCTTCGAGATGGCGACCCGGTCCGGGCTGAGCATTGGCATCGATGACGTGGTTGTGCCGCCTGAGAAGTGGGACATCCTTGACCGGAGCGAGAAGCAGCTCCGTAAGGTCAACCGGGCGTTCGAGCGCGGGCTGATGACCGACTCGGAGAAGTACAACCTCGTCGTCAACACCTGGACGCTGGCGACGGCCGAGGTCGAGGAGGCGCTGTTCGAGCGCCTGCGCACTGATCAGGAGGGATTCAACCCGATCTACATGCTGATCGATTCGGGAGCGCGTGGCTCGCGTACCCAGGCCGCCCAGATCGGCGGCATGCGCGGGCTGATGGCCAAGCCCCAGCGGCGATCAGTTGGTGAAGAAGTCATCGAGACCCCGATCAGGAGTTCGTTCCGCGACGGGCTGTCGGTATGGGAGTACTTCATCTCGACCCATGGTGCCCGCAAGGGTTTGACCGACACGGCGCTCAAGACCGCCGAGGCTGGTTACCTGACCCGGCGGCTTGTCGATGTCGCGCAGGATGTCGTGATAACGACAGAGGACTGCGGGACGATCCTTGGGCAGGAAGTGACTGCGCTGCGCGAGGGCGGCGAGGTGGTCGAGCCTCTTGGCGAGCGCATTGCCGGCCGCTTCACGGTTGATGACGTCGTCAACCCGGTGTCGGGCGAGGTCATTGTCGGCTCTGGCGAGGCGATCAGCGACGAGGCGTCCGAGGAGATCGAGAACTACGGGATCGAGGTGGTGCGGGTCCGCTCTGTGCTGACCTGCGAGGCTCCCTATGGCCTGTGTCAGAAGTGCTACGGCCGTAACCTCGCGACCGGCCGGCTGGTCGAGATCGGCGAGGCGGTCGGCGTCGTGGCGGCGCAGTCGATCGGCGAGCCGGGTACCCAGCTCACGCTCAAGACTTTCCACATCGGCGGCGTCGCCCAGCGTGCGGCCGAGCAGACTCGCGCGACCGCACGTTTCGAGGGGACGGTCAAGCACGAGCACCTCAAGGTCGCGGTACGAACCGACGGCGAGGCGGTCGCGCTCGACGCGGGCCGGTTCGTCCTGACCGCGCCCGACCGGGCGGTGCCGTTCAACGTACCGGCCGGCGCGATCATCCGGGTCACCGACGGCCAGAGGGTCGTGGACGGCGACGTGCTCTTCGAGTGGGAGCCCTACTCGATACCGATAATGGCCCGCGGGGCCGGCAAGGTTGCCTACAACGACATCGAGGTTGGAGTTACCCTGCGCGAGGACATCGACGAGCGTACCGAGCGGATGCAGCGGATCGTCACCGAGGACCGCAGCAAGAAGCGGCACCCGCGCATCGCGGTTGTCACCAAGGCGGGCAAGGAGGTCGACACCCACGCCCTGCCGGCCGGCGCCTACCTCGTCGCCGACGACAGGCAGGCAGTCGTCCCGGGCGACGTGCTGGCGCGACTACTCCGCGAGATGGGCCGCACCCGCGACATTACCGGCGGTCTGCCCAAGGTTGCCGAGCTATTCGAGGCCAAGCGGGTCAAGGACCCGGCCGTGGTATCCGCTATTGATGGCACGGTCGAGGTCGGCGAGCCGAAGGAAGGCACTCGGCTTGTCCAGGTGACCTCGGACGGGGGCTCGGCCAAGGAGTACGACATCCCGTACGGCAAGTACCTGCTGGTCGCGACCGGCGACGCGGTCCGCGCCGGTGACAAGTTGTGCGAGGGTTCGGTCGACCCGCACGATGTCCTGAAGGTCAAGGGCTGGCTGGCGGTCCAGGAGTTCCTGACCAACCAGATCCAGGCGGTCTACCGCCTGCAGAAGGTCAAGATCAACGACAAGCACATCTCGGTTATCGTCCGCCAGATGCTCCGGAAGGTCAAGGTCATCGACGCGGGCGACTCGAGCTTCATCGAGGGCGAGATCGTCGAGCGCCGCCGGTTGTACGATGAGAACCAGCGCCTAGCGATGGAGAACCTCAGGCCGGCCGGGTTCCAGCCGATCCTGCTCGGCATCACCCGCGCCGCGCTGTTGACCGAGAGCTTCCTGTCGGCGGCGTCGTTCCAGGAGACGACTCGGGTCCTGTCCGAGGCCGCCATCCAGGGAAGGTTAGACCGTCTGCGCGGCCTTAAAGAGAATGTCATCGTCGGGCGGCTCGTCCCGGCGGGCACCGGCTTCCGCGAGTTCAGCCGTCTCCGGCTGACGACTGAGGAACCGGTACCGGAATCGTCAGAAGAGAACCAGGAGGCTTTATAGTATGCCGACAATAAACCAGCTCGTGCGCAGGCCGCGGAAGCAGGCGCCGACCAAGTCGAAGACGCCGGCACTCAAAGGCAACCCACAGAAGCGGGGAGTCTGCACCCGGGTCTACACCGTGACGCCGAAGAAGCCGAACTCGGCCCTGCGCAAGGTCGCCAAGGTTAGACTGACCTCGGGCTACGAGGTGACCGCCTACATACCGGGCGAAGGTCACAACCTCCAGGAGCACTCGATGGTGCTTGTGCGGGGTGGCCGCGTCAAGGACCTGCCGGGCGTGCGCTACCACATTGTCCGAGGTGTCCTGGACACCGCCGGCGTCGACGGGCGGCGTCGCGGCCGCAGCCTGTATGGCGCGAAGCGGCCCAAACCCGCGAAGTAGGGGACGGAGATGGCCAGACGACGCAGGATTCAGCCGCGCGTACCGGCGCCCGACCCGCGCTACGGGTCGGTGTTCGTCGCCAAGTTCATCAACAACCTGATGTGGGACGGCAAGCGGGGTACCGCCCAGCGAGTCTTCTATCAGGCGATGGACCTGATTCAGGAGAAGGCAAAGGAAGACGGCTATGCGGTGTTCCAGAAGGCGGTCGCCAACGTCAAGCCGGTGCTGGAGGTTCGCCCCCGGCGCGTCGGCGGCGCGACCTACCAGATACCGATGGAGGTCCGCCCGCGGCGGCGCGACGCGCTGGTGACGAAGTGGCTCATCACCGCGGCGCGCGCCCGAAGCGAGTACACGATGCCCGAGCGGCTGGGTAGTGAGCTCATCGACGCCAGCCGCAACCAGGGCACAGCCGTCAAGAAGAAGGAAGACACTCACAAGATGGCCGAGGCGAATCGCGCCTTTGCCCACTACCGCTGGTAGCTCCGAACAGCCAACTGGTTCATCCCGGCCGCCCCGCGGGGCGGCCGGTGGCATCCCAGGGCATGTCGAGCACCGGCTGGCCCATCCGGGTGTCCGGCCCGGAACGAAGGCAACCCGGCACCGCAGCGACAGGACGCAGCAGCCACTCGCGCTGCACTCGTGACACGGGTTCCGATCAGTCTGTTGGCGGCCCACCACCGCCTGGAGGTGGCTAGCCAGTGATGGCGATGACCGCGAGGTTGCGGCCAGTCGTAACGTCGCGGCGGGCGGAGTAGCATTCAGTCGGGGTCTCGCTGGTGCATAGTTCAAGGCCGGGCGCTTCCCGTAGCCCGAGCGCGGCCAGCTGGTGGCGAGCCGCGGCACGCAAGTTAAGCAGGAAGCGGCCGGGCCGGGCACCAACCGCTACGACGCCGACCGGAGCGAAGCGCTCGGCGACCTCCGGGCCGACTTCGTAGCAGCGGGAGCAGATGCAGGGTCCGAGCGCGAACCGCAGCCTGCGAGTACCTACCCCGACACGGGCCGCAAGCGCACGGGCGAGCACGAGTGCGATTCCGGAGGCGGAGCCGCGCCACCCGCTGTGGGCAAGTCCGACGCCGCGTCCACCAGCATCCCAAAGGTAGACCGGCAGGCAATCAGCGACCTTGACCCCGAGCCCGACGCCGGGCACGGTCGTGAGCAGAGCATCGCCCTCGACCGCGTCGGCGACGAACTCGCGGTCGGCAACCTCGACGATGGTGTCGGAGTGGATCTGGCGCAGGGTTACGAGCGTCTTGAGGCCGAGCGCGACGCGGATGGCGGTGGTGTTCGCGGCGACAGCGGCGGCGGAGTCGCCAGCAGAGGTCGAGACATTGAGAGAGTCGAAGGGAGCTCGAGAGACGCCGCCGAGTCGGGTTGCGAAGGCGAGCTGCAAACACGGGGCCGGGTCGAGTCGATAGCACCGGACGCCACGGTCCATGTCCAGCCGCCAGCCGGCCACGGGCGTGGTCATCGCTCAGCCGACCTGGCCGGCGGCCGGGTCGTGAGTGCGTAGGTCCCGGACGATGATGCCAGCTTCGTAGCCGGGCGTCGGCCTGCGGTCAATCGAGAAGCAGATGTCGAGCGATGCGGGGCGGCCGGGTTCGAGGCCGGGCAGGTCGGCGCTGCGGCCCCACGCGATGGCCGGCACGGTCCGGCCGCCGGAGCGGACCTGGAACTTGAGATGGTCGTTGCCGACCCGCCGGGGCAGGCCGACGACCTCGAGGCCGATGCCGGCGAAGAGCGGCTGGCGGTTACCCGCGCCGAACGGCTCGAGCCGGCGGATGAACTCGAGGAACTCCGGGCCGAGCTCGTCGGGCGGCACGAGCGCATCAATGTCGAGCCCGGGAATGAAGAGCTCGTCGGCCAGCCCCGCGGCCCAGGCGTTGACTGCCTTCGAGAACTCCGAGACGCAGTCGGCAGCGAGTGAGAGCCCGCCGGCCTGACGGTGGCCGCCGAACCCGGCCAGGCAGTCGGCGCAGGCGGCGAGCGCCGAGTAGAGGTCGAAGCCGGGGATAGAGCGGCCCGAGCCCCTGCCACGACCGTCGTGCAGGCCGATGACGAACGCCGGACGGTAGTAGCGTTCCGCGAGCCGGGATGCGACGAGACCGAGGACGCCGGCCGGCCAGCCGTCACCGGCCGCGACCAGCACGCGGCGACCGTCAACTCCGTCCGCCTCAACCCGGGTTATTGCGGCATCGAGGACAACCTTTTCGAGCCGGCGGCGCTCGCGGTTGTTGTCCTCGAGCCGGTCGGCGAACCGGGCAGCCTCGGCGGGGTCGTCGGTCAGCAGCAACCGGGCGCCAGTCCGCGCGTGGTCGACCCGACCAGCGGCGTTGAGCCGGGGCGCGAGCACGAAGCCAACGTCGTAGTCGGTGAGCGGGCGGCCGGCGATGCCGGCGCGGTCGAGCAGGGCGCGGATCCCGGGCCGCCGGGCTTCGCGCAGGGCGATGAGCCCGAGCCGAGCGAGAACCCGATTCTCGTCGAGGAGGGGGACGACGTCGGCGATCGTGCCAAGCCCGACGAGGTCAAGAAGGTCGCTCAGCTCGGCCCGCTCGCGGCCGAGCGCGGAGAGGACACTCCAGGCGAGCTTGAACGCCACGCCGACGCCGGCGAGCTCGCGGAACGGGTAGGCGGAGTCGGGCCGTTTGGGATTGACGACCGCCAGCGCCTCGGGTAGTTCAGGCGGTACTTCGTGGTGGTCGGTGATGACAACGTCGATACCCGCTGCGCGGGCGGCGCGGACGACCTCGTGGTCGGTCGAGCCGCAGTCAACCGTGATGAGCAGGGTCGCGCCGAGTTCCCGGCAGTAGGCAACCGCGTTGGCGGCAAGGCCGTAGCCCTCGGCCTCGCGGTGGGGCAGGTAGTACTGGACGCGGCCGCCGATCCGTTCGAGGCAGGTGACGAGCAGGACGGTGGCGCTGATTCCGTCAACATCATAGTCACCGTGGACGCAGATGGTTTCGCCTTGCTCGACAGCAGCGATGACCCGCCCGGTCGCCGCGACGATATCGGGCAGGGAATCGGGTCGGTGGAGCTGCGCGGAAGTCGGGTCGAGGAATGCCGCTGCCATTCCCGGCTCGACGAAGCCCCGGGCGCAGAGCAGGCGGGCAGCGGTCAGCGGCAGACCGAGCGCGCGCGCGAGCCCGTCTGCCTCGGGCGGTGGCGGACCGGGCAGGTTCCAGCGGCGGGCGGGAAGTATGGCGGGCACGCGGGAGATTCTCGCCGAAGATGGCGCCGGGTCAAGGCGCGGGCCGGCGGCGGTCGAGTCTCTCAAGGACGGAGCGGGCCTCGGAATGATGCGGGTCCAGTTCGAGCGCACGGGCGAGCGCGGCGCGGGCGCTCTCGAGCGAGTCGAGCGAGACCTGGACAAGGCCGAGCAGGTACCAGGTCTCCGCGCCGTCCGGGTCGGCGGCAAGTGCGGCGCGGTAATCGCCGGCCGCGGCCGGGAAATCGCGGCGGCTGATGGCGAGCCGGGCGGCGGCGAGGTGGAGGAGCGCGCGGGAGCCGGCGTCACCGACGGCGTGGCGGACGAGTTCGCGGTACTCGACTTCAGCCTCGGCAACGCGGCCCGAACCGGCGAGCAGGACGATGAGGCTGTAGCGGGCAGATGGGTTGGCCGGGTTGGCCTTGAGCGCGCGGCGAAAGTCGGCGAGCGCGAGCGCGGCCTCCCGGCGGGCGAGCCGGATGTTGCCCTGCTGGGTCCAGGCCTGCGAGGAGTAGGTCGAGCGGTTGGCCGGGATGAGAAGCGTGCCGACGAAGAGTGCGGCGGCTGCGCCGAGTCCGACCGCGAGTCGACCAAGACGCCGTTCGCGGGCGAGCCTGGCGAGCCGGGCGGCGGCGAGCCCGGCGAAAGCGAGCAGGAACGGCAGGACCGGTGCACGCAGGCGGGACATGACGTAGAACGCGAGAGCAGAGGCGAGGTGGGCGGCGACGAAGGCATAGGCGGGCCAGGCCTGGCGGCGGAGCGGCCAGGCGAAGACCATCCCGACCAGCCCGAGCGCGGCAACGAGGCCGAAGCCGACGAACGCGAGGCGCAGGACGAACGAGGTGGTGCGGGCGGTCTCTGGGTAGTAGTTGCTCGGCACCTCGTGGTCGGACCAGAAGAGCAGGGACTTGCGGCCGACGAGCCGCAGCGCATGCAGGGGGTCGGCCGCAAGCCAGCCGAGGCCGCGGCGAAGCCAGTGGTTCGACGCGCGCGACCAACTGACCTCGCGGCCGCCGATGACGCGGGCGGTGCGTTTGAGCCGGTCGTGTGAGAATCCGGCGGCCGGGTCGAGGTCGGGCGCGGGCTGCCAGGTGCCGTCGGCGGCCGGGTTGTTGCCGTAGTAGAAGTTGATGCCGGCGTGGGCGGTGAAGAGCACCAGGTCGCGGCTGACCGCGAAGTTGCGGACCGGGACCGTGGCGACGACCGCGAGCGCCAGCAGTGTGAAGAGCGTGAGTGACCGTGTCCTGATGCCCGCTCGCGCGAGGGGAAAGAGCGTGACCGGCAGGAGGAGCAGGAACTCGGGCCGGCTGATGACGAGCAACCCGAAGGCCGCGCCGGCCAGGAGCCAGCGCCACCACCGGTCCGGCCCGGCGACGACGAGCCAGGCGACGAGCAGGCTGAGGAAGACCGTGACTTCGACATAAAGCAGGGTGCCGGTGTAGAAAACGAGCACGCCCGTGAGTGCGAAGCCAGACGAGGCGACCAGCCCGGCCGGCTGGCCGAAAAGCCGGCGGGCAAAGGCATAGAGCAGGAGGCAAGAGCCGGCTCCGAGCAGGGCCTGGAAGAGCTGTACCGCGAGGAGCGACGGTCCGAACAGGGCGTAGGCTGCGGCGAGCAGGTAGGGGTAGAGCGGCCTGAGGAAGAAGACTTCGGTGCCGATGAAGCTCCGGTTGACGATGTCAAGGGCCTGGAGATGGTAGTACCAGGCGTCGACCATCTGCGGGCTCACGGTCGAGAACGGGGTTCCGCGCATCTCGAGGACGAACCAGACGCGCAGGAACAGGGTCAGCGTGACGGCGGCCGCGGGCGGGAGCCAGGCCCGGGGTCCGGGCCGGTCGGGGGAGGGCTTGCGCCGCGGTCGGGCCATCGCTGCGGCAGTATAGGGGCGCGTCGGGCAGGGGTCAAGACCGGCCGGGGCCAACCGGGCCGTTCAGAGGATACCCGCGGCCGCGACGCCGGCGACCAGTTCGAGCAGGGTCAGGACGACGATAGTCGCGCCGATGACGAGCTTGGAGTAATCCTGGCCCTTGATCGCGCCCATCAGCAGGGGCTCGCGCGATATGTAGGCCGAGGCGGCGTAGAGCTCCTCGCCGATGAGCGTGTAGTCACAGGCGGTGATGAAGAACGGGAGCTGGGCGAGTGCGTCGGTGCCGGCTATCTGGATCGCGCCGGTCGAGGCGCCGGTCTCGGCGATGATGAGCGACTCCGCCCAGAACATCCCCATCAGGAAGTTGGTCGCCGGCTTCTCGCGGACCATTATCCCGTCAACGCCGGCGGCGTAGGCGAACTGCTCGTTTGTCAGGAAGTAGACCGAGCCGGGGTCGAAGGCGTCGGGCCGGCCGGCCGAGGCATACGACTCCTTGACCATCTCGCGGGCGACGGTGTAGACAATCGGGTCGGCGGTCGGCACCATCAGCGGCGTGCCGAACTTGGCGGTCTTCTTGGCGACTTCACCGAGGATGTTGAGCGCGGCGATGGTCGCGACGTCGTCGACGGTCGAGAGGCCCGGGACGTAGAGAATCGGCCGGCCCATCTCGGTCGCGCGGCCGAGCGCCTCCTCGACCGCGTCAAGACCGGCGATGCGGCGGATGAACATTGGCCGCCCGCGGCGGGCCTGGGCAGTGAAGAAGAGGATGAGGAATGAGAAGATGACCGTGCCGAGCAGGGCGGCGAGCGTCGAGGGGTCAAACCACTGGGGCGAGCTTTGCGTCCAACCGGTCGGCCCGGTCTCGGCCTCGCCATTGTCGTAGACCGCATGCAGGCGGTAGCGGTAGCGGACGCCGTCCTCGACCTCGTCGCGGTAGCGGCGAATGAGCGGCCCGGCGAAGCCGACTCGCCGCCAGGTGTCGCCCTCGGCTTCGCGCCAGACCTCGTAGCCGGTGAAGTCGGCCGCGGCGGGTGGTTCCCAGGTCAGGACGATGACGCCACCGCCGTCGCCGGGCCGGTCCGCGGCAGCGAGGTTGCCCGGCGCGGGCAGGGCTTCGACGGCAGGCGGCTGGGCGAGCAGGAGGATGAGGAGGAGAATCATTGCCTGCTCCATTTCTGGCGCTCGCGCTCGAGGCGCGCGAGGTCGGAACGCCTGATGCCGGTCGGGTAACTGCCGGCGAAGCAGGCGGTGCAGAACTCCGCGCCGGTGCCGAACGACCCGAGCGCGGCGAGGAGTCCCTCATAGCTCTGGTAGACGAGCGCGTCGGCGCCGATCAGGTCGCGGATGCGATCGACCGGGTGACGCCGGGCAACGAACTCACCACGGGTGGTCATGTCGATGCCGTAGCAGCACGGGTGGCGGAGCGGCGGCGCGGTGATGGCGAGAGACACCCGGCGAGCGCCGGCGTCGCGGATCATCCTGACGATCTCGCGCGAGGTCGTGCCCCGGACGATCGAGTCGTCAACGAGCAGGACGTCGCGGCCGCGAACCTGGCTCCGGACCGGGTTGAGCTTCTTGCGGACCGACTGCATCCGGAGTTGCTGGCCGGGCATGATGAAGGTCCGGGCGATGTAACGATTCTTGATCAGTCCCTCGCGGAGAGGGACGTCGAGCGCGCGCGCGAGGGAGTCGGCCGCGGCCCGGGCGGTGTCGGGAATCGGCACGACGACGTCGGGCTTGAGGCCGGCGCGCCGGACCGCTTTCGCGAGCTCCGCACCGAGGCGGAGCCGGGCCTCGTAGACCTCGATGCCGTCGATGATCGAGTCGGGCCGGGCGAAGTAGATGTACTCGAAGATGCAGGCGTGGGGCCGGGCCGGCGCGAGCCGGCGGCGGTGAGCGCGCCGCGCCGCGTCGACGAAGACCGCTTCGCCGGGCGCGACGTCAGTGTAGCGGTCGAAGCAGAGCCGGTCGAAGGCGACGCTCTCCGAGGCGAACGCGACGTCGCGGCCGCGGCGGGCAAAGACGAGCGGCTTGATGCCGAACGGGTCGCGGAAGGCGACGAGGCCCTTGCCCTGGATGATGCCGATGACCGAGTAGGCTCCCTGGACCCGGCGGAACACACCCTCGACTGCGGCGAAGACCGACTCTGGTCCGAAGGCATCGAGGTCGGTCTTGTCGAGCTCGTCGGCGAAGACATTGAGAATCGGCTCGACGTCGGAGAAGCTGGTGAGCTGGCGGTGGCTGGTTTTGTCGAGCTCGCGCCGGAGCGCGTAGTAGTTGGTGACGTTGCCGTTGTGGACCATCGCGATGCCGAACGGGTGGTTGACGTAGAACGGCTGGGCGTCCTCGTCCGAGCCCGGGCCAACAGTCGGGTAGCGGACGTGGCCGATGCCGGCGGAGCCGGTGAGCCGGGCGAGGTTCTTCTCATTGAAGACGCCGGCGACGAGGCCGTTGCCCTTCTTGAGGTGGAAGGTGATGTCGGAGGTGAGGATGCCGGCCGAGTCCTGGCCGCGGTGCTGGAGGGTCAAGAGTCCCTCGACGAGGCCGGGCGCGACGGGCTCGGACAGCGCGAGGCCGAGGATGCCGCACATGAGGCAGTCATTCTACGGCGGGCGCCCGGGCAGTCAATCCGGGCGGAGGGGCGCAGACCGACGCCGGGGTCGCGGGCCGCTCATCCCTCGAAGTCAGGCGTGTATTCAGGCGTGGCCGCGGTGAGTTCCTGGGTGAAGCCCTGCTCGAAACCGAGTTCGTGGAGGCGGTCGCTGACGCGGCGGTACTCGCCGGGCGCGAGCCGGCAGTCGAAGCCGGGAAGCTCGCGGGCGCGCCAGGCCGGGTAGTACTGGGCCATCAGGCTGACGGCGACCCCGGTGCCGAGCTCGCGGGCAATCCAGTCGAGAACCCGGATGCTGTCGTCGGCGTGGCCGGGCAGGACCAGGTGGCGGATGATGATGCCGGAGCGGATAACGCCGTCGTCGTCGTACTCGTTGGGCCCGGCCTGGCGGAGCATCTCGCGGACGGCGGCGGTCGCGAACTCGAAGTAACGCGGGGCGAAGGAGCAGGCGACGGCGAGGTCGTCGGAGAAGTACTTGATGTCCGGCAGCCAGACCCGGACCAGTCCCTTGAGCCGGCGGATACGGTCGAGCTTCTCGTAGCCGTTCGAGTTCCAGACGACCGGGACAGCGAGGCGGGGCACCAGGCGTCCCAGCAGGGGCACGAGCAGGTCGGTGTACTGGGTCGGCGAAACGAGGTTGATGTTGTGCGCGCCGGCGTCGGCGAGGCCGAGGATGGCGGCCTCGAGTTCGGCCGGGTCGATGGCCCGACCGCGGCCGAGCTGGGATATCCGGTAGTTCTGGCAGAACCGGCAGTGGAGGTTGCAGTGGCAGAAGAAGACCGTGCCCGAGCCGCGCGTGCCTGATACCGGCGGCTCCTCCCAGTGATGGAGCTGGATGTTCGACACCTCAAAGCGGTCGGTCGCGCTGCACGCGCCGGGACCGGCGGCGCGGTCGGCGCCGCATTCGACCGGGCAGGCGTGGCAGGGCACGGAGAAGTATAGCCCGGCCGGGCGCGATGGGAACATGTTCCGGGCGGTTGCATCGCGGATGCGCCCGTCTAGAATGAGCCGATGATGAAGGTTGTCCTTGCGCTCGCCGCGGTTGCGGCGCTCGCCGCGGCCCAGCCGGACGGCCGGCCGGCGCGAATCGGCCTCGCCCTTTCGGGCGGGGCCGCGCTCGGAACGGCCCACATCGGGGTGCTCAAGGTGCTTGAGCGCGAGGGCATCGACGTCGTCGCGATATCGGGCAACAGCATGGGCTCGCTGGTCGGCGGGCTGTACGCGGCCGGACTGCGGGCGGCGGAGATCGAGAGCATCGCGGCCGGCGCCAACTGGGGTCACCTGTTCAGCGCCGGCGTGCCGCTGGGCGCGCGCTACCTGGCCGAGCGCCAGCACGACAGCCGCTACGCTTTTCGACTCGGGCACCGCAGGCTCGTGCCTTCACTGCCCAGCGGCATCGTGCCGCTCCAGCAGGTCGAGTTCCTGCTGATGGACCTGCTCGCCGAGCTCGAGTACAACAGCGGGTTCGACTTCGACAGCCTGCCGATTCCGTACCGGGCGGTGGCGGTCGACCTGGTCTCGGGCCGGCTCGAGGTGATGCGGTGCGGGCGGCTGGCGCAGGCAATCCGCGCCAGCATCGCGATACCGGGCGTGTTCGCGCCCGAACTGCTCGACTCGATGGAGCTGGTTGACGGCGGGGTCCAGCAGTACCTGCCGGTCGAGCCGCTGCTCGAGTTCGAGCCGGACCTGATCATCGCGAGCAAGACGATGAAGCGCACCCCGGAGACCGGCATCTCGCTGATCGACATCGTCTCCCGGAGCATGGACCTGGTCGGGGTCGAGGACCTCGCCCGGCAGACGGGGCTGGCCGACATCGTCATCGAGCCCGACGTTGACCCGTTCGCCCACTCCGACTTCCCGCGCGCCGTCGAGCTCATCGCGGCCGGCGAGCGGGCGGCCGAGGCCGCCCTGCCGCACATCCGCGAACTCCTAGCCGGACGGCAGACGGCCCGGTACCGACGGGCGATCGCGCCACGGCCGATGCCGGTGGTACGAAGCGTCCGGCTCGACGGGCTCCGGGTGACGCGGCGTGCGACGCTCCGGCCGCTGGTCGAGACGAGGCCGGGCCGGTACCTGCTCCTGCGCAGGCTGCGCGACGACCTCGTCCGCGTGTACAACACCGGGCTGTTCGACGACGTCAACTACCGGCTCGTTCTCGGGCCGGCCGAATCGGTCGACGTCGTCATCGAGGTCCAGGAGCGGGCCTACGGCTTCTACCTGTTCGGACTCCGCTACGACAACGCGGACCGGGTCGGGCTCGGGCTCGAGGTCGGCCAGGGCAACCTCTGGGGCACCGGGGCGAGCGCCTGGGGCGCGGTCCAGCTCGGCGACCCGACCGAGTTCCGGGCCGGGCTGACCGGCGCGCGGCTGCTGACCCTGCCGTTCGGGTACCGCTTCGAGGGAAGCTGGAGCACGATCCAGCGTTCCTGCTACGAGACCGGCGTCCTGCAGGCCGAGTATGGGGTCGAGGTCGACGGCGCCCAGGTCGAGCTTGGCTTCGGGCTCGGTCGCAATGCGTACGTCACCGGAGGGTTCGGCCGCCGCCGGGCACGATACCGACTGCCTGCCGTCGTGCCGCCGGCACTGCGCGACCTGCCGCGCGAAGACCTGCTGGTCGGCCCGAGCGCGCGGTTCGAGTTCAACAACCTCGACGACCTGTCTCTGCCGCGGTCCGGCCTGGCGTTCGCGGCGGAGGTGAGGACTTCGATGTCGGTGCACGCGCCCGCGCGCGACCTCATCCGGGCCGAGGTGCGCTGGACCCGGGTCAGCCCGCTCGGGCGGCGACTGCTGTTCCGGGAGAACTGGTCCGCGGGGTTCTCCTTCGGCGACTCGGTGCGGGCCGAGTACTTCCACGCCGGCGGCGCGAGCCTGCCCGGGTTCGCGCACGAGGAGTTCTCGTCGCCGTACATCCTGAGCTTCGAGCCGGCGCTCGACATCGTCATCGCCAACCTGTTCGGACGGGCGGACTACCCGCTCTGCGTCCGGTTCTTCGGCGCGGCCGCCGGGTTCAAGCGGCCGGACCGGCTCGTCGAGGACGCGACCCTGCTCGCCGACCTGCACTGGAGCGCGGGCGCCGGGTTCGTCGGCAACACGCCGCTCGGGCCGGTCACGCTGCTGGCCGGGCTGACCGACTTCGCCAAGCCCCGGTCGTACGGCTACGCGCCGATGACGGTGCGGGTCTGGTTCGAGGTCGGGCGGGACTTCCGCTACTCGCACTGACCGACCGGGCCCGGACTCAGCGGTCGCCGGGCCGGGACGGAAGCACGTCGAGCCCGACGTCGACCCGTTCGCCCACTCCGACTTCCCCCGTGCCGTCGAGCTCATCGCAGCCGGTGGGCGGGCGGCCGAGGCCGCGATGCCTGGTCCGCTTTCGGCAGGAGCGGCTTCATCGCCGCGATGTCCGCCTGACGGAAAGAATCGCGACAGAGCCTGCCCCTTCGGGTACCTCTGGGCAAGCTCTGAGCGCAGTCGCAGGGGTCGAGATGGCCGGCCCGCGACCGGGCGCGGCTGGCCCGGGCCTTGACAGAAAGCGGCGGGCGGCCTAACATCGCATGATGAAAAGGACACTTGTTCTTCTCGGGTTGGTGGGAATGCTCTGCCTCGCGTCCGGACAGGGTCGGATGGCGGGTTTCGCGGCGCATGAGGCGGTGATAGACTCGCTCAGCCGGGTGCATCCGCGGCTTCGGGGCCGCTGGCTGAATGAACGCGGGCTGGAGATCCCGGGCATCAACGCACCGTTACCGGCTTCGCCGCTCTCGGACTCAGGCGGCCTGCGGATGGTCGGCAAGTGGGGCCGGGGACCGTCGGTCGAAGTCACGGGCCAGGATTCGCTCGTGTTTCTCTCGCTCGGCAGCCAGGTCGCCATCATCAACTTCGCGGACCCGGACAACCCGCAGGTCCTGTCCGAGCCGCAGGCGATGGGACTGGTAACTCAGGCCGCGGTCCGGGACTCGTTTCTATACATCGGTGCCCGGACCGGCCAGGCCGGCATCGAGGTCTGGAACATCGCCGACCCACGCAACCCGGTGCTCCGCAGCCGGACCCCGACCCTGCTCAGCGACTTCTGCATCCGGGACACGTTTCTCTACCTGACCCAGTCGCTCTCCGGCCCGAACGACACCTTCAAGATTTACAGCATCGCCAACCCGGAGAACGTGTATCTGCTCGGCAGTTGCCGGGACTCGGGCGATGCGGTCACGGTAACGAGCAACGCCGCGTTTCTGGCCGACCGCTGGGGACTGTATGCACTGGACGTGAGCGACCCGGCCAATCCGCGCCGGGTCGGCAGCTATCCCGGGGTGCCGATTTCGGTCGAAGCCCGCGGAAACATCCTGTGCGTGAGCTTCATGGACCCGAACCAGCCGGACTGGCTGCGGTTCGAGATACTCGATGTCTCCAGTCCGGCTGCACCGCGGCGTCTGGGCCATCTCGACGATGCCGGCGGGTATGACATCTTCCTTGCGGAAACGCTGGCGTTTCTGTCCGGGTATTACACCGGCGGGCATACCTTCCGCATCGTTGACATTACAGACAGCACGCGCCCGCGTATCATCAGCAGCACGCCTACGCCCGGAGAGGGTTGTGGTGCCTGGGTCAATCTTCTGACCGAACGAGCTTACGTGGCGGACCGATTCGCCGGGCTGACGGTATTGGATATCAGCAACTTGAACATGCCGGCAGTTGATACCTCGCTCCTTCGTGCCGGGTTTGCGGAGGAAGTGTGTGTTGCCGGCTCACGGGCATATATTGGTGCCACCAGTTTCGGAATGGCGATACTGGATGTCAGTACGCCGGCAAGTCCCCGTCAGTTGGGCAGTGTTGACAGCACCCGCCGGGTATCGACCAAGGCGGTTGCGGTAGCGGACAGCATTGCCTACATAGGCTTCACTCCTTCGTGGGCAAGTCTGCGTGCGGTTGACGTCACGGATCCGACCCGACCAGTGACGATTGGCGGGATAAATGCCTTCAACCCGCCGGAGGCCGTGGTTGTTCGCGACAACTTCGTATATGTAGCCGAAACCAACCGCTTCGAGGTCGTCTCCGTCGCCCGGCCCCGGGAGCCGGTGCTGGTGGGGAGTTGTCAAACGCAGGACGGAACCGCCTTCGGCCTGGCGGTGCAAAACTCGTTTGCCTACCTGATGAGCCGCAGGCTTCAGATTGTCAGCATCGCGGACCCCACAGCCCCTCATATTGTGGGCAGTGTGGAGCGGTGGTCGGCAGGCATTGCAGTCCGGGACACCTTCGCCTATTTTTCGGGTGACACGCTATTCGTCTACAGTGTGGCAAACCCGGCTCAACCTCGGATGCTCTCGGCAACGCCGACCGGCATCTGGCCGCTAGACGTGGCATTGAACGAGAACAGCCTCTTCGTCGGCGGTACGCATGGTGTCGAGGTCTACGACGTGAGCGACCCGGCGCATCCGCGCCGGACCGGCGGGGCAAGTACTCCTTATGGAGTGAGACGACTACACTACAGCGACGGTCTGCTCTACGCCGCGATGTGGGATGCCGGGGTAGCGATCTTCGAGACGACGGCCGTCGGCATTACGGAGCCACGGACGCGGGCTGAACCGTCGCAGTCGGCTCTACGGGTAAGGCCAAACCCGGTGACTCGGTGGTGCTTCCTGGACATAGGTCAGACCGACATTCGAGAGGTGAGCGTTCGAGATATCGCCGGCCGTAGAGTCGCGCTACCGCAGGTGCCGGTTGCTCAGATGATGAAGCTGGACTTCGGTGAACTGTCGCCCGGGCTGTACTTCGTCGAGGCAACGTCGTCAGGGCAGAGAGAGTTCGTTAAGATCATCAGACGATAGGAGGACGAAATGCGAAGAGCATTGATACTGCTCTGCGTAGCGGTCGGGTGCTCGTGGGCGCTCGTCCGTGCATATTCCGTGGAACCTAGAACTGCGATCTGGTCAGGCTGGACACGTCCTACACCGCACCCGAATGACTACATCTCCCAGACCGTCACCTGCAACTGGGACCAGTTGGACAGCGCGACGGGTGGATATGTGGAGCTGTTTGCCGGTGACCATGGTGCGGGCGGAGCATACAATCTCGAAATCAGGGATATCACGGCCGGTCAGGTCGTGGCTGAGGAAGAGAACCGAACCCCGGGCGGAAGCCATACCTGGCTCAAGTTCAACAACATCCAGATGGAACTGGGGCGTTCCTTCACCAAAGGCAAGCAGTACGAATTCAAATTCACCCGGTCCGGGTCGGACAGCATCAATTACTACTACAACCCTTACGATCCATACGAGTACGGTAGCATTGTGCTACCCGGCGGGTCGTACCAGCCTCCGCCAACCTCGGCTGACTTGTGTGCCCGGGTCTATGGCATCGCTCAGACTGAGAACAGCAAAGACCTGTTCGGCTCGCATCTGTTCCAGCTAGCGATGTGGAGGGACTGGCGGCAGGGCGCCAATCCCGTGGAGGGCTGGGATGCCTGGTCGGACTCGGCCGCGGCAGTCGGAATCGGGTGGGCGCGAGAAGGTCTGGAATGGGGGTCGGTGCAGAGTGAGTCGGGCGGCAGTTTCAGCTTCGCGTACAAGTACGACACCGCAATGATTGCTTTGGCAACGCGGGGAATCAAACCGTTTGTCATACTCTGTTACACTCCGAAGTGGGCGAGTTCG